>JAYVDI010000353.1:0-3679 GCA_043749505.1 Schlesneria sp. | reverse complement strand
GGACAAAGTGAAGACGGTAACCAACGGAAGAGTGCATTCACGAAATGGGAAACCGAACCCCAAGAGCGGAATCGCCGTAGCAATTGAGATCCCCCCCACGCCAACGACACCCTGTGGGTTGCATGAATGGAGTGGTCACACCAAGCAAAGTATTCCTTGGATTGTGCATCGTGGCGATGCTCGGGCCGTGTTGCAGACGCTCCCGGAAAAACATTTTGCTTGCGCAATCACATCGCCGCCGTACTACTGGCAGCGTGATTACGATGTGGAGGGGCAAATCGGCAAGGAACCGCAAATCGACGAGTACGTTGATGCAGTCGTCAAGTCGATGGACGGTGTGCGTCGCGTTCTTCGGCAAGACGGCGTTCTGTTCCTCAATCTGGGCGATACTTACTACTCCGCGAAGGGGCAGCCGAAAGGCACTGACCCCAAAAACCGCGCTAGGCGTTTTGGATTGCGAGCCGTCGATACCAGCGGACTCGGTGTTCCTCGGAAGACCGCGATCGGAATACCGTGGCGCGTCGCTCTGAAAATGATTGAGCAGGGCTGGGTGCTTCGCTCTCCGATTATCTGGCGACGAGAAGGAGCGCTTCCGGAGACAACCGCTCATGATCGACCTTGGCGCACCTATGAGACGGTATTCTTGTTTAGCAAGTCTCCGAAGTACTTCTTCGATCGCGCAGGACTGAGAGGTGGGGAGGAGGACATCTGGACCATTTCTTCGCGACCAAAGAACAACAACGGTCGTCATTCCGCTGCGTTCCCGGACGAACTCGTTGAGCGTTGCTTGACTGTCGGGTGCCCTCCTGATGGGGCGGTACTCGATCCCTTCGCCGGCAGTGGGACCGTGCTTCGCGTTGCCGTTCAATCTGGAAGACCGGCCACCGGCATCGATCTAAGCCCGGTTTTTTGCAAATACATGACGGAACAGCTCGACAAGATTTAGAGCTGCTTCCTGAACCGTTTGCACCGTAACAATTGAGAATGCATTCTCTTCGTCAAACATCCTTGCAACAACAAGGTGTCGTTTCGACATTCATTGGCTTTTGAGGAACTCGGATGAAATGACAACTCAAGAACAACACGACAGCCCTCCCTTCGGCACGGATTGTGAATCCCGCATTTCTGCATTCCGGAACGACCTCGCGATGGCTCATGACAGCCTCCGGGACGTGATTCAAAAACATATCACAACCGGCGAGCCCGCCGTCGTTGGCGCAGAAGTTTACTATCGACTGCGTCGGGCAATCGCGCAGGAATTCCGGATACATCCGACTGCGGTGATTCTAGTGGGTTCGTGTCGCATGGGATTCAGCTTGAAGCCCAAGAAACGGTATCAGCCAGTCGCAATGCATTCAGATGTTGATGTCGCCATCATCTCGGCATCACTGTTTGACGACTATTGGGATCGAGTATTTGACCTGGCACGAACAGATCGCGGCTGGGCTGATTCAAATGGAAGAAAGTTTGCTTCCGAACTTTTTCAAGGATGGATCGCACCACGCGAATTGCCGAACCTCAAGCGATTCGAGAATGGCCGCAAATGGGCCGAATTCTTCGATGCTCTGACGGCGCAAAGAACGTGTGGAATTCGAGCAATCTCGGCCAGACTCTATCGTTCGTGGGATCGACTCGAAGCGTATCAAGAAATAATGGTCTCCAGGTGTCGGCAGGATTTGCGAAAGGACGGTCAATGAGCGCTTCAAACACACGGATCGGAGATCTGATCCAAGACGTTGAAGAAGGACGGCTGATTGTTCGACCCGCCTTTCAACGACGATTGGTATGGACGAACGACGACAAAGAGTTCTTCATCGACACCGTCCTAATGAAGTTTCCATTTCCTGAGATATTCGTTGCCACGGGCATTTTGGACCGAAAGAGCGCCAAGCGACAGCGTTGGCTGGTGGATGGTCAGCAACGCATTTCCACGTTGAAAGATTATGTTCGCGGTTCTACCGACTTGCTGTACCGAAAGATCCCACGATACGACGCACTACCCGAAGACGAACAAACGGCCTTTTTGGATTCGGAAGTTGCCGTTCGCGATCTTGGGGTGATCGCCACGGCTCGACTGATGGAGATTTTCAAGCGAATCAATTCCACTGACTACGCATTGACGACAATGGAAACTCTGAACGCAATGTTTCGCGGAAAATACATACAATACTGCGGAGCGTTATCGCTTCAGCCTTTTTTCAAAGACCACAAAGTTTTCCCTGCCGCCTATGAAAAGCGGATGCACGACGTCGCGTTTTGCGTAATCTTGGTGACGACACTTCTTTCTGGTTACTACCATCGCGCGGAGAAGAACGAAGAGTATCTCGAACGGTACAACGACGACTTTCCGCAACAAGACAAAATGCAAGTGGCGCTGGATCGTGTTTTCGATTTTGTTGAACGATGCGGCTTTGAGACTAAATCCCGCGCATGGAAGCAGACGGACCTTTTTACGCTTTTGGTCGAAATCCACTCGGCACTTGTTGTCGAAAACCTTCCGATCATGTCCGACGCAGTTGGCTCCGCTGTCACGGACTTTTTCCATCAGGTCAATTCGCTATTCTCTGCGAAGAAACTGCTCACGGAGACGGAGGCGTCCAACTCGGGAGACGATGTCTTCCGCTATTTGAAAGCTTCGACTAAAGCGCCTGGCGACAAATATTCCCGAGTCCAACGGGCGGAAATCATCTCTTCCTTGATTCGCTCCACGCTTGAGCAAAGCCGGAAGGGAGCCGGCTCTTCGACGGATGGACGAACTCGACGCGGCAAGAAGTCCTAGTTCACGGTTCAAAACTGGAGAAGGCGGGGTGGGCCGGCTCAGATTATGAATATGGACAAGATGTGCCACTGCTTCAATGGCGACCCGCGGATGTGGCCGTGCGAATGAAGCAGAGACGTGGATTGTTGACGGAGCCATCACAGCCACAAGCATGGCCCTCCCGCAGACGGTGTGACTTTGGCATCCGACTTCGCTCATCGAAGAGCACGGTCCTGTTGAAGACTCCCTGACCGTGGCCCCCGCAGTTCCCTCCACGAGTCGGCAGCGTGGACCGGACGCGGCTTTGAGTGTCCGGGTCGCAGCACCGTCGGCCGAATGTGATTTCAATGGCTTTGTTCGGTCGCCGATGCCTGTTTCCACAGCCAACAGTCGTATTCGCAATCTTGCGCCGTAGAATTGCGAGCCGTCTTCCAATCCGAAAATCCCCAACGGTAAATCAGTGAGACTGGCCATGAGCACGCAACTGACGCTCAACCTTTCCGAATCCCTCCTGCGGCGCGCTCAGGCGGTTGCGAATCGCGCCGGGCGATCCGTGAACGATCTGTTGGCCGAGAGCATCGAGTTGTCGCTCAAACCCTGGGGTAACTCGGCGGACATCGAACTGCGGCAATGCAGCGATGACGACGTGATCCAGGCTTGCGACTTACAAATGTCCGCCACGGACGATGATCGTCTCAGTCAACTCCTCAGCGACCAGCAGTCGGCGAGTTTAGCCGCCGCCGAACAGGCTGAACTGACCGCATTGATGCAGGTCTATCAAGAGGGCTTGGTTCGCAAAGCGGAAGCGCTGAGCGAGGCGGTTCGCCGCGGTCTCCGGGTGCCGGTCCAACCATGACGCCGTCGTGGATTTCCGAGGAACGACGAACCCGCATTCGGCAAGAGGCCGGGAACCGATGTGGT
>JAYVDI010000352.1:0-17755 GCA_043749505.1 Schlesneria sp. | reverse complement strand
CGCGAACCAACGTTTGTTCGCGGAGCGAACCACGACAATTATTTCTGCGCCGATCCTAAGTTCTGCCGGAAAACGCTGTCGGGGATCAGCCGCTGTTTGCAGCGTCCCGGACGCTCTTTCGTACCGACACTCGTAGCCTGGCCCCGTTGGTCCGGACGTGTCTCCTCGCCATCTTCGTCGATCAATTTCGTCCGGACCAACGTGGCCGGACTACGTCTCCTCGAATCGGAAACTTCTTGCGGCCCCGATCCTAACAGCCTGTTGAAAAAGGACCGTAGAGTGGGACCAGCGGCGCTTCGCCGCGCCAGCCCACCATCAAACACAGAGACTTTTCTTGGTGGGCCGGCACTCGAAGCGAGCTTGTCCCACCCTACAGATATTTTTCAACAGGCTGCTAAGACGATCGGCAAGACTTGCCTTCCCGTGGAATAGGTTCAACTGTCGTTCGCCAAACGATGTCGCCGACCACCCCTGTAAATCGCCGACCTGCCACCTTCACTCAAGCTGGAAAGCGGTGGCACGTCACGACACAATCCCGCCCATCGTTCACAACAACTTTTGGCAGAGAGGACATGGCATCGTGGAGCAGTCGTTGGCGGGTCGAGTCGCATTGGTGACGGGAGCAGGACGCGGTTTGGGGAGGGCTTTTGCGGAGCGGTTGGCCGCGCTGGGCTGTGCGATCGCCGTGCATGGCATGCGCGAAAACGGGCCGGCTGAATATGGCGAAGGGACCACGCTGACCGACACTGCCCGCCAGATTGGTGAGCAGTTTGGCGTGCGCACGATTCGCGTGCTGGGTGACCTGACGCTCAGTGCGGATGTGGAGCGCGTCGTGCAGACGACAACCGGCGAACTCGGGCCGATTGACGTGCTGGTACACAATGCGGGCGGCGATGTGGCCGCAGCGGGAGGCAAACCGAATCCCAACGATGCCGTGATGGTCAAAGAGATCGATGTCAAAGCCGTTCTCGACCGCAACCTGCTCAGCACGATCCTGGTCTGCCAGCAGGCGGCACGCGGGATGATGGAACGCAGATACGGGAGGATCATCACGATCAGCTCGATCGCCGCATTCAAAGGGAACGAGACCAGCGTGATCTATTCGACAGCGAAAGCGGCAGTGGTCGAATACACGCGGTGCCTGGCGACTCAACTGCGACCCTTCAACGTGACCGTCAATAGCCTCGCGCCGGGTGACACTCGGACCGGCCGGTTCCTCGGCACGCGACATGTTCCCGGTGAACGCCTCGTCGAAGAGGGGACTCTCGATCGCGTCGGCCTCGTCGATGAAGTGGCCCGCGTGATCGAATTCTTCGCCGGGCCGCTGGGCGACTTCGTCACAGGCCAAGTGTTGCGCGTCGATGGCGGTAGCCAATGCTGGTCGGCGTGAGTCCGCAGATGCTGCCAGCATCCGAACTGACGCTGGCAGCGTCGGCCACGGCAGAGATTGATGCACCGATCCTGAGAACCTGTCCAAAAAAATGTCGTCTTTCGCTCCGCGAAAGAACGCCCTTTCGCGGAGCGAAAGGCGACAAACGGCGGCGTCATTCTTGGACAGGTTCTTACTTTCGCTCACGGGCATAGCGGACTCGGCAACCTCGCGCGGCGGTTTCTTTTACGGCGGGTGACTCGTTCTTCAGGACCGCTGTGATGGCCGCTTCGACGTGGCGCTGCTGAACGAGCGTGGCATCAGTCTTGTCGTCGAACGCCCCCATGTAGACGAGTTTGCGGTCGCGGCCCAACACGTAAAATTCGGGAGTGAAGATCGCTCCGTAGTCCTTCGCAATTTTCTGAGACTCATCGTGCAGATAATCGAAGGCGAATTGCCGCTGCTTGGCGCGTTCGGTCAGGTCGGCCAACAGGTCGCCCTTGACGCGGTTCACGCAGACGGCAATGAAGGCGACTTGTCCGCTGGCTCCACCAAATCGTTTGGCGAGATCATTGAGGCGGTCCTCGTAATCGACGGCCGTCGGGCAACTCGCACAGGTGAAGACCAGCACGACGGCCGCCTTCTCTTTGTAGTCGGCCAACGAATGCGACTTGCCGTCCGTCCCCGGCAGGTTGCTCCACGACGGAGCCGCATCGCCGATGTTCAGGACCTCGTTGAACTCGCCCGCGACCGTCGTCGCGCACATGGCGAACAGAATCCAACCGAAGAGCAAACGCAAAGGAGTGGCCATCATGGTTCTCTCAAAAAGATTCGGTGATAACTGATACGGCCAAGTCGGCTTCGCCTAGGCATCGCGCGGACACTAACCCGAAGCGTAAGCGAGGATGCAACACACGTCCTCGCTCACGCTTCGGGTTAGTGTGAAATGTGCCATCCTTGTCCGTGAGCGGTATCGCCGCGTGGACAACGAAGTAATTGTCTCACTTTCCCTGCCGCTCGCCTGAGTTCGCTGCCAGTCTCGCCGCCGTCAGTGTGTTTTCCAGCAGCATGGCAATCGTCATCGGGCCGACTCCGCCGGGAACGGGTGTGATGGCCGCAGCGACTTCGCTCACCGATGCGAACGCGACATCGCCCACGAGCGCGTTGTCGCGCCGATTGATCCCGACATCAATCACGACGACTCCCGGCTTCACCATGTCGGCGGTGACGAACTCGGGCTTCCCAATCGCGGCGATCAGAATGTCGGCGGAGCGAGTCACATCGGCGAGGTTCGTCGTGCGGCTGTGACAGACTGTGACGGTTGCGTTCGCAGTCTCACCCTTTTGAAGCAGCATCATCGCGACGGGTTTCCCCACGATCTCACTGCGTCCCAAGACGACCACATGTGCCCCGCCCACAACCGTGCC
This sequence comes from Schlesneria sp., assembly GCA_043749505.1. Classification (GTDB taxonomy): domain Bacteria; phylum Planctomycetota; class Planctomycetia; order Planctomycetales; family Planctomycetaceae; genus Schlesneria. The sequence continues at coordinate 14,959 of JAYVDI010000352.1, read as the reverse complement.
GGACTCACGCAATAACACCTGCACGCCATGCGGTGTACACGGCAGAAACCTCGGCCGGTTCTGCACCATCAGCCCGACGTTTTCCGGATGAAAGCAATCGACATCCTTCAGCGGATGAACTGCGTCGAGAACCGTCGTTTCGTGGATGTGCTTCGGTAGCGGGAGTTGCACCAAGATGCCATGCACGGCGAGATCGGCATTCAACCGACCGACTAACTCCAGCAGTTCGGCCTGCGTGGTCGAAGTGGGCAAACGATGAACATCGCTCACCATCCCAACCTTTCGGCAGGCTTGCTCCTTGTTTCGCACATAGACCTGGCTGGCAGCGTCGTCTCCCACCAGCACGGCCGCCAACTTGGGTGTGACACCCGTCGCCTGTGTGAACGCGGCAACGTCTACGGCGAGACGCTCACGAATCGATGCGGCGATGGCTTTGCCATCTATCAAGCGGGCGGGCATGGGTGGAGTCGTCCTGTTGTGAAAGAGAATGGTGGCTTGGCAAAGCTGGTCGATCAAACTGGCTGTGGCTCGTTATACGAGTGATCTACTTTTCGGCTTTGGCTGATCCAACGAACTTGACGAACGCCTCACGTTGATCGGTCACGGTCGCCTGCGGTCCGGTGAGTTTTACAAACACGTTGGTTGATCCCATGGGAACAGCCACGCCCAACATGCGCCAGTCGCGGCTCGGCTTTCCACCTCCGAACATGTCGGTGTAACTGCCGGACAACTCGATGAGTGTCCCCTTTTGGCCATCGAACGTGACTTCCGATTCTTGCGGCTCGGGATCGTTGGGGCCTCGACTGAATTGGCCTCGCCAGCGTTCGAGGTTCGCTTCGATTCCACCTCCCGCAGAAGAGACTGTCAGCCTCGCCACCCCGGCTAGACCCGGCAGCGAAAACTCACCGAGAACGAACTCACTTTTCGGGGGCTGCTCCTGCCAACCGACGGGGACCATGAACTTGAATCCGCCCACGGACGCTTCGTATGGCTCCGTCTTCGCCTCACCAGTCGCTGTCGCAGAAGTCGCCTCGCTGGCAATCGCCTTCGCGACAGGCACGGGAACTTCGGGAGCGGCTTGTGGTCGCTCGGTACAGCCAACACAGGCAAAACCCATCAAAGTCAATCGGGTCGCAGTCAATCTCAGCATGCTTCGGTTCCAAATGAGCAGGAATTCCAGATCACGGCCAACAACGATCTGACTCGTCATAGCGGATTAATTCACGGTGCGTTGATGGTGTGCAGACGAACTTCAGGAGTTGTTTGATGCCGCTCATTTTTTCTTGCGCGGCAATGTTTTCTTCGCCTCGCACAGCGGAGTGCTTCGCGAAGGCTCGGCCAGCACTTCGGCCAGAGTCGTTTTTTGGAACGCATCCTGCACCATCGCCAATGCATCATCCATCCGGCGATGAAGCGGGCACAAGTGCTTGCCGTGAGACTTCAGACCCAACGGACAGATTTCGATTCGCTCAATCGGTTCGACGGCATCGACGACATCGAGAATCGTCAGTTCCTCGGGCGTCTTCACGAGTGTCACTCCACCGCCGATGCCACGTTGGCTGCGAACGATGCCACCGCGTCCGAGATTCTGCAACACCTTGGAAAGGTAGGGCTTGGGCACCTGCGTCGCCTCGGAAATCTGGTCCGTGGTGCGGGCCTCCGGAGACTGACCGGCCAGGTAGACGACCGCTCGGAGCGCATATTCCACGGTTTGAGAAAACATGTTCCGAACCTGGCTCTTTCCTAAACTGGACCTTGAAGTCTTCTTTAGCCGATGTAGAGTGGTACTCAAAGTGGACAGACGAATCCATTTTAGTCCGCCGCACCTCACTGATCGTCAAACGTACACGAAAGGAACTCCGTCATGAAGCAGATCGACGAACGCCGACTCGAAACAGAATTGGAATATCGGTTTGCCTACCTCGCCGAGTTCATTGGCTTTAGCGAACAGGACATCCAAGCGATTCATGGAGCCGCCGGCGCGCTGGCACCACTCGTTTCGGGCTTGGTCGATGCCGTCTATGACAAGCTATTCGGTTACGACGCCACCAAGCGTCACTTTCTGCCGCGACAATCCGGCTATCAGGGAGCCGTTCCCGTCGAGCTGGCTTCGCTTACACAGGATCACGAAATGATCCAGTTTCGCAAGCAGCACTTGGGTCGGTATCTGGTTTCGCTGGTGACTAGGCCGTACGACGGTGCGATGGTGAGTTACCTCGATCTGGTCGGCAAAATTCACACGCCGAAGGCTGGCTCGAAAGAACTGAACGTTCCGCTCATCCAGATGAACTCGCTGATGGGCTTTGTGTCGGACGCCTTAGTCCAGACGATCCTGAGTTTAAGCCTGCCGCGTCCTGAGGAAATGGCCGCGCTGCGAGCCTTCAACAAACTGTTGTGGATCCAGAATGACCTGATTACTCGCCACTATCAGGATGCTCTGGCAATTGAAGCCTGACGCGCAAGCGAAGTTTCGGATGTCGAACGTCCTTCGCTTGCGCGTCAGGCTTCGATGCGTACACTTTTTCTTGCCGCTCGCCTTAGGAGCTGTGCATCTACTACGTCCGAGTTTGGCTGTAGGGTGCGTGGAGTCTTCGAACGCACCGTGATCGGGAACGCCTGTCGCCCCTCTGCTGCGGAGAAACAGTGTTCTTCGCGAGGTTGCCCCTCATTGGCACTGCTTCTTCGCAGACTCCGAAGCAGTGGTACATCCAGCGTTGTTCGTGATGTCGATCAAGGCCACCCAGCCCCGATGTTCCTCAGGAGGGTGGGACCAGCCCGCTTCGAGCGCCAGCCCATCATCGGGAAACGTCGAGAATTGGCGGTGGGCCGGCGCGGTGAAGCGCCACTGGTCCTGCGGAACATCAACACGTCATCCGTGCCACCCAGCCCACGGCGCGGTGGCGCTCTTCGTCGATAACGTCGATGGTGCCCTGAGCGTCCTCAACAACGCCGGCCACCGCGTCATCACCGAGTCCGATTTGCAAGATGACGACGAATATCTGTAGCGCTGCGGTGACTCTTCAACCGCGAACGACGGCGGTAACCGAGCCGCCGCCAAGAGACTTTGACCTCGAAGCCCGCGTGATCGGCGGCTCAGGTTCACCGCTTGGTGATCCCGCTGTTCATCGGTGACAGTGCTTTGGTTCAACTCTGCCGCCTCACCATTTCGTTGATCCAGATCGGGGCGAATGGCGATGTGCATCCTTTGGAACAAGGATAGTCGCGATAGATCCCCAGCTTTTCACCGATCGCGATTGCCCGCTTTCGATGTTTGGGGAAGTGGATTCCGATTTCCGCAAGGCAGCAGTTCATCGTCCATTGCACTTCGGGAGCGGCGGCGCCCATCTCCTTCTCGATGCGATCGAGCAACGCTGCGAGGTCGAGTCCTTCTGGGCTCTTCGCGACCCGCCCGGCCGTCAGTTGCCAGCCGGCGCGAGCCGCCCAGCGGTCATCCGACGTCATCCATTTCTTGCGAAGGGTCTCTTTGTCGGCATGCTCTTTCACGACATAGGAATGGAGCCAGTCGGCCACCCACGCAAAGGTGACGCTTCTCACCATTCGATCCATCTCGTCGGCCGACAAAAGACTGATTTTGATCAGGAGCGTCGCCAAGAACTGGGCGTCAATGTTTCCGGATTTCCACAGAGACAATGCCAATTCGTGATTGGTCTTGATCTTGTTAGCCAGGATCCGAAGGTCTCCGCGTTTGACGCCGAACTGATTGTCACCCGCACCGCTCTTGGCGTTTTGAGTACGCACACCCGCGTTGCCCAGCGACTCAAGTTGTCTAAGGGTTTCCTCCAGAGTCATGGTCGTGCTCTTAGTCTGAGCCGGCGTCGTTTTGGCCTTCGCTGCTTTGGGTTTCGTCGCCTTCTTGGATGTCAATTTCTTTGCCATCGTACATGCCTCCAATGTTGGCAGCCCAAATGATGGAGACGGATAACGCTCACCTTCACCGGGCCGCGGCAAACGAGTCTCAATGTCAAACTCAATCCGCGACGGCCAGCACCATTCTTGGTGAGCGAACGGACGCCAGTCGGTCGAGTTCTCGTTCGGCGGCGGCCAGGCTTCCGGCACTTGTCCGGTGAGTCATGATGATGAGCGGGACAGTCGGAATCGCTCCCGCGCTGGAGTCCACTTCGGGGGCTTCCGGCTGGATGATCGTCGAGAGACTGATGCCGTTGCGGCCGAGGACTCCCGTCACTTCGGCGAGGACGTTCGGACGATCCTCCACCGACAATCGCAAAAAGTAGCGGCTGGTCGATTCGTTGAGTGGAGCGAGTTCAAACGGCGGGGTCTCGCGCCATAGATCGAGATGCGCGAACGTGAGCTGCGCGCGGCCAATGGCGAGGTCGATGATGTCGGCCGTTACCGCGCTGGCCGTGGGAAGTTGGCCGGCTCCGCGGCCCGAGTACCACACGTTCCCGACCACATCGCCGTCGAGCAGGATCGCGTTGAACGGGCCGTGAACTTGTGCGAGCGGTCGGTCGGCACGAATCAACGTCGGCCGAACACTCATCTCCAATCGTCCCTTGTTCAAGCTGACGCGAGCGAGCAGCTTGATCGTGTAACCCAGATCCTTCGCGTGCTGGATGTCGGTTCGCTCCAGCTTGTCGATCCCCGAGACATGGAACTCGGACGACTTCACCTTCACGCCGAAAGCCAACTGCGCAAGGATGCCGAGCTTCTGACCGGCATCGGTCCCGTTCACGTCGAGCGCCGGATCGGCCTCGGCGTAACCGAGGTTTTGCGCTTGCTGCAATGCCTCGCCGTAAGACTGACCGCGCAACAACATCTCGGACAGGATGTAGTTGGTCGTCCCGTTGAGGATCGCCTGAATGCCGATGATCTGATTGGCGGCCATCGACTGACCGACGGCCGCGATGATCGGAATGCCTCCCGCGACAGCCGCCTCAAAACAGATGGTCCGTCCGTGCTTGCGGGCAAATTCAAAAATCTCGTCGCCGTGTTCGCACAGCAGCGCCTTGTTGGCCGTGACGATGTCTTTGCCTGCTTCGAGCAGTCTCAGCATCACCTCGCGCGCGGGGTGAATGCCGCCCATCAACTCAACAGCCACCTGAATGTGGGGGTCGCGGATGACCGACTCGATGTCGTTGGTGAGAACTCCGGCGGGCAGGCTCACGTCGCGCGTCTTGTTCAGGTCGCGAACGACGGCGCGGCGGATTTCAATGGGGCGACCGGCTCGTTGGAGGATACGTTCGGGATGTTCGGTCAGAATTTTCGCCACGCCGGTTCCGACGTTTCCCAAACCGACAATGGCAAGCTGAAGTGGCGACGCGGGCACAAGCAATCCTTTCGGCAGATCGGTCCATCGGTTAATGCCGAGGCATGAATACGGTCCCTTCCTTGCGGGCCGCAGAACGGGGACGCATCCTAATCGCGACCTCCAAGATTGCCAACTCGCCTCTTGTATCCTTGCCCCACGCTTTGGTGGGGAGAGGGCTAGGGTGAAGGGTCTTTTTTTGGAGACTCGCCCCTCACCCTCTCCCCGGACCACCGAAGCGGTGGTGCCCGCCGGGGCGAGGGGACCGGAGACGAGCAAATGCCCACACGCACACCAACCCCAACGATTCGCGAGCCGCGCCGCTCGACCAGACCAATCCTCACCATGCCCGCCACGCCGACGAACGATTCCACCTCGACACCCGCCTCCGTCGCGAAAACCGCTCCACCGCGAGTGGCCGTCGGGGCCGTGAGCTATCTCAACTCGAAACCGCTCATCGAGGGGTTGGATGAGTTGTTGAACGGCCACACCACGCTGCGGCTCGACTACCCGAGCCGCCTCGCCGACGACCTGGCCTCGGGCGCGTTGGATGTCGCGCTGATCCCGAGCATTGAATACTTTCGCGGCGGCGTGAGATCCTCCGGGCAATGTGTGGCTGGGGTCGAGTCTTCGAGCCCCCAGTTCTTCAATCCTGCTCGCACACGCGCTGGGAGCGGCGAAGACGCCGACCCCAGCCACACATCCGGCGCAGACGCTGCTTTTCCTTACGAAATCATCTCGGACGCGTGTGTCGCCGCACACGGGCCGGTGCTCAGCGTGAAGCTCTATAGCCGCGTGCCGTGGGGTGAGGTGAAGTCGCTCGCGCTGGATGAGGGGTCGCGGACCAGTGCGACTCTCGCCCGCATCCTGCTGGCCGAACGACACGGCGTCTTCCCGAGGCTGGAGCCGCTGCCGCTGGACCACCGCACGCAAGACAGTTCCGCCGACGCGATCCTGCTGATCGGAGACCGCGCGATCTCGCCGCCGAATGAAAAATTCCTCGGCACGTGGGACTTGGGCGAAGAGTGGCTCGAGTGGACCGGCCTACCATTCGTCTTCGCGATGTGGGTGGGGAGGAAAGAAGTCAGGAGTCAGGAGTCAGGAGTCAGAATGGAAGAGCATGAATCGTTCGTCACGTCTTCTCACTCCGCACTTCTCACTCCGCGCTCCGCGCTTGCCAATCTCCTCAGCGCGGCGCGTGATTTGGGAGTCGCCCGCCTCGACGACATCGCACGGCGCGAGGCACCGTTACTCGGCCTGTCCCTGCCGACGACCGTCAGCTACCTTTCCGAAAACCTCCAATACCACCTCGGCCCCGCCGAACGAAACGGCTTGAAACTGTTCTACGAACTGGCAGCGGGCATGGGACTGGCTCCAACTGGTGTAGAGTTGGCGTTCCGACACGATTGATTGTGATTTAGGAGTGAAAACAAACGCGATCACCGGTCCGGGGCATCAATGAGATGTGAGACATGAGCCGACAACACCTTCCTTCGGGGCTGAAAGTAACTGACATTGCTGTAGGAGCAGGTGCCGTTGCCGAACGAGGTAAATCTGTTTCGGTCCATTTCCGCTGCTTCCTACGGCGAGGAGACCAAGTCTTCAGTTCGTATGAACACGGCGAGCCATTTCGATTCGTCGTCGGAAAACGCCAAACGATTGCCGGATTCGATTACGGTGTTGAAGGAATGAGGGTCGGAGGAACCCGTACCATCATCGCGAGTCCACACTTGGGGTACCGCGATGCAATTCTGACGAGTATTCCGCCCAATGCTGTTCTTCGATTTGAGGTCGAATTGCTTGAAGTTCAGGATAGTGATTCGGACTCTGAGCGTTGAGTCCATGTGATTGAAGTGAAGGAAAGAGAACTGTGTCTGCTGAAGTGAATCGATTGTTGGACAAGGCCGTCTCGGGGGAGCGTCTTTCGCCCGAGGAGGGGCTGCGGATTTTGGAGTCGCATGATCTGGTCGCGATCGGGGCGGCGGCGGATGCGGTGGCGAGGCGGCTGCATCCCGAGCCTTACCGCACGTTCAACATCGACCGGAACATCAACTACACGAACGTCTGCTCCGCCGTGTGCGACTTCTGTGCGTTCTTTCGGAAGCCGAAGAGTCCCGAGGGATACACGCTCGACAAGGAAACGATCTACCAGAAGATCGAAGAGACCGTCGCGCTCGGGGGCGATCAGATTCTGATGCAGGGAGGGATGAACCCCGACTTGCCGATCGAGTGGTATGAAGACTTGTTGCGTTCGATCAAGGAACGCTTTCCGCAGGTGAACCTGCATTGTTTCTCGCCTCCCGAGATTCATGCCCTGCACAAGCTGGCCAAGCTGCCGGTGCGAACGGTCTTGGAACGGCTGAAGGTGGCGGGACTCGGCAGCCTGCCGGGTGGGGGCGGTGAGATTCTGGTGGACCGCGTGCGGAAAGAGATGACGCGCGGCAAGTGCCTGACCGACGAGTGGCTCAACGTCTGCCGCGAGTGGCATCTGCTGGGAGGCAAGGGATCGGCGACGATGATGTTCGGCCACATCGAAACGCTGGCCGAGCGGATCGAGCACCTCGAACGCCTGCGTCAGCTTCAAGACGAGACGCACGGCTTCACGGCGTTCATCGCTTGGACGTTTCAGCCCGACAACACCGACATGGCTCACATCCCGCCCGCCGGTTCGTTCGAGTACCTCAAGACGCAGGCGGTCGCGCGGCTGTATCTCGACAACTTCCCGAACATCCAGTCGTCGTGGGTGACTCAGGGGGAAAAGATCGGGGGCCTCGCGCTGCACTTCGGTGCGAACGACATGGGGTCATTGATGATCGAGGAAAACGTCGTGGCCGAGGCGGGGACGGTCCACCACCTGACGCTCGACACGATCAAGCGGCTGATCCGCGAGGCGGGCTACATCCCGCGACAGCGGAACGTCTTTTACGATTACATCGATTCCGTCGAGGCTGCCGACGAGCGAAGGTCCGCACCGCAAGCCGGTCGCGTCGCGCTCCCCGTGCTGAACTGAGGTTTCTCGCGCTGCATCGGCCCTCAAACCAGACGAGCAGGCCGTTCGCGGGCTAGACTTGCGGCCGGATGAGATGTTTAGCCCCAACGCCAGCGGCGTGGGTGCCGATATAGGCTCCACCCGCGATTGCTCCCACGCCGTTGGCGTTGGGGCTAAACGTGGGACGATGTTCTGCGCAGGTCTCCTGACCCCGCCGAAACGGCTAACCGCAGGTCTCCTCTGCTATTCTCAATACGGATGGCGACGAGCCAAAAGAAGAAGACCCCTCACCCTAACCCTCTCCCCTCCAAGGCGAGGGGACCAGAGGCCGACCCAATAGACAGCCGGGAGCTAACCGCGTGATTACCGTCGAGCGACTGACGAAGCGGTTTGCCGATCTTCAGACGGGGGGCTTCACGGCGCTGGACGATGTCAGCTTTGAGGTCCGTCCCGGCGAGATCCTCGGCCTGCTCGGACCGAACGGTGCGGGGAAGACGACGTGCCTGCGCATCCTCAGCACCGTACTGCGTCCGACCAGCGGGACGGCCTTTGTCGCGGGATACGACGTGGCGACTCACCCGACGGAGGTCCGCGCCCGGATCGGGTTCATGTCGAACAACACCGGCATCTACGACCGCATGACGGCGTGGGAGATGGTCGAATACTTCGGTCGGCTGTACGGCATCCCGGAAGAGGCCCTTCAGTCGCGGATCGCTCATCTGTTCGATCGCCTCTCGATGAACAACATCCGTGACGTGCTGGGATCGAAGATGTCGACCGGCATGAAGCAGAAGGTGTCGATTGCCCGGACGATCGTCCACGATCCTCCCGTGCTGATCTTCGATGAACCGACTTCGGGACTGGATGTTCTCGTGGCGCGAAACGTGGTCGATGAGATCAAGTCGCTGCGCGAGCAGGGGAAGTGCATCATCTACTCGACGCACATCATGCGCGAGGTGGAAAAGCTCTGTCACCGGATCGCGATCATCTATAAAGGTCGCATCTTGGCGATTGGTTCGGTGGCTGAGTTAAGCGAGCAGTACGAGCAACCTGACATGGAAGAGCTGTTCTTCAAACTGATCGACGAATACGAAGCGAAGATGGTAGCGGTGGTGTGACTTGAAGGTGAAACCGTTTAACCGCATGGGCAATGCGCCGTGCGGTGTGGAACGTTGTTTCGCCACACGACGCGCGGGGCGTTGCCCACGCGGTTAAACGAGCCGGGTTTGAATTGTGATCGACCAAACGAATGGAGTCTCTTCTCCTTCCGAGAAGCCCCCTCACCCTCACCCTAACCCCCGAAGACGGGGGCGAGGGGACCAGACGACGAAGACTCGCTCATGAAGTGGCGTAATATTCTCCTCATCTTCCGTCGCGAGGTGCTGGATCAACTGCGCGACCGCCGCACGTTGTTCATGGTCGCCGTGCTGCCGTTGCTGCTGTACCCCGTGATGGGGATCGGCATGGTGCAGATGACGGTGCTGTTTTCGGAACAGCCGCGCACGGTGGTGATTCTCGGCGCGGACAACCTCCCGTCGATGCCACTCGTGCTGGGAGGCCGCTTCGCCAAGAACTGGTTTCGGAACCCGGCCGATGCGGACAAGCTGCGCGTCGTCACCGACGGGACACCCGCGCCGGATCCCTCAGCACCCGCGAACAGTCCGTCGAATGAGGAGTCAGCGGAGCGAAAGGGACTCGTCGAGCGCGCCGTTCGATTGCGCGGGCAACTCAAGCAGCGGATGGAGTTGGAAAATCAACTCATCGCCGCGCGGGAGGCCAAGCAGATTCAGGAAGTCTTGCGATTGCAGGGTGAGCTGCGGCTGGTGTCCGATCCGCTGGGATCGTTGTTCTCGGACAGCGGCATCCAAGTGTTGATTGTCATCCCAGCCGACTTCAAAGCGAACCTCGATCGGCTGCGTGGCGAGTTGGCCAATCGCGGAGTTGACGCCCCACCGACGACTCTCGATTACCCGCGTCCCGTCATCGTGCAAAACAGCGCTGACGAAAGATCGGTGATCGCACACAACCGCGTGACGGGCGTGATCGACGAATGGGAGCGTTCGCTGTTGCGAGAATACCTGCGCGACAGCGGTCTTCCCGAGAACCTGCCGACCCCCGTCAAGCCGACTGATCTCGACCTCGCCGAGCAAGATCAAGTGTCGGCCAATGTCTGGGCCAAACTGTTCCCCGCGCTGCTGATCCTGATGGCCCTGACCGGCGCGTTCTATCCGGCCGTCGATCTGGGGGCGGGTGAGAAGGAACGCGGCACGATGGAGACACTTCTCATCTGCCCCGCCACTCGAACGGAAATCGTGCTGGGCAAGTTTCTGACCGTCATGCTGTTCAGTGCCTCCACGGCAATGCTCAACTTGGGAAGCCTCGGGTTCACCGGCAAGTACATGGCGTCGCTGGCGGGCGGAGGAGGAGCCGCTTCCAAGCTGGGCGACTTGGCGCTGCCACCGCTCTCATCGCTGGTATGGATTCTGGTGATGTTGCTGCCGTTGGCGAGCCTCTTCAGCGCGCTGTGCCTCGCGCTGGCGACGTTCGCCAAGAGCAGCAAGGAAGGGCAGTACTACCTGACGCCGCTGCTCATGGTGACGATGGGTCTGACGGTCTTTTGCTCATCGCCCGCGTCTGAGATCGAACCGTTCTACAGCGTGCTGCCCGTCATGGGACCAGCCTTGTTATTGAAGGGGTTGCTCAAGGCGACCGGCCCTTCGCACGATATTTACTTCTACGTGATCCCGGTCCTCGTCACGTCGATCGGGTATAGCCTGCTCGCGCTGTGGTGGGCGATCGACCAGTTTGGCAGTGAAGAAGTCTTGTTCCGCGAGGCCGAACGCTTCGATCTGCGTCTCTGGGTGAAGCATCTGCTGCGCGACAAGGAGCCGACGCCCACGTTTGCCGAAGGAGGCTTCTGCTTCTTACTGATCCTGCTCCTCCAGTTCGCGACGATGAAGTCCATGCAATCCGCGATGATCGGTGCGAGTCCCGATTCGCGCGGCTTGCTGACCATGCAACTGCTGGTCATCCAGCAGCTCGCTCTGATCGCGACCCCCGCACTGATGATGGGCGTGATGCTGACGACCAGCGTTCGCCGCACGTTTTCACTTCGGTGGCCGGGCTTCAGTCGGTTGGTGTGGGCAGCCCTATTACCGTTCGCACTCCATCCGTTGACCGTCGAACTTCAAATGAGCCTCGTCTGGTTCTTCCCGAAGCCGCCGCCGGGCTTGGCCGAAACGATGCAACTCATGTCGAGCGACAACCAACCGCTGTGGCTCGTTCTGTTGGCGTTCGCCGCCGCACCGGCCATCTGTGAAGAGTTGGCGTTTCGCGGCTTCCTGCTCAGCGGCTTCAAACGCACGGGCAAGGTTGGCGTGGCGATCGCCCTCTCCAGCTTGGCCTTCGGCATCATTCACATGATCCCGCAACAAGTCTTCAACGCCGCGCTGCTGGGAGTAGTCCTCGGTGCGATCTGCGTCCGTTCGCGCAGCATCTTCCCCGGCATGGTCTTTCACTTCCTCTACAACACGCTCGCCGTGCTGCATGGTCGAGTCGGCGATCAAGTTGCCACAGATGGCTTCCTCGGCTGGTTCTTCCGTCACGACCCAAGTTCCGTCGCGGGCGAAGTGGGGGCCTTGCGCTACGAACCGGTGCTGCTCTGCCTCTCGTCACTCGCTGCGATCAGCTTGCTGCATCGACTGACAAAGCATCCCAAGATTTTGGAAGAGTGGGACCAGCCACCCGATCGCTTCGCCGGGAGCCCGCCCGTCGAATCGGCCTCGCCACGCGCCGTCGATGCGGTGAGTGCGACGACGTAAGGCATCCGGAAACAGATGGGCGGAAGCAAATGGCTGACCTGTACACACCAACCCGAAGTGTAAACGGGGGTAGTGGGTCAGTTTGGCAAGACAGACTTCGGAAGTCTCCGGGCAAACTAACCCACTACCGAACGAGGTCGTCGATCGACCTTTCCTTCGCTCAACCTTCTTCGCTCTCGCCCTCGTCCACACTTCGGGTTGGTGTGGGTCAGTCAACTCCTTTCACTCGCACTGACAACGCGATGGCAGCTCGTAGCGGATGCCCGCTATCATCCGACCTCGCGCGATCCGTGGGCTTGGCCCGTCGCGGCGAATCGGTGGAGTTCGTCTCTGTGAGATCGGGGCAATCGTGAACACGTCGCGCTATGGGGTCGAGTTGGTCTTGGTGGGAATGATGCTCGCGCTGTGCGGCTGCGGAACAACCGCGACCAAAGACGAGCAGAAGCCGAACACGAACTCCGTCACAAACAGCGGAGCCGCTCAGACCCACACTGCGGACTCGGCCACGCCGAGCGTCAACCACGCGGTGGCCACGCAGGAAGCCATTGATGGTGACTCAGCCTTCGCCACCGTGAAGCAGACTCTCGCAGCCATCCAGCGCGGCGATCTTGCAGGTGCCTACGAGTTCTTGCCGCCGACCTATCAGTCCGACGTGGACGGCCTCGTCCGCGAGTTCGCTGCAAACACCGATGCCGAAGTTTGGTCGAGGCTCTTCGGCACGCTGCGCAAGTCTGTCGCGGTGCTGCGGACGAAGAAGGCGTTCATTCTGGAACTCGACCTGCTCGCGAACCGGCCCGAGTACGAGCCGATGCGAAAGCACTGGGACGAGGCGGTGTCGCTGCTCGACCAGTTCGCGACCAGCACTGCGGGGGACTTGGAGTCGCTGAAGCAGGCCCGCGCGAAGTCGCTGCTGCCGGGAGACGCCTCGAACATCGTGCAACACCTCGACGCGATCGGTCTCGGCGTCGGAGCGGACCTCGCGCGGCAATTCGCCGACATCAAGGTCGAGCAGGTCCGGGCTTCTGGCGACGAACACGTCCTCTCCTTTCAGGTGCCGCGCGATGAGCGGCCGCTCGAAATCATTTACATCAAGCACGACGGCCGCTGGCTACCAAAGTCACTCGTCGCGCAGTGGTCCGTCGGAATCGAAGCCGATCGCGCGTGGCTGGCCAAACTGCCGGAGCAAATCAAAGTCGCGAAGCCGCGCGTGTTGGAAGCCCTCACGCAGGCGGACGGGCTGCTTGATCAACTCCTCGCGGCAAACAACCGCGAGGAGTTTCAACAAGCCGTCGGCCCGGCAATCCTCTCGTTGGCGTTGGCCTGGCCGCGCATGCAGCAACTCGCCCAGCAGTCCGCGTCAGGCAAGGTTGAATTGCCGCCGGTCACGATCCTCGTCAATCGCGAACTGTCGCAGAGCGAACAAACCAAGCTGATCGAAGCCGTCGTGAAGCCGTTCCAAGCGACCGGCTCCGATTACACGCTGCTCGCCAACGACGGCCGGACACTTTGCCGCCTGACCAAGGTCGCCGATGTCCCGCTGCTGCGCGAGAGCCTCGCCAAACACTTCGGCCTCAAGGTGGATGAGGTGGCATTCGATCAAGAGGCTTCGCAGTTGACGGTCAATCTCGAACGATAGGCCGTCGTTCCGAGTCGACTTCTGGAGAGAGGGAACTCATCTCACGTTCGTCGGCGTCAGGCATCTGCTGGTTCGCCAAGTTCATGCGATATGCCGTCCGCACTGGCCTCGAACACGTCGTCGGTCATTCGATTTCTGTAGTACCACCAATAGTCCTGACGACTGTTTCCAAACGTTTCAATGGTGTGACCCGATTCAAAATGAAGGCACAAATCTGGGCAGCCATCGGCAACTGAGAAGGCCATGAGTTGAGTCGCATTCAGTGCTTCAAATAGCGCGCACCATTCTTGCCAAAGTGGTTCATTGACCTCTGGATTCTCTCTGCCATCCCAAACCGGCCAATCCACACTTCCAGTAATGACAGCCCCCTTGCCCATCAGCCGCCAAGGTGGGTCGATCCAGATATACGCTCGTCCCCTCGAGTTGTTCTCGAAGTCAAAGCAGAGCTTGATCGAGTTCGTGGCAAGCGTTTTTGCACATGCGGTTCCCACGAGAGATTGCAGCGCAGCAAGCAATGCCTCGCAGGCACCTCCTACAAGCGTACTCATGTGCCTGACTCTCTTTCCAATCGGGGCAAGCCCGCCCGCTCAACCAACCAGTTCGGGGATCGGCTGGCCTTCGGGGAGAACCATTAGCGGTCGGCGGCCGTGGTCGTAGAACGTGTGGTGAGGGTCGATGCCGAGCGTGTGATACATCGTCGAGAGAACGCAGCCGGGGGAGTACGGTTTGGTGGTGGGGTACTCGGCCCGCGCGTCGGTCGTGCCGATCGCCTGTCCCATTTTCAGGCCGCCTCCCGCGAACAGGACACTCATCGCGCCGGGCCAGTGGTCGCGGCCCGAGCCGGGATTGATGCGGGGCGTGCGCCCGAACTCGCCCATCGCCATCACGAGCACTTCATCCTGCAATCCGCGCACGTAAAGGTCATCGACGAGAGCCGCCACCGCCATGTCGAACTTGGGTAGCAAATTATTCTTCAGTTGAGCGAAGTTGTCGCCGTGAGTGTCCCAACCGCCGCCCGCCTGCACTGTGATGTAGGTCACTCCCGCTTCGACGAGGCGTCGCGCGAGCAAGCAACTCTGGCCGAGATCGTTGCGACCGTACTTCTCTCGCAGGCGCGGGTCTTCCTTGTTGATGTCGAAGGCTCGCAGCGCCTTCTCGCTCGTCACCATCTCGAAGGCGTCGCGGTAGAACTTGTCGAGACCGACGATGTCCCCCTTCGCATCGATGTC
>JAYVDI010000351.1:0-18855 GCA_043749505.1 Schlesneria sp. | reverse complement strand
CGCGTCGAGCGACGCATGAGTCTGTTTCCCATCGACGCGCGGGGCGTTGCCCACGCGGTGAAACGATGCAGCGAAGGAGAGTGGGTTGTGGTGAGGTCGCTTTCAATTTTTTGTTCGATCTACTTGGCGGTTGCCGTGCAGGGCAGCGCGATCGTGAGTGAGTGGCCGGTGAGATGTCAGCCGTTTCTACCAGCGCTGGCTCTCGTCGCGATTGCCTTCTGGTCGAAGGGAGCGGCCGCAATTGCATGGTCAGCGAGTGTGGGATTGTTGCTGGATGGGCTGTCACTTGAACGGCTCGGTGTGCAGATGACACTGGCGACACTGGCTGGTTGTGGCTTGCAAGTCGCGTGCGCGAACCGGCGTTCGAGCGATCCGGTGACGTGGGTGGGAATGGTTTTCGCCGTGGCGTGTGTGTGGCGTGTCGTCTTGCCGTTGGTACTCGGTTCCCTCGACGGTCGCAGCGTGGATTTTGCGGGAGTTTTTGCGGTTGCGATCGTGGAAGCGGCGGCAACGGCGGGACTCGCGGTGCTGATTCTTTGTGCGGATCGCTTGGTGTTGGGTGGTTCGCGGCGGGTCGTCACTTGAAAGCACGATCGGGGTGGGTGGCGATGTCTCGATGAATGGAATCTTCGATGTGGAATCGGTTGGCAACGGTGTGGCAACACGATGACTCGCAGCAGGCGAGTCGGTGGGATGCCGATCGCGCGCCGGGATTGCGACTGGTTCTGCTGTGGCTCGGGATGATCGTGCCATTGGTCGTTGTGGCCGCGCGAATCGTGCAACTTCAGGTCGTCTTGCGAGAGGACTTCGCGTCGGGGTTCGAGCAGACCTACGAAGTGCGTGAAGAAATCCCGGCGCGTGACGGCCGCATTCTCGCGGCGGATGGCAGCGTACTGGCGGGTGAGATCGAGCATTACGAGTTGCAGGTTCACTTTCGTCTCGTCCAAGAACCGGCCGACCCACGTTGGTTGCGGCACGAGTCGCTGAAGCAGTTGAGTCGCGTTGAACGGCGCGACAAAAAACTCGTCGTTGCGGAGGAGCTGCGAGTCCAACAGCGGCGCGATGAGTTATGGTTGAGACTCAGCCTGTTGACGGAGCAGACTGCGGAACAAATGATCGCCGCACGACAGTCGGTTCAGCAGCGCGTCGTTCAAACCAAGCAGGCAGTCATCAAGCAGCGCGAGGCGGCTCATGGAAGTGAGAGATCGCTAACGTCTTTGGCATCCAGCGCAGGATGGCAGCGAGCGTGGGATCGAGTTCGCAGCGAGCTGACTCAACCGCCGAATCGACCCATTCATTCGGGGCCGATCGCCGAGGAGGAAGGCTTTCACACGATCTCGTCCCACGTCACCTCCGACACGAAATCAGAGATCGACGCGCATCCCGAACGCTATCCCGGCGTGCGCGTCATCACGCAGCGGCGGCGGACATATCCGCAAGGAGAACTCGCCGCGCATGTGATCGGCACGCGCACACCACTCTCACCGCAGGAAGCGTTGGCACGACGCGAGAAGCAGCCATCGGGTCACGACCGACTCGACAAACAGTTCGACGGGCAATCTTCGGAACAGCGTGATGATCGGGCTGGAGACCGCGTGGGGCGCGGTGGTCTCGAACTTCAATATGACTCGCACCTGCACGGCCAGCGCGGCGAACGGCGACTGGTTAAGAATCGGCGTGGCGAGGTCATTCAGAGTGAAGTTCTGCGTGAGCCGCATCACGGCTGCGACCTGGTGCTGACACTCGATGCGGACGTGCAGCGTCGAGCAGAACAACTGCTGGATGAGGCGCTCGCCAACGTGACGCTCGCGGGGACGACCGACACGGAATCGCACCAGAACACCGCGCGCGAGGCAACATGCCCGAAAGGAGGTTGCCTCGTCGCACTCGATGTTCATACGGGGGCAATCCTCGCCGCCGCTGCCGCGCCGCGCTTCGATCTCAATCTGCTCGTCGCTCCTGATGCAAACGGTTGGCGCGACGTGTTGGCCGATCCGCGCAAGCCACTCTTCTCGCGAGCGACTCAGATGGCGCTGGCACCTGGCTCGGTCTTCAAAATCATCACGGCGGTCGCAGCGTTGGAGAGTGGCAAGCTGAACGCCGATGCCCCGATTTATTGTCAGGGTTATCTTGATCGACCCGACCAACATCGCTGTCTCACGTACCGGCACTTCAAATTGGGGCACGGTGAGATGCGGCTGGCCGATGCCCTCTGTCAGTCATGCAACGTCTACTTCTTCACCGCCGCGCGACGCATGGGACCGCAGACACTTGCGGACTGGGCCGGTCGGTTTGGTATCGGCCAAGCGACGGGAGTCGATCTGCCGTCCGAGTCACTCGGTCGCTTGCCTTCACCGAACGAGACCGATGCGGGGCAACGGCGTCGCTGGCATCCGGGTGATACGCTCGGGCTGGCGATCGGTCAGTCGGAGTTGCTTGTCACGCCGATGCAGATGGCCCGCGCGATGGCCGCCGTGGCGAACGAAGGACAGCTCGTCACGCCGCACTTCTTGAGTGCTTCAGGACCGGCAACTCTGAAGGATGGCCCAGCGTTCCGACCCGTGTTCTCTCACCCCGAAGCCAAACCGATTGAGGGGCTGCATTCATCGACGTTGGATCGTGTGCGCGAAGGGCTGGTGATGGTCGTTCACGACGCACACGGCACTGGCTTCAAAACGGTGAAGCTCAAGGACGTGACCATTGCCGGTAAGACTGGCACGGCCGAGACGAACGGAGCCGATCATGCGTGGTTCGCGGGATACGTCCCGGCGGAACGGCCGCGCGTGGCGTTCGTGATCGTACTGGAACACGGCGGATCGGGAGGCAAAGCGGCCGGACCGGTCGCACGTCAGTTCGTCAGCAGCCTGCTCGAACTGGGACTCGTCACACCGACGGCGAGCCTGGCTCGCGAGTAAGGCTCGCCCGTTTTGTTCGCGACCCCAGTCGTCAAAGACGACATGCGGTTCGCCGGAGCATCCTGCCCCGACGAACCGCACGCTACAACGACGTGGTGCCAACGAGTGATCGTCGGGCGGAATGAGAATTAGCGGCGGCCTCGCGACGCGCGGAAGCCGTACTCGGTGGCGAACCAGTTGGCATAGCGTTCGCGTGCGGCCGAGTTGGTGTTGCGTTGGTCGTTGACGTGGCCGATCTCGTGAATCAACACGTTGTTCAGATAGAAGTCGCGGATTGATTCGGCGGTCCAAGTCAGTCGCCACTGCTCACCGGATGGAGTCCACTCACCACCAAACATGCGGGCTTCGACGCGCTGTTGCGGCGTGGGAGGGCGGCGGTGAATTTCCACTAGCGACGCTTCCACGGGATACAGATAAATGTTCGGTCCCCACTGCATGCCATAGAGTGGGAAGAGCTGTCGCTTGTGCGTCATCGTGCTGAACTGAACGACTTCAATTCCGCGCGTGAATCGTTCCGAAAGTTGTGCAATGCGTGCGCGGACCTCAGCGACCGTCACCGGATGGATGAAGCCGTTCCCGGCCGGATGAGCGATGTATTCGATGCGGCTTCGGCCCTGTGGCTCGTGCCAGTCTTCGGGGGCGCTGAAGCTCGACGACCGGTTGCTGCCAGCCGGATCGCGCTGCCGATATGCGACGCTCGGCCGAATCGAGGTGAACCGTGCCGGACTCGCGCCGCGTAATGAACGAGCGTGGTGCTGTTGGTGATGAGTCTTCGATGTTCGCAATGACATGATGCCACCTGCTGGTTCGCAGCCGACAACCGTTCGACAAGGCGGCCCGACGCCGAAAATTGACGCAGAAAGGCCGTTCACGAGGGGGGAGAAAACACCACGGAAGGGAAGTCGTGGAGGGTTGTTGGCAGGCGTGACCATGCTAAGCACGGG
The DNA here is from genome assembly GCA_043749505.1 of Schlesneria sp. Taxonomy (GTDB): domain Bacteria; phylum Planctomycetota; class Planctomycetia; order Planctomycetales; family Planctomycetaceae; genus Schlesneria. Next base: position 14,996 of record JAYVDI010000351.1, on the reverse strand, counting down.
AGAAAGGCGCAGGCAACTGTACAGTTTAAGACTTGAGCCAGACTGATCTTGCACAACAGTGGCGAACGTCAGCAGGTTTGTGAGGAAGTGAAACCCCAAGAACGAGCGAGTCACGAGCAATGGCTAACTTGGCCGAGCCACAAGCGTTGTGCTGTCGCATGCAGGGACGCGGGGTCGCACCGTGTCGGTTCAACGCGGGTCACGTGTTCACTGAAAAAAATAAGTCTTAGCGAGCAATGCGATTACGTCAGACGGCCTGTTTGCAATTTCCGATCGCATCGGTTGTAGGGGAGGATGTCACGGTGAGAATTCAAGCAGCACAATTTGATGCGAGAGAAGCATAGAAAAGGTCGATGCTCACATCTCGGTTTGAGGGTGGCAGATGGCTTTCATCGCTCACCCATTAAAAATGGCGCGGCGACTCAGGAACGAAGCCACCATCACTTCTCGATTCGCGGAGATGTCGTCCGGACCAAGGGTCGGGACGACGAGTGCCAGCAAGTGATGGCGGCCCCATTTCTAAGGGCCGATGGCTCCGACCCAAGGCTGCTCGAAACTGAGCTTCTGCTTGGTGTCGGCCGTGAGATCCACTTTGCGCTGCACACTGTTTTCAGCAGGGGCGAGAAACTGGGGAGACTTTGGATCATCGGACACGAACAAGATCTCTTTGTCTCCTCGCTTGCCATCCTGCGAGAAGAGGCCGTTGATCTCACCTGGTTGTGGTGGCGTGACCGCAGCGCGATCTGAAAAGTTCAGCGCGAGACCGTGAGGTTCGCGTGAAGCCGCACCGTTGAACTGACCTTCTTCGTAGCCAAACTTCACCAAGCCCTCTGCCACTTCCATCTTCGAGAACAAGTTGCGGCGAAAGATAAGCTCACGCGAGAGTTCGCTTGGCATGCGTGCAAACAGCACTCCATGATTACCGGCGTGGAAGGTGTTGTTGGAAACCACGATGTCTTTCCAAGCAACACTCGTCCCTTCTAGGCGAATTCCATCTTGTGCTTGGTGGAACAGATTCTCAGCGATCGTGATTTTGTATGGGGCTGTTCCTGACATCACGATCCCTGCTGACATCGGACCGAGAAAGCGGCAGCCGCGCACAATCAGGTAGCTGCTGTCTCCCTTGGGATCTTCTCGCATGCGTATTCCTGCAGCAGCGGTGGAACCTGCGGCCGGCTCCAACCGTAATTGCTCCATCACGATCTCGTCACTCGACAATGTGCCAAACGCTGAGCCGAGTGCTCCACGACAGGCGACCCCCGATTCCGTAAAGCCTCGAATCGTCATCGCTCGTAGAGTGGTGTCATTCATGTAGCCGAGTAGCTCAATTGCAGAAGTATGCCCGGCCGCGTTGACATCGATCCCTTCGACCACGAATTTCGGAATCTCCTTCAGGCGAATGACGGGCGATTCCTTAGGGCTCTCCTTCAACGGTTCCAAGAGCACCGCTCCCGCACCCTTCAGTTTGATTCCGTGCGGCCAGTCGATCAGAGCGGTCTCGCTGGGCTTCTTCTTTTTGGAGGTGGTCTTTTGCTGGCTGGCATCAACCGAGATGAACTCTTTGTAGGTACCGGCCGCAATTTTGATGACCATCTGATCGTCCGGGCCGGTCGGCTCATAGCGCAAACGAACGGCTCTCAATGCCTCGACGATCGTCTTGTATTCCGCTTTGGCACCACCGACTGTGATCTCGCGTTTGTCGGCGGGCCATTTCGTTTTCGGCTCGTTTCTGGCGGTGGATGCTCCATTTCCCAGTTGATCGAACGAACCTAGCCAGCCCATCGAAAAGGCAACCACCAATAGCAACGCCAAGCCGCCGCCAGCCACCCCGATCAATGTCGCGGCGGACAGTTTCTTCGGGAGAGATGTTGCCGATTTGGTGACGGGTTTGGCAGGAACGGGCTTCGCGACGCGAAGTGCTGCAGCCGGTGGTAAAACAGGTTCGGATGCGACGAGATTGGAAGTCACTTCGCCGAAGTCGGGAAAGTGGTGATCGGTCTCCGCAGGAAACGTATCTGCCACGGCCGGCTGCGCTGGTGTGAAGTCTGGCGTTGAAATCACAGTCTGCTCTGTCGCAGGCGCTGCTGGCTTGATGGCCGACAGTGAAGTCAAGTGCGGTGGTGGCTTGAGCTTCTTGGACGAAGGGGCCTTGCGTGATTCGGCGGGAGGAGAAACAGGGACCGGCATTGCCCCCGAGATCGAATCGAAAAAGTTCGACAACTCGGATTCAACGGATTCCGTTGCCACTGCTTTGGGTAGAGCCGACTTTGCCGTGGCTTTGGAAGCAGGGGTGACGATCCGGGTCGAGGGAGCGGGCGACGCTGTAAAGTCAAACATTGGGAGGGCGGCAACCGGCTGAGCAAAAATTGGCTGGGCGATGACGGGTTGGGCAACGGGAACCGCCGCCAGACTGCCTCCGCCGCTCTTGGATCGCGAGGCACCGTAGATTGCGGAATGTGCCGAACGCCAGGTGCTGTCGGCGTTGTCATCGACCCACTCGAACAAGGCGTCGGCCGTGGCCTTTGCCGTGGGATGACGGTCCTCGGCCTTCTTGGCCATCATCGTGCGGAGAATGGCGGCGAGAGTCGGGGGGGTGTCCGTGCGCAGAGATTCAACCGTGGGCGGCGTCTTCGTTTGGTGGGCCATCAGCCGTTGAGTCAGCGTCCCTTCGATAAAGGGTGGGCGGCCGGTGAGCAGGAAGAACATCGTGCAACCGAGGCCGTAGATGTCGGCCCGCGCATCAACCGTGTGACTGTCGAGAGCTTGCTCGGGGGCGAGATAGTCGGCCGTGCCGAGCACCTTCTCATCGTGAGCGACCGTCAGCGACTCACCCTCTTCCTCACCGGTGAAAAATCGCGCCAGACCGAGGTCGAGGACTTTGACGATTCCATTCAGATCAACGAGCAGGTTCCCCGGCTTCACATCACGATGAACCATCCCGGCTTCGTGAGCCGCGTGCAGTCCAAGTGCCGATTGCCGGATGTACTCGGCCGCATCGAGAAAGCTGCAGACTCCGTGCTTTTGCACCAGCTCTTGCAGGCTATCTCCCTCGACGTATTCCATGACGAGGAAGTGGATTTCGTTCTCGCGGTCGGCCTGATGATCGACATCGTACGCGCGGACAATGTTGGGATGATCGAGCGACGCGACGGCTTGGGCTTCTCGGTGGAAACGGGCCAGGTACGACGAGTCATGCACACGTTTGGTCGGCAGCACCTTCAACGCACAGCGGCGACGCATGAGCGTGTGTTCGGCCAGATAGACCGAACTCATGCCCCCTTTGCCGAGCAGCGACAGCAACCGGTACTTCCCCAAGAAGTAGCCCTTGTGCTTGCCCTGCAACAGCTTCTCGGACTGCCAGCGTGTGATCGTGTTGTTCGAGATCAGAAACTCGACCAACGGTGTCGCGTCGGTGCCGGTGGGAGTGAAACCGGCAATCGCCTTTTGAAGTCGCTCCGATTCGACCAAGGCGCTCTTCTTGAGTACGGCGACAAACGTCTCGACGTTGAGCTTGCTGGACATCGATGTTGTGCCTGCTCCAAAACCGCCGAAACGCGGACTCCGCTGCCTAGACAGCAGCCTCGAAATTTGATCGTCACTTCAGCCTCAACAGCCGACTGGCCGGGCCGCAATGTGCCGGAGTAAACTACCAGTCGATTCGTGGTGTTGCCAGTCTCTGCGATTTGTGGTGAGCAACACCGGGCAGCGCGTTGATTTACTTCACGCGATCAAAACACCAGCGTGAAGTGAATCAACATCCGCCAGCAGTCTGGCTTCAAGGAAAAAGATGTCCCTCCCGCCTGTACCGCCCGGATCGGACAACCGCGAACGGTTCCTGCGACCGGGCGTGATTTTTTTTTGGACTGGAACTGTGATTCTTGTGCTTCGTGGTTACGAATCCGTGCAAGGCATTCCGTGGATGCCTCGTTTCTGGCACCAGAATCCAGTGATCTGGTTTGTGCTGGGAGCGGCCGCAGTGGTCCTCGGCTGCCGATTCCTATTGCGGGCCGAACCGCGTGACGACGGGCCGCGTTCATGGAAGCCCGTTGTTCCCGGTCGCCGTTTCCGCCAAGTCGTGATCTATACGCGAGCGAACTGTCCGCTGTGCGATGAGGCCGCAGAGGTCCTCGCCGATCATGCCTATTGGCTGCCCAAGGCGGTGGAAGTGGACATCGATCGCGACCCGCAACTCGTCCAGCAGTACGACATACTCGTCCCGGTCGTGGCCTGCGACGGCAAGGTTCGTTTTCGAGGTCGAGTCGATGAACGGCTGCTGCGACGATTGATCGAGGGGACCACGCCGATTACGTGGCCGTGAATCGTTCCATCGACTCGCACTACACAAGGTCAACTTCTTGTCGGCTCGCGCGCATTTCGTAGGCCAGCCCTCTTGGTCCGGCCTACGTAGGATTGCGGCTGAGCGGAGCGTGGCCCATATGGTGAAACGAATCAACTCCGCACTGTGTTCTCTCACCCGGTCAGCGCACCATTGGACGGCTTCTGCCAGACGCAATCGACGTAGTAGCGTCGTTTGCCATTGACGGTCTCTTCAACTAGGCCGTGGATGTCGGTGTCGAAGCCGGGGAAGCGTTCGTTGAACATCCGGGCGAACTTGAGGTACTCGACGATCGTCTTGTTGAACCGCTCACCGGGGATCAGCAACGGAATGCCGGGCGGGTACGGTGTGAGCAGCACGCTGGTGGCGCGGCCTTCGAGATCGTCGATTTCCACGCGATCGATCTCGCGGTGCGCCATCATCGCGAAAGCGTCCGACGGCTTCATCGCGGGGTCCATCGCTGAGAGATACATCTCCGTGGTGACACGCGCCACGTCGTTGGCCTTGTACGTGTCGTGAATCTGCTGCGACAGGTCTTTCAGACCGATCCCTTCGTACTGCGGGAACTGCTGGCAGAACTCGGGCAGGATGCGCCACATCGGCTGGTTCTTGTCGTAGTCGTCTTTGAACTGCTGGAGCGCACTCACCAGCGTATTCCAGCGGCCCTTGGTGATACCGATCGTGAACATGATGAAGAACGAGTACAGCCCGGTCTTCTCGACGATGACGCCGTGTTCCACGAGGTAACGTGTCACGATCGAAGCGGGGATTCCCGTCTCGGCAAACTTGCCCGAGACATTCAGGCCCGGCGTGATGACGGTCGCCTTGATCGGATCGAGCATGTTGAAACCGGGAGCCAAGTTCCCGAAACCATGCCATTCGGCGTTGGCCTCTAGCATCCAAGCGTCTCGCTCGCCGATCCCTTCCTCGGCGAGTTCCACCGGTCCCCAGACTTGGAACCACCAGCCTTCGCCCCATTCGTCTTCGACCTTGCGCATCGCCCGCCGGAAATTGAGCGCTTCGTTGATCGACTCTTCGACCAGCGCGGTGCCGCCGGGCGGTTCCATCATCGCCGCCGCCACGTCGCACGACGCGATGATCGCGTACTGCGGCGAGGTCGAAGTGTGCATGAGGTACGCCTCATTGAACACGTTGCGGTCGAGCTTCTGCGTCTCGGAATCTCGCACCAAAATCTGCGACGCTTGCGAGATGCCCGCCAGCAGTTTGTGAGTCGAATGCGTCGCGAAGATCATCGACTCTTTGGAGCGCGGCCGGTCTTTTCCGATGGCGTGCATGTCTCGATAAAACTCGTGGAACGTCGCGTGAGGCAGCCACGCTTCGTCGAAGTGCAGCGTGCCGATCCGGCCGTCGAGCAGCCCCTTCAGCGTCTCCACGTTGTAGATGATGCCGTCGTAGGTGCTTTGCGTGATCGTCAGGATGCGCGGCTGGCGTTCGGGGTGTTTGGCTTGAGCTTCCCGCGCGAACGGATTGGCATCGATCTTCCGTTGGATACTTTCAGGCGTGAACTCGGACAGCGGAATCGGGCCGATCAGCCCGAGGTGATTGCGGGTCGGCGTCAGAAAGACCGGCACGGCTCCCGTCATGATGATCGAGTGCAGGATCGACTTATGGCAGTTGCGGTCCACGACCACGATGTCGCCCGACGCGACCGTCGAATGCCAAACCATCTTGTTCGAGGTCGAGGTTCCGTTCGTCACGAAGAAGCAGTGATCGGCGTTGAAGATCCGCGCCGCATTCCGTTCCGACGCGGCGACCGGTCCCGTGTGATCGAGCAACTGGCCGAGTTCTTCCACCGCGTTGCAGACATCCGCCCGCAGCATGTTCTCACCGAAAAACTGATGGAACATCTGACCGACCGGACTCTTCAAAAACGCGACGCCGCCCGAGTGACCAGGGCAATGCCACGAGTACGAGCCGTCGTTCGCGTACTCGACCAGTGCACGAAAGAACGGCGGGGCGAGACTGTCCGTGTACGCCTTGGCCTCGCGGATGATGTGCCGGGCCACGAACTCCGGCGTGTCCTCGAACATGTGAATGAAGCCGTGCAGCTCACGCAGGATGTCGTTCGGGATGTGACTCGACGTGCGGGTTTCACCGTACAGATAGATCGGGATGTCGGCGTTCTTGCGACGGATCTCTCCAATGAAGGCCCGCAGGTTGACGATCGCCCGATCGGGTTCCGGCCCCGGCGTGAACTCTTCGTCGTCGATCGACAGGATGAACGCCGAGACGCGGCTTTGCTGTTGAGCAAATTGGGAGAGATCTCCGTAGCTGGTGACCCCCAGCACCTCCATCCCTTCACCCTGGATCGCATCGGCCAACGCGCGAATTCCCAAACCAGACGTGTTCTCGGAACGAAAGTCCTCGTCGATGATGACGATTGGAAATCGAAACTTCATGGGCGGGGAACTCGTGGCAGGAGATTCAAAGCGGGATGAGTTGCCGGAAGGCAAGCTCTCAATCACCGAACGCTCGGGCGCAGGCGGGCAAAAGGTAAAAGGTCAGGGGAGCGCTAGCAATGACCAGCCGCAGACTCGCGTCGAATTGGCGACAGGCGATTTGAACTGCGATCCATTTGAAGTCCGGCTTTTCTTAAAGCCGGACTTCTCTTCAAGTCACACGAACTCTTCGGAGCACACCCACCAACGGCCGAAGTCCGGCTAACAAGGCTAATCCGGACTTCGGCCGTTGAACGTCACGGCTCCGACCAACTGCGTGCGAGCGGATGAACCAGCCAGAACTGCGTGGCGAAGAGGATGACCGTAAATAAGACTGTTGTCAGAGCGAACCCGACCTCGACACCGCAGGTGGCGAAGATCACACCGGACCCCACCAGCACCGCGATGAACGCGACCACCTGTACAATCCCGACCCACCATTTCTTGCCCAGCAACTGATTGACTGCCGACATCTGACACATCAGGCAAGCGGCGAGCGGCGCGAAGACAACCGCGATACCCGCCACGTAAGCTCCGGTTGGCATGGCGAGCAAGAGTGTCACTTGAGCCACACCCACGGGAAGCACCACGAACCGCTGTTCCCACAGCGCCGCCCACAACTTCGTGAAGAGCAGATCGCATGGATCAACGGGGAGCAGCATCAAGCTTCCCCATGTCCGGTCGCGAAACTCGACCGTGAGCAGCGAGTCGAACCTCACTGAGATCACCAGCGACGCCACGATGATCGACATGATCGAGAAGAAAATGGCGGCACCACCAAAATCCTGTACATGAGCGATCACCGCGAGAAAGGCCGCCATTCCGATCGCGGCCACGACGTAAAACAGCGACGCCCAGTTCACCCGTTTCCGCTCTTCACTCAGAATGTAAACGTCCTTCCAGAAGAACGGCCGATCCGAACAACGCGGCCTCCCTGTCGAACGCGCCGCGACAACTCGTGTCTGAGCGGGGCGGCGTAAGCCCCCTGGCTCTTCGGCGTCAGCCCCCATTGCCGATTCGTCTGAGCTGACGAAAAGCCGTCTGGAAGTCCGCTCAACCTCCGTCGGCAGTGTGCGATCATCCAGGCCAACGGCACCTGCTGTACGAACCCGATTCAAAGTGAAATATCTCGCCCAGAACCTTCGCCGCCGACCGACCGCTTGAGCCTTGTCAGGCTCGTCATCAACGAGTCGCTCGCCACTGAAATCGGCTCGCCATTGGAAGTGCATTCCCCGCGAGGCGACTCCCGCGCAGGCCGCCGCCGTCACGAAGTGGAGCCAATAACCGACCTCCAGTGGGGAGAACAGTCCGGGACTGGTCAGTGCCTGCGACACGCTGACGGATGGCGAATAGAGAGCGAGCTGCCGACAAAATAGTTCGACCGGTGTCGTGTCCCCCGTGGTCCACCACCAGCCCCAATAGATCAACTGCGACACCGCCACGAATGCCATGTTGTAAATGACGAGGATCGTCCCCGTGACATTGGCCGCCATTTTCTCGGGGTTCTGCGCGTTGCACGTCAGCACACCCGCCAGCATCGCCATGCTGCCGACCAGCGCCGCCACCAGCATCAGCCCGAACGCTCCCGCCACCAGTTGATCGCGTGCGACTCCCCCCAACGTGAAAGCCAACAACGCCAGCGGCAACAGCAACAGGAGTGACCAGCAGATCGTTCCCCAACGGGTCAACGTCTTTGTCCAGAGCAACGTCTGCGCGTCGAGACTCGTCAACCGCACGATGTCGCGCATCTCGCGAGACAACTCCCAGCAGACCGCCTTCGACGCATACTGAGCACCGCCAAGCCCGACCGCGACCGCCGCGACCCAGATCAGTTGCAGCATCGCCACGCGCCCAGTCACCGGCTGCGGCCACCTCCACGTAAACCACGTTGTCGCCGCCAGCACCCCCGCCACCAACAACGGCAACACCATGACCAACGCCGGTCGCCACCGAGTCGCCTCATGCCGCAATGACCAACCGACAAACACGCGCATCACAGCCCCGAGGCCGATCCAGCGCGCATCATGAACCGGCTCATTGGGAGCTGCCGCAATAACCTCGTCCGCCATCGGAGAAACTCTCATTCGTATTGTGATAGGCCGAGAAACCCAAGCCGAGTCGATGGTGAGCCGCACGCCTCATGCTTGGTCTGCATTCACTGCGAGTGCTTCCGGCTCCAAGCCAGCATCTGTTCGATTTGGTTGGTGAAATACGTTGCTCGTTCGGCCTGATTGGCAGGGACATATTGCAACTGGCCCTTCACCCGGTTCGCAATCCGCTCGATGACGGGGGCGAATTCGGCGGGTTTTTGAAAGGGAGTCGGCTTCCGACCGGAAAGCGGTGAGGACGCGTCAGTGGTTCGACTTCCGATGAGTGAAAAGACCATGACAGACTGACGCAGCGTTTGCCCCTGTTCGCTATCCGGTCCCCAGATGGCGATCTTGTCCTGCCAATGCTTCAGCATTTCCAACACGATCTGGTCAGCTTCGGGCTGCTGGGCGAAGTCGATCAGATATTCCGCCAGCATCTCGGTGAGAGCGGGATCGTGCGGGTGGGACTTGTGAAACTTCTCCAGCAGCGCGAGCGTTTCCTTTCGGTTGATACCGGGAGTGATGCTCAGATGGACATCACTTTTCGGTTCGTAGTCCTTCAAATCCCAGACAATTTTGTCGCGCGTGATGGTTGCCTGTTCCCGCTCAAAACGGGGGCTGTTCAGTTCCAAGTTGTTGCTCGTCATTCCCGCGAATGTGACTTCGATGCGGCACCGCCCAATCGGCCCCGACCAGTGGCCACCGGTTTTCAAAATGTACTCGATGTGCCTTGATGCCAGTTGCTGCTCAAGTGCCGCTCGGTCGTCCTTCGGAACCAACTCGCCAAGTGAGTTTTCGATTGACCGCGAACCGACCATCCACGTCGATCTGAACGCCAACTTGGTCGAGTACGAAACCGTGATTGTGATCGGATGTTCGGGTGGGAATGCCATCTCCCACAGTTGCCAATAGGTCGTTCGTTGACTGGGAAACCCATCCGGGGACTTGCTGGGCGAGGTTTCTTTCACAGTCTTGAACTCGACGGCCTTTCCCTGAACGGACGCTTTGAAGTCCTTCAACTCGTCTGGGTAGTTATTCGGAAAGCCGACCTGCATCGTTTCATATTTGTTGCTCATGTTCTTCATCGTGAACACGACATCGACGTGGCAGGCACTCTTGGACAGCTTGAGCTTCACCACCTCATCGACCATCGCCACGTTCGTCTTCTCGCGTCCCTTGACCGCCAGATTCTTCCCGCCACTCAACGGATCGGGAGCGATGTCGGCGAGCGCGGCCGTCCCGCTAGAGAGTGCGAGGCAAACCGCCAATAACCTTGGTAGATGCAACCATTTTGTCGTTTTCTTCCTTTTTCCGTGGAACAACATGGTCAGCCTCGCTCTTTCTGTTTCTTGCGATGATCGATACCTCACGCGGCCCAAGCTGAGAGCTTGGCGAGCCGCATGCCGTAAGGCTGCGGGTTCTTGATCGTCGTGGGAAACCCGTGGCCTTACGGCACATGGCTCGCCTCGAACATCTCATTCTTGGCCGTGTGAGGTATAGCGAACGACCTCAATCTATCTCACGCGGGCATGACGAGTTTTTTGGCGAGCCGCATCTGCACGGCACATTACCGTGGCGCCGTTCCGGTTGCTCGACCGGCGGGGCGGAGGTTTTTGCCGGTGGCCTTGGTCAGTGAGTCGCCCATGTCGGCTCGGGCTTCTGCGGCGAGGGCTTGCAGCCGGGCGACGATCTCGGGGTGAGCGTTCGCGATGTTGTGGGTTTCGCTCACGTCGTCCTGGAGATTGAACAGTGAGAGGCCGATGGATTCGACGCGGTAGCCATGACGGCTCGCGATGCCGCGAATGCCGGACTGTTCGATGGCGGCCGGAGCCAGCTTGCCGTAGTTCGATGGCTTGCCGCCTCGTCCCGGTTCGGCCGCCGTGGTGAGATACTCGTGCGGCAGATGCAGCTTCCAATGCTGCCAGCGCACGGCGTGAAGTTCGTCGCCGGAGTAGTAATGGAAGATCTCGCGCGGCTTCGCGTCCGGTTGACCCAGCAGCAGCGGCGCGAGGTTCTGTCCGTCGGTCTGGCGTTCGGGAAGCTTCGCGCCGATCAGGCCCGCGAGGGTCGGATACAGGTCGAGCGTGGAGGCCAGTTCGTCGCAAACGCGCCCGGCGGGGATGCGGCCGGGCCAGCGCATCAGACAGGGGACTCGCACGCCACCTTCAAAGGTCGTCAGCTTTCCTTCACGCAGTGGACCCGCCGAGCCAGCGTGTTCGCCATACGACAGGAACGGGCCGTTGTCGGAAGCGAAGATCACCAGCGTTCGGTCGTCGATGTTCAGTCGCTTCAGCGTCGCGAGGACTTCGCCCACGGAGTCGTCCAGTTCCTCAACCACATCGCCGTATAAACCGCGTGCGGTGCGGCCGCGATACTTGTCGGAAGCGAAGATCGGCACGTGCGGCATGATGTGCGGCACATACAGAAAGAACGGGCGAGTCGAGTTTCGCTCGATGAACTGGATGGCGTGGTCCGTGATGCGTCGCGTGAACTGTGATTGATCGGGATCGGTTTCGATCGACTGCTCGCCCTCGATCAACGGCAGGCCGGGAATGTCGCGGATCACCGGATGCAGCGGCCCGTTATCGTTCGAGTAAGGGATGCCGAAGAACTCGTGAAAGCCGTTGCGCGTCGGCAGGAATTGAGGGTGATGTCCCAAGTGCCACTTGCCGAAGCAGGCGGTGGCGTATCCAGCCTGCTGGCAGAGTTCGGGGAGCAACACTTCTTCGGCCGCGATGCCAATTGGACTGGTGTGATTGAGCGCACCCGCCATCCCGACTCGGTTCGAGTAGCACCCGGTCATCAACGCCGCACGCGAGGCCGTGCAAACCGGTTGAGCCACGTAGAAGCTCGTGAACCGAGTTCCCTCGCGCGCCAGGCGATCGAGCTGCGGCGTAACGAAACCCTTCGCACCGTAGCAGCCGACATCTCCATAACCGAGATCGTCCGCAAACAAGATCACAATGTTGGGCTGCTCCACGGCGGGCGGCTGGTCGCTCGCGTGAACCAACAGGTTGGCCAGCAATACCGTCGCAAAGACCAACAGACTTCTGAGACCGTTCATGAACAACGCTTTCATAACGGAGACCACCCGCGTTCGAGATCGACCGCACACGGAGAGAAAAGAGACCTTCAGTTCGTTGGGCTTATTCTGAAATCTGTTCCATCGCACCCATCACGCGGTCGTAGCCCTCGGCCGCACTCGATCCGGCGAGCGTTCGGTGGTGCTGCCAAGTCGGGAGGTTCATCCGCATGAACAAGTCCGCGCCCAGCACCGTCATGAACAGCGACCGGCCGATGAGTTCCAGCAAGAACCCAGCGATGTTGAGTGGTCCCAGCAGCGAGGTCTTCACGTCCAAGCCCACGAGGTGAATGCCGAAGTATTGCTGAGGCGCCAGATACACGACCAACAGCAGACCCGCCAGCGCTGTCACGCCGCTTACGACTTGTTGCACGCGGCGCATGCGAAGGAAGTCTGCTTCCGACATCAACGGTCTCGTGAACACATCGGCTCGGAAGACGTAAATGAACGGCGCACCGGCCAGCAAAAGCATGCTAATCAGGAGCAGCGGCTCGCTGGTGATCTGGTTGATCGCAATGAAGATGACCAGCAGGAACAGGGCGTAGAACGGAGCCGCCGCCACCAGGAACCAGCCGGGAAGCATCGACTCCGGCACCAACGTCTTGACCCGCAGACAGGCGCGCTGCACGCCGGGGACCAGCGACAACACGGTGGGAAGCAGCACCACCATCTGCTGCGCCCCTTCGAGCAGGCCCTCCAGCAGGAGTTGCAAGTACAGGCGGGGGTCTTGATCGAACGTGACCTTTTGCTCAGGCTCGCCCCACCAACTCCAAGGACACAGGGCGACCAGCATCGGCACGAAGAAGGCGATCAAAAATCCGACCAACAGGAACTGAAACGAGAGCTTTAACCGGGTCCAGCAACAAGCCACGGCCAACGCTGCCAACGGAAGCGCGTACAGCGAGAAGAGGTGAACTCCGTCCGCAATCTGACCAAGCGCCTTCGTGCGGTCGCTCTCCTTGCCCTTTGATGCGGTCGCCTCATCCTCATCGGGTTCGTCCTCGTCGTCCTCCATTTCATGATCCGCTGGCAGGACGAGTCCCGCTGCGGGCACGGCCTCTTTCGCACCCTCCAGCAGATGTTCCGTCACGGCTTCGAGGAGGTCGGGCCGGTCCTCGGTTTCCGTGAACTCCACGTAAGTGGTCAACCCGGCACTGAGGAACGTGGCGAGTACGACCACCAGAACGATGCTGCGTCGCCAAGCCAGATAACGCTGAATCGTCGGGTCATGAATCCCGAGGGCCTCCAGCTTGGCTTGCTCGCCATTGCTAACAGGGATCGTCCGAAGGTTGGAAGCGAAGGCACGACGAATCACACGAACGAGAAACATTGAAGGACTCTCCCATCTTTCTGCCTCTCTCTTTCTGTCTCCTTCTTCCTGTACGGCCGAAGCGGCGAGACAGAAAGAGAGAGGCAGAAAGATGAGGATCGTGAAGTCTTGGCGAACTCTCGAACATAGTCGATGCACAACCCCTTACACATTGAACAGGCTACAAATTGGTTCACCATCCGACAGGCGGTGTGGTCGGCCGAACTGGTCGTGGACTTCGGCGGCGGGGTTGAAGCCGAAGCGCCAGTAGATCGTCGCGGCGAGGTCGCCGGGAGTGACGGGATCAGTGGCCGGGTACGCGCCGAGGCGGTCACTCCCGCCGTGGACATGGCCACCGCGAACGCCTCCCCCCGCGAAGAGGACCGTGTAGCAGTCGGGCCAGTGATCGCGGCCTGCTGTGGCGTTGATCGTGGGCGTGCGCCCGAACTCGCCCATCGCCACGACGAGCGTCGTGTCGAGCAGCCCTCGTTCGGCCAAATCATCCAGCAGCGCGGCCAGTGCGGCATCGGCTTGAGGCAACAAAAAGTTCTTGTGCTGGTTCGCTCCTTGTGCGTGAGCATCCCAGTTCTGCCCCTGCTGCTTGAAGTCGTACACGTTGACGAACGGCACGCCCGCTTCGACAAGTCGCCGCGCGAGCAACACGTTCTGACCGCGCATCATTCGCGCGTAGCCGTTCTCGGCCCCACCCTGATTGGCCGTCGCGGGATCGACCGTGCCGAACCCGTAGCGCTCGCGAACAGCGGCCGGTTCCCGAGCGATGTCGAGCGCCTGACGAATCCACTCTGAATCGAGCAGTCGGTACGCCTTGTCATAGAACGCACGCAACGAGTCTCCCGCGCTCAGCCTGCGTTCCACCTTCTGCTCCAATGTTCGATCGAGCGATGCGAGCAGCGTCTTTCGGTCGAGCTGCCGTCCCGCATTGAGGCCCTCGGGACGACGCAGCATTTCAATTTGGTACTGCTTCTTTTCCAGATCGACTTCGATGCCGAGCGGATCGAACCGTGAACCGACCAATCCGCCACCCTGGCACGGCACCTCATGGACGTTCCGAAACGGAAACGGCAGCGACACGAACGGCACTTCGATTTGTGGCTGGCGTTGCTGCTGCTGTCGCAAGTAGGCCACGGCGCTGCCGTAGCTGGGATAGGTCTGCGGTTGGGGAGCGAACAGTTCGCGATCCGGCCCTTCGAGGGGTCGGCCGGTCAGCGCATGAATCGACGCCGAATCGTGCAGCCGCGCCTGATGAGTGACACTGCGGACGAGCGCGACTCGGTGCATCTGCTGACTCATCTTCGGCAGATGCTCACAGATGTGCAGACCCGGCACCGTTGTACTGATCGGCTGGAACTCGCCGCGCACTTCGGAGGGAGCGTTCGGCTTGAGGTCATACGTGTCGAGATGACTCGGCCCACCGTAGTAGAAGACCAGAACGCACGCCTTGAGCGGCCGCAGCGATCCGGGCAAAGGGACACTCAGGCTACTCGCCGCTTCCGCCCGCCAGACGCCTCCCAAGTTGAGGCCGAGATACCCGCCCGACCCAAGCTGCACGAGCCGCCGCCGCGTCAAAGTGTCGAGAGCCGTCTGCATGGTTGTCTCCCCCTTCGGATCATTTCCACCGGACGAACAAAGCATAACCGACCACCCCGGAGGATGGGCACTCTTGCCCGTCCGCGACGCTTCGCGCAGCGATCTTTCTGCC
>JAYVDI010000350.1:0-7740 GCA_043749505.1 Schlesneria sp. | reverse complement strand
CGTTAGCCCTCACTTCGATCAGCGGGGAGCCAGGGGGCTAACGCCGCCCCGCTCGGAAAGTCAGACGAGGGTTGAGGCCGAAGAACCGCGTCGCGGCTTCACGCTGCTGGAAGTGATGCTGTCGCTGACGCTGGCCATCATTTTGCTCGGTGCTATTTATGCGGCGATGGAACAATCGTGGCGACTGACGGCGAGTGGTCGTCATGAAATGGCGCGGTCTCAAGTGACAAGAGCCTTGATCAAGAGGATCGCTCAGGACGTGCGAGCCGTCATGTTTGTGCCCCCTCCGCCGAGTGACGGTGAGACCGATGAAACGGCGTCTACCTCGGGCACATCCACAGCCAGCTCGACCTCAACGGGAACCGGTACCACGGGGACGGCAACCGGAACGACAACGGACACGACCGCCACCGATACGACGGAGACCGAGCCATCTGCGAAGAGCATTGGAATTCGCGGTGACGCAACGCGGATCGAGCTGCACATTTCACGCGCGCGGCGCGATCTGAATTTTGCGGCAAACGTTGATGGCAACAATGTCGAAACTCGCACGAGTGACTTGCAGGCGGTGACGTACTCTCTCGTGTTGTCAGGTAGCGGAAGTAACACCGGATCGGGGCTGATCCGCAGCGAAGGAGATCGCCTGATTGTGCAGGCGATCGAAACGGACGGTGGCGACGCGCTCACGGCCTCGCGGTCTCAGTCGCTCGCGCCGGAAGTGTCGTCCCTCGCGTTTCGCTACTTCGACGGAGCCGCTTGGTACACGATGTGGGACAGCACGGAGAACGGTTACTTGCCGCGGGCGATCGAAGTGTCGATCGGGTTCACACCCGTGGGCACACGCGGCGGGCCGCTCATCAATGTTCCGGTCAGTGCGTCGGTTGATCAGTTTCGCACGGTGATCTTGGTCCCCGTCGCGGACCCGTTCCCTCCGGAGTTGTTGCCATGAATCGGAGCCGTCGGAAGACATCAAAGTCTCAGATCGAACCTCAACGCACGGGGACCGTGTTACTCATCGTGCTGGTCGTGGTCGCGATGCTCACGCTGGCGGCCTACAACTTCACGCAGACGATGCTGACCGAGTTGGAAGCGACCACGATGTATGGCTCGGACGTACAGGCGCGCGAGGCCGCCGATTCCGGTGTCGAGTACATCGCCACGATTCTCGCCAACCGGACGGATCCGGCTCTCGAAAACTTGATTCACAATCCGAGCGTATTTCTCGGCAAGACCGTTTCCGCTTCGGAACGCCTGCGCGGCACCGCCCGCTTCACGATCATCGCCCCCGTCGAACACAACGTTGCGGGGAACGCAATCCGTTATGGACTGATGGATGAGTCGGCCAAGCTCAATCTCAATCTGCTCGACCGGTTAAAGCTGGAGGACGAGCAGGTCCACACGCTCCTGTTGAACATCCCCGGCATGACGATCGAGATCGCCGACGCGCTGCTCGACTGGATCGACGCCGACGACACCAAGCGACCCTACGGTGCCGAGTCCGAGGTCTACGAAGCGCTCACTCCCCCGTACAAGGCCAAAAACGGGCCGCTCGAATCTCTCGATGAGTTGCTGCTCGTTCAAGGTGTCACACCGGCGTTGCTCTACGGTGAGGACGCCAATCGCAACGGGTTGCTCGACCCCGGTGAGAACGACGGCGACAAAACGCCGCCGCTCGACAATGCCGACGGTGTGCTCGATCACGGTTGGGTCGCGTTTCTGTCAGCACATGGGCGCGAGGCCAACCGCCGGGCCGATGGCACCAAGAAGATCGACACCAACAACGGGCTGCTGACCGAGCTATACGACGCACTTGAAGATGAGTTCGGCGCAGACGCGGCCAAGTTTGTGATAGCGTACCGCATCAGTGGTCCCAAAGACCTGCCTCCCGAAGACACCAGCGGCACGTCGGTCGCATCGAGTTCCACAGCCAGCCAAACCAAGCAGGCCCAACAAAAGGCCGTGCAGGATTTGACGAAGGCCATCGCGGAAGGAGCCTTCAAAGCGACGGGGAATGTGACGCGCGGCGGCATCGACATCTCGAAAGGGGGCCAGAACAAGGTCAACACGCTCTGGGATTTGATCGGTTCCCGCGCCGACGTGACCGTCGATGGAGCAAAGAAAACGTTGGAGAGTCCGTGGCCCGCCGACACCTCTTCCCTGCCGACTCTCCTGCCTCAATTGATGGACGCACTCGCGATCACCGGCGACGAGTATCTCGAAGGCCGGATCAATCTCAATCAGGCACGCCGCGAAATTTTGATCGGGCTTCCCGGCATGGACGAAGAGCTGACGGAGAAGATCATGATCTCACAGAAGCTCGACTCGAACGGCCAACCGGACCCCGAGGTCATTCAACGTCACAACACGGCGGGTTGGCTGTTCGTCGAAGGGCTGGTTGATATCTGGAAGATGCGCGCGCTGGATCCATACCTCACCGCGCGCGGCGATGTCTATCGCGCACAAGTCTTTGGCTTCTTCGACGGCGGTGGGCCGGTGACACGCATCGAAGCGATGGTCGATGCCACGCAGGTTCCGCCGCGAATCATCTTCCAACGCGACCTGAACGCCCTCGGCCACGGTTATGCGCGCGGTCAGTTTCTGCCGCTGGCTCGTTGAGCGTGACTTCACGCAGAAGGAACTGACTCGTTTAACCGCGTGGGCAACGCCCCGCGCGTCAAGCGCAGAACCTGTTTCCTCATCGACGCGCGGGGCGTTGCCCACGCGGTTAAACGACGCACATGTCTCATTTGTAGCCGTGCGAGATAGTACCGATTCTCAATCCAAGACCAGAATCACGGAACGTTCTTCACGGTGACTCGTTTGATCGGCGTGGTCAGTCGCGTGTAGGCATCCGTCCCGGTGCCGCCATCCAGCTTCAGCCAGCCGATGTTGCAGAGTGTCATCCGCAGGTTGTCCGCCCCGCCGCCCAGCAGCGCGTCCAACGTGGTGATGTACATCCCCGTGACGACCAGCGAATCGTCCCCGTCGTTCATCCGGACCACCAGTCCAATTTTCGGCAAGACGGGCAGAGCGTGGTCGCTCAACGAGTTGATGGTCGTTCCGGCCGTTCCCGTCACGGTCACTCGACCCGACGAATCGCGTGTCACTGTGACCGAGTTCGATCCCGAGTCTCCGGTCAGCGTTAAGATTTTGGTTCGTGGGTTGTAAACGGAGAGAACATTGTTGGTGGACCCGCTGCCCGAGGTGGCGAACGATCCGGTCAATCGGTACTGCCCGAGACTGCTGTAATCGGTGTAACCCGACACCGGTGGTGCCCCGACGCCAACACCATCGACCTTCACGTAGTACGTGCCGGCCGACACGTTCATGCTGATTCGCGCCGTCACATCGTCCACCGGATTGTTGACCGCGAGCGGAGTTCCGCTGGAGTCCAACAACTCCAATTGCAGATCGAGCATCGAATTGGTGGGACTGCCGACAGCGTCCAGAGTCAGCGTTCCAGCGGAGGCCGTGATTTTGAACCAGTCCGTATCGCCGCGCTGCTCGATCACCCCGGCTTGTGACACGTTGAACAATCCACCGGTGGGCGTTCCATCAATAGCCGCCGCGTCGCTCAGGCTGCTTGGAAAGTCGTCCGCGCGATAACTAAAGCCGTTTTGCGTGGTGATGATGGCCAGGTCGTCTTCGGTGTTGTTCGCCGAGGCATATTCGCCTCGGCTCCACTGAACGAGATTCTTGTAGTAGCCGACACCCATGTGAGGTGCCCAGCCCGTTGGTCCCGAGCCGTGTCCCGTGTAGTAGCCCTCGGATGGAGAGAGACGACCGTCGTGATACAGTCCGAGCGTGTGGCCCACCTCGTGAACGGTGGCGTCGGCGATGTACTTGCCGAACTCACCTGACCCGACCATGAAGACGTACGTCGGCGTGTCCGTGTTCCAACTGAAGCTGCCAATGTACGCGACGCCGCCGGCTCCAGGAGCGGGTGACGGATTCGTTTCTCCGATCGCCACGCGGACCCCCCAGCGGGTGTCCGCCGCCCCCGAGTTGATCAAGTCTGAGACCGGTGGAGGTTGTGTCGTGACATCCACGTCAAACGGAGCGTAGCACTCGGCCACGCGCGACCAGATTTCCTGAATCTGTGTTAGCTCGGCGTTGGAAAACGAGTTGTCTCCCTCGAACGAGTAGACCGACGTGGTGATGTCCGCGCCGCCAACATCGCTGTTCCAGTACGTGCCCGTCGTCACATGACCATCGAAGTCCAGATAGATGGTCTTCGTCGCGGACGGACGGCTGTGCAGCAGGAACGTATCCGACAAAGCTCGCTCTGCGACTCGCGGTGCGTATTGCAGTCCCGCCAGAGCGGCCCGTTTGTGATCGACCATTGGAATCGCACAGACTCCCGAACCGCATTCACTGTGAATGTGCCGTTCGCCAGCTAACCTCGGATCAACCAATCCCGAATGACTGAGTCCCACCAGACAGGCCAGTCCGGCTGCAACACCATGACGGACTAGCCACCCGCGCCGCACGGCGACTCCACAAGATTGGAAGACGGATCGAAGCAGGCTTGTCGGCATGGGAGACATCCTCCGGAAGTAAACATTCATCGAAACAGGGAATCGTCAGAATGAATGCCTATCTCGGATTTGAGGATGTGCAAACGGATTTGCCCGAACAGCGCGAGTTTCCCGGCCTCGTGTCCCGTGGAGTTCAAGCTGCACAGTCCTGTCGCGCCGGGCAACGTGAGTCGGTGACAATCAGACATACGCGTTGATGCCGTTCGGCGACGTGGGGCTGCTCAATGGCGGGAGTCCGGCTTAGGAACGGGGCCGTGGTTCCTTCCCGAAGTTAGGCAGGCTGCCATGAGCCGCAGGGCACTAGCCCCGGTTCAGATGACATAAACCGGAGCTAGCGCCCTGCGGCTCATCGGACAGTTATTGCGATCCCGTTCTTTAGCTTTGTTAGCCAGACTTCGAGCGGTCGCCCACGCCTGAGTGTGATCGACACGATCGTCCTGATGAGCCGAACCGGCTGCTTGAACTTTCAGTACCTTTTCTCTAACGTCGCGGCCCCGACTCACCGAATTTACCGGCAAAGTCTGATTCCTTTGACAACTTGAACGAGGACTGTGATGGCTGATTTGATCGTTCCCCACGGCGGGCTCTCCGAACCCGTCTGCCGTACTGTGTCTGCTGGAGAAATTGACGCCTTCAATGCTGAAGCTGCCGGGTTGACGAAAGTCCCCGTTTCCGCCGCCGACTTGTCCACCGTCTACCGTCTTGGTGACGGGACACTCAGCCCGCTCACCGGGCCGATGACCAGCGCCGTCTACAACAAAGTGTTGGATGAGTGCTGCGTCGAGTCGAACGGCAAAAACTACGCTTGGACGATCCCGCTGGCCTTCCCCGTCACCGGTGACATGGCCAAGACGCTGAAGGCTGGTCAGAAGGTCGCTCTCACGAATCCCGCTGGTGATGTGGTCGCGACGCTCGACATCACCGATGTCTATGCGTGGCCAAAGCTCAAGTATTTGAAGAGCGTCTATCTGTCGGATCGCGCCGATCATCCCGGAGCCAACATGGTTCTGACCGGTGACGCTGCGAACTCGCACCTCATCGGTGGTGAGATTCGCGTGTTGCCTCAACCGAAGAACGCCAAGTTCGGCAAGTACGTGCTCACGCCGCGCGAAGTTCGCAAGCTGCTGGCCGAACGAGGCTGCGATGCGGCGGTCGCGTTCCAGACTCGCAACCCGCTCCACCGTGCTCACGAGTACGCACTCGTTCACGGCTTGGAGACATTGGTTCGCGAAGGGAAGAACGCTCTGGCGGTCCTCAACCCGCTGATCGGTGAGACCAAAGGCGACGACGTGAACGCCGAGATTCGGATGGAGACCTACGAAGCGCTCATCGCGCAACGGCAACTCGGCGATGGCGACAGCGATCAAAGCTTGTGGGGTCCGCGCAACGAAGCGGTGCCTGATCGAGTCGTCCTGCTCGGCCTCGACATCAAGATGTTCTACGGAGGCCCGAAGGAAGCGGTGATGCACGCCATCTACCGTCAGAACATGGGCTACACGCACATCATCATCGGCCGCAAGCACGCCGATGCACCGTATGCCAACGGCGAGAACATCTGGGGCGACTTCGATGCCCATCAGATCTTCGACAACCTCGGCGGCGACTTGCAGATCAAGCCGCTCAAGGTCGGTTTTGCCGCCTACTACGATTCGTGCGGTCGCGTTGATCTCTGCGAACGTCACAAGGACGAAAAGCCGGTCTCGATCTCGGGCAAGGACATCCGCGCCACGCTGCTCAAGGCCGAACAGGTCGATCCCCGCGTGATGCGCCCCAGCACCAGCAAGATTCTGGGTGCGGCAATGAAGACGGCGTGAGCGCCCGATTCTCGATGACCACTCACGGAAGCCCGGCTTGCTCTCAAGTCGGGCTTCTTGTTTTGAAGGGGCTGGCTTTCATACCTCGTACGGCCACGAGTTCTCGATCCCCCGTATTTCCATTCCAACACGGTGCGCGTAGATCACACGCGACACCAGCTTGGCGTCGGGGGAGTAGGCTGCTCAAACCACTCGCGCGATGCCACACACAAATCGATCTATGACAAACACCCTCAACTGGACAGGGCATCGGAGTGAATCCTTCGGATGCTGAGTCGGGAGTTCGGTGAATCGCCTGACCAGATCTCATCGGAGCAATTGGCGGTCTACCACGACCGCCAATTGCAGACTTGTTCTGGCCGTTCTTCACCGTTTCGGCCAACTCAAGTGCCGGTGCAGGAACTCGTAGGTGGCCTGGCCGTTGATGGTGTGTGGGCCGTTGAAAAATTCGATTTCGGTTTTGTCGCCGAGGCCGAGTTTGTTGTAGTGGCGGCGGACCTTGGCGTATTCCCAGGCGACCCACTCGTCTTCGCCGACGCCGTCGTCGTGGCCGCGTTCGACCATGAAGGGGCGCGGGGTCATCAGGTTCGACAGTTCGGCGTAGTTGGCGACGTGGCCCATGTTCCACTCGAAGATTTCGTACTCGTTCGTGAAGACGTAGCTGTAGGGGTCGCTGATCGAGGCGTTCTTCGCGACCCATTCGTTGTAGTCGGCCGAGCAGATCGAGAGGCAGTAGCCGGGCTTCCCCTCGCGCGGCGGCAGCATCGGAGGGACTCGCATCGCCGTCTTGCCGCCGTAGGAGAGGCCGTAGAACGCGAGGCGGCTGGGGTCGGCATTCGGCAGTGACGCGAGCCAGTTCAGCGTGACTTGATGTTGCGGGATGATGTAGCTGAACAGTGACCGGCCGAGCGGGTTCGACTTGCGCTGGAGCGTGCGGAACAGGTCTTTGCCGCGATACGGGTTCTGCGGCGCGTAGGTGATGAAGCCACGCTTGCACAGTTCGGCGGCGAAGCTCTTGTAGTACTTGTGGCCTTCGGAACCGGGGCCGCTGATCGTGTCCATCGGGACTCCTTCGAGTCCGTGCTGACAGACGACGACCGGCCGTTTCTCACCCGGCTTCAGATCGGTCGGCAACAGCAGGATGCCCGCCGCGATCACGTCGGGGTAGACATCCAGGACCACTTCGTAGCCGGTGTACTCTTTCTCATCGAGCACCTTCCGTGTACGCGGGTTCATCGCCATCGTCGGTTCGGGGAGCTTGCCGATCAGTTCCTCATAGACCTTGTTGCGCAGGACATCGGCGGTCGCCACCCACTTCTCGACGCTCGACCGATCCGCCGAGGCCCAGTACTGATTGCGGACCCGGAAGCTCTTGCGAAGGAGTTTTT
>JAYVDI010000349.1:0-9230 GCA_043749505.1 Schlesneria sp. | reverse complement strand
AAAACCGACGGAATTTCGCCGATCGCGCTGCCGACATGAGCTGCACAGCGACCGCCGACCAAATTCGCGAAAAATGGCTTTCACCACGGGCTGCTAGTGCATCGTCAATTCTAAGTTTGGGGGGTAGCCCAGTGAGCCCAAAGTCTTAGCGTTGACGAGGCACTAGGCTTTTCCGACAAAACTCCAAATCAAGTGAGGCGGGCAGCGTTCCCCCCAGATTCTTGGCTGCAATCACAAGAGTCCGAGGGCTTACGCCGCTCGGCTCACCACTTCGTTCGGAAACGCCAGACTTATGAGGCGTCGTCCGATTCTGTGAGTCGCTCTGAAATCAGGCCCAGCATTCTGAGCTTTGATCGCAACGTCATGCGGGAAATACCCAGACGTTCCGCAGCTTGAAGCTGATTGCCGCCGACAAAGCTCATCACCTCTTGCAGCACGACGCGATCAACCTCATGCCCGATGTGGCGATAGAGGTCCGGCTGGTTCTCCTGCAACAGCCGTCGGACTTCCTGAACCAAATCAATCGCCGAAACTGGAGCCGTCACACTTTCACTCATTCCACTTGGCTTGAGCACAGCCATCGGCGTGACCAATCCAGCTTCCTCTGGAAGGTCGAACGGCACTGACGTTTCGGCGTTCACCGAGAGACAACTTTTCGGCAACGCGTCCGGTGTGAGAATCGCGCCTGTCGTGTGAACCATCGCGTATTTGATTGCGCTCTGAAACTCACGAATGTTGCCGGGCCAGTCGTGAGCTTGCAGGAGTTGGATGGCACCGGGGGACGCACTGATGACGGTCTTGTTCAACTCGAGATTGAACAGCCGCAAGAAGTGGTCGAGCAGCAGTGGGATGTCGTCACGGCGGTCTCGCAACGGAGGGAGCTGGATCGTGAAGCCGTTCAGGCGGTACAGCAGATCCTGGCGGAAGCGGCCTTCGGCGACATCTTTGCTCAGATCGCGATTGGTGGCCGCGATGATCCTCACGTCGGTCTTCACGGTCGCGTTGCCACCGATCCGCTCGAACTGTTGCTCTTGGAGGAGTCGCAATGCTTTGGCTTGCGTCGCGGGACTCATGTCGCCGATCTCGTCGAGAAAGATCGTGCCGCCGTTGACTTGCTCGAACTTGCCGATGCGCCGCTGATCGGCCCCCGTGAACGCGCCGCGCTCGTGACCAAACAGCTCGCTCTCCAAAATCGTCTCGGGAAGCGCGGCACAGTTGATCGCGAGGAACGGCTGCTGCTGGCGACGGCTGTAGTGATAGAGGGCGCGGGCAACGAGTTCCTTCCCCGTCCCGCTCTCACCGAGAATCAGCACCGTCGAATCCTGCGGAGCAATGCGGCCGATGTCCTTGTAGACCTCTTGCATCACGGGCGAGAGGCCGATGATGCGGTCGGCTGCGAGGTCATCGGGATCGGTCTCCGCCAGGACGGCCGGGACGCGACTAAGCCGACTCACCTCAATCGCCTTGCCGACCACTTCCTTCAGTCGCTTGAAGTCGACCGGTTTGACGAGGTACTCATACGCGCCGCGTCGCATCGCTTCGATGGCCGTCTCGGTGCGAGCGAACGCGGTCATGATGATGACCGGCAATCGCGGGTCGATCTGCCGAATCTTGTCATAGGCATCCAGGCCCGACTGATCGGGCAGGCGCACATCGAGTATGACCACATCGGGCCGCTTCTGTTTCACGAGGTCAATCCCCTCGCGCGCGGTTCCGGCAGAAATGACGTTGAGCTTCGGCGACGACAACGTCTCCTTCAACGAGAAGACGATGTTCGGCTCGTCATCGACGACCAACAGCGTGAAGGTGGACATGGGCATGATGGAAAGAACCTTTCGGCGGCCTGCAATTCGTCAATGAACTCCCGAGCGGGGCGGCGTCAGCCCCCCGGTTCTTCGGCGTCTAGGCTAGTGCCTTGTCACGGCTAAGAATTGGGGTTGAACCCATCAGCCGCCGGGCGCTAGCCCACGGTGAGAACCGGACGCTAGCGCATTCCGGCTGATTTGCTGAACCCCAAAATCAAGACGTGACAAAGCACTAGAGGGCATTTCAAAACCTATTTTTGCCCCGCAGCACTAGCCCACGGTTCAATCGAGGGAAAACCGTGGGCTAGCGCCCAGCGGCTGATTTGCTGACCCGAATTCTTTGTCGTGACACAGCTCTCGTTTTGAAATACGCTCCAACAATCAGGGGGCTAACGCCTAGGAATCATGCGTTAGATTGCGGGTTTCCCGCACCGAGATTTCCGAACCGGGTTTTCGATGTTTGGTATTCGCCCATCCGTCTTACGCCTGTTGCGGCGGCAGGTAGATCGAAAAGATCGCTCCGCCTTGTGGCGAGTTGCCCGCTGTGATCTGGCCGCCGTGAGCTTCCACGATGCGGTGGCAGATGGACAGGCCGAGTCCCGTTCCCGTCTCCTTGGTACTGACGAACGGTTCAAAGATTCGATCGAGAATTTTGCTCGGCAGGCCCGGCCCCGAATCACGGATGGAAATCAACGTCCACTTCGCAGCCCAAGCCGTCGGAGAGTAATCGAGCGAACCGGAAGGTCGTGAACGCGCAAGACTCACAAACACCTGGCCGCCGTTCGGAAGCGCATCGAAGGCATTGAGCAACAGATTCAACAGCACTTGCCGCAACTGGACCGAGTCGGCTTCGATCAGAAACGGGTCGGACGTGAGGTCACACTGAAGTTGAATCTGCTGCCGTTCGGCGCGGGCGGACACCAGTTCGATCGTCTGTTCGATGGCCTGTCGCGCATCGAGTCGCATCTTTTCGAGCTTGGGTGGTCGGGCGAAGTCGAGGAAGTCCTGGATCGACTTCTCCAACCGGCCGATCTCCTGTTCGACGACCTTCAATTGTTGACCACGCAACCCGATCCCATCGTCCCGCTCGACAGCCGCCTGCACCAGCATCTTCATCGGCATCAGCGGGTTCCTCAGTTCGTGAGCCATCCCCGCTGCGAGTTGCCCCACGGCCGCCAGTTGCTCGCTGCGCAGTACTTCCAACTCGCGCTGCTGCAACCGCTCGACAACCGTGCCGATGTGCGTCTCCATCTCGAGCAGACCCGCTTCGAGTTCCCGAAAGCCGCCGGTGCTCGAAATCTTCACCGGCCCGACGACATCCTCCAACCGACCCGCCACGCCGCGCACGCTCACATCGAGTTGCACGATCGACTGACTGATGCCGCGTGCGATCAGTAGACCCGCCACCAGTCCGGCCGCACTCCCGCAGATGCCGAGCAACAAAAATGCCTGCCGCGATTGCTCGGTCGTGTGGCGGTTGGTCTCGTTCGTCCAATCGACCACGTCTCGGTTGAGCACCAGATAATCCTTGGCCGGATCGACGACGCGCGTGATCGCCGCCAACAACTCATCGACGCTGCTGTCACTCTGTTGCAACGCGCTCGGTTCGCCATCGTCGAGGCGGCGGAACAGTTCGGCGAACTGCCGCCATCCCTGCTGGACGACGTTGATCGAGGCCACCTCTGGCGGAGTGCGCGCCAATCCCTGCGCGAGTTCGATGTGTCGCGGAGCCGCTTCCCGCAGCCTGCGAATTTCAACCAGATGTCGTCCGTCATGACTGCGACCGAATTGCTGGAGTTGATGCCGGATCTCGCGCATGTCGATGTAGAGATCCTGCGCGGCGACGATGCCATGAACTTCTTGCGCAATCAGTTCGGAACTGTTGATCTGCTGTCGTTGCACATTCCACGCGGCGACGATCCCCAACGCGAGCAACAGCCCGCTAATCGCGATCGTCGGCGCAGCGGTCTTCAAAATAAACTGATGGTTCATGGCGCGGGAGCATACCGGGCCGATGTGCCGTGGTGAATGAACGCCGCGCGTCATACCTCGTGCGGGCGTTGATGAGGCATCTGAGCGGGACGGCGTCAGCCCCCGGTTCTTGGGCGTCAGCCCGTTTCGGAAGAATCGGGGGGCTGACGCCGCCCCGCTCAGAAATGTCTCACTGTTCGTTGAATTGGGGTCGGGGGTTCAAATTTCAAAATTGGCGAGTGAACGCGGTCTGAGAATTGGATGTCGTGTGATCGGCCAATTTTGAAATTTGAATGCCCGACCCCAGATCCCAACTCGCGAGAATCAATGTAGGCGATATCGGGAAACCGACGGCAAGGAACTGGCCACGGTCCTTGGCTACTGATTGGCCACGAGTCCCGCATCAACGTCTGTGGTGACTGAGTGCGGTGGTGCGTTCGTCACTCAGTCACCACAGCGACTCAGTCTGATCTCGATGCAAACAGGCGCATCAACGAACGGCCTTGCCACGAGTTGCGTTCTTGCCTGCTTGCTCATGTGCAGCACCACTTCGCTGACAGTCTCGCAAGGGTGCGCTGAGTTGCCGCAGAGAAACGTCTCTGGCACGGCCTCTGCGATACGGGAGTCATCACGATGAACGTGTTGCAGAACCCGTTCAAGCCGTTGTTGTTCTTCTTCTATGCGGGACTGCTGATTCCCGCGTTCAAAGTAAACCTCGAATTCCCAAAGGCCGTGTTTCAGGGACTGCGACTCGCCAATCAAACCTAAACCACTCAACCGCTTCACCCTCGTTTAAAGGAACCACGACATGCCACATCAGTCCCGCACTAACGGGCGAGCCGTCTTAACCTCCCCCTCCAAAGCGTCCTTCGGAATTGCTGGTCTCGCCTTCCTCGGATCGTTTGCCTGTGCCGCGATCAATCATTCGCTCTCCGGTTGGATGGCCGTAGCGGGGATGGCCGGACTAGGCTTGTTCTATCTGGCTCTCGGTGTCCTCAATCTCGGCCATGTCCCGAAATCTCTGCTCGACCGCGAACATGATTCATCCTGCGCGGCGTCCTACCCCCACCCGAGAAGGTACGGCGACGACTTGCTCGCCCCCCAATCGATTCGACTTGAAACACGAACGTAACCGTGAGACCGATGCCCAGCCGGACGAGTTGGTCGAAGTCTGATTTATCGCGTACACCACCGTTCGCCCGATCACTGATGAACCGTGCGCGTGTCCCGTTCTCTAGGAGGAGCAATACGATGAAGTTCACCAACGAGTGCCATCGAGCGGTGACGGTGGAAGACCAAGGCGGGTTTCACATGCTGGCTGCCCAGCGGGTCGCAGGGGTGGCGAACCATTTCAAATCCGCGCTCTTCGTCGGCAACCGGCGACATTGCACCAACGCCACAAACATTCTGGGCCTGCTCATGCTGGCGGCGATGTGTGGAAGCGTCCTCCAACTGCACGCCTATGGCGAAGATGCCGAGTCGGCTCTCGATGAAGTCGCCCGAATGATCAGTCCCGGAATCAAAATTTATCCGGACGATTCGGTCCCCGTCTGATTCACAATTCACCGTCCGCCCACTCGCGAACATCCAATTCTTACATCCCCTCCATTAGGAATTGAATTGCCATGGCAGAGATCCTTGATTGCCAAAGAAGTGTCACCGTTGGAAGCCGGTTCGGGCTGCACATGCGGATCGCCCAGCAAGTCGTCCAAGCGGCACAACAGTTTCATTCCACGTTGACCATCCGCCGCGACGGCATCTTGGCCGACGCAAGAAGCATTCTGAGCATTCTCTTGTTGGGAGCGGTGCAAGGAGTCGTCTTGGACCTTCACGCTTCGGGTCCAGACGCCGAAGAGGCCATCACCGAAATCGCGCACCTGATTGAAACGGCCTCTCTAACAGTCCGTAAATAAGGAATCTGATCATGCAACGACCTATCCGCTTGATCGCGCTGTGTCTAATCTGTCTGTTGGTCTGTCAATCCGCCGGATTCGCGGGAAGGTCTGGTCGCAGCAATTCGATGCTGAAGAAACTTCAACAAGCCCAACAGCAACAATGGCAGGCCCAGCAGAAGGCGACGCAAGAAGCCGCTGCCCGACAGACGGCGATTGAGCAGCACAAGAAAGACATGCACGTCAAAGCCTCAAAGGCGCGTCATGAAAAAGAAGAACAGAACCGGCAGGAGATACTTGACCGTCTCAAGGCCAAGCAGAATTCGACCTCATCGAACACTAAGTAATACGACAGCGCATGCTTGCGTTCCTGTCCCCTCTCCCCCTGCTTTGTGGGGGAGAGAGCGAGTGCTTCGTCGCGACTAAAAACGTGGGCGGAGTGGCTGGGGTCGGGAGTCTTCGACCGCCCCCAGTGGTGTGACGATGCGAATACTGGGGGATCGAAGACTCGACCCCAGCCACCCCGCCGCGCGTCGATGACAAGATAGGCTCGAACGCAGCTCAGCAAGCGGGGCGTTGCCCACGCGGTGAGACAACTCCGGCTAGGCCATGCGAGGTGTAAAACTATGACGCGGTGTGATCGCATCACGGCGGTGACTCGGCTTCCACCGCGTGCAGTTTCTCCGACACGATCTCGGTGGCATGCCGCAACGATCCGGCGAACGTGACTCCGAAAATGGAGAGCACCAGCACGAGCAGTCCCGTCTCAAACCAGCGTCTGCGAGACCAACGTCGCACGTCGGGGGCGAAGGCCAGCAACGCGATGACGGCTGCGATCAGGACGACCGCGTCGAAACTGGCCCGCTGCCAGTACGGCCCACCCAGATGCAGCCACATGCCGAACTCGTCGAACGTCAGCGCCAGACCCATCGCGTACAACATCTCACAGAGGAGATGAATCCGCCCCGACGGTCGCGCGACCAATACGTATCCACCCACGCCCGACAGCAGGAAGATGCCGTAGTTCAGGTGGTGGACGTGGGTTCCGCCAACGTGGAAGAACAAGTCTGGCAACCAGTGATCCATAATCAGGAACACGGTCACGCGCGCCGCCGCAAACGTGACGAGAAACACGTACAGAATCAGTCTCAACGTGCGGCGAGCATTCTCGCGAGGGCCGTCTGAATTCATCGAGTTGCGTCCTCACAAAGCGGTCTGCCGGGAATCCGGCCCTCTCCAACCACGTAAACCAGGCAATGCGAATTTACGTACGTCCTCCGTTGTCGTGCGACCGCAGTGCGGCAACGAGGTAAACGACGCAGGCGAGATTCACCGTCAGCAGCATCACCTTGGGCCAACTGACTCCGTGCATCAACTCATACAGCTCGATGGGGATGTAAACGGAACCGCTCACCGTCCCCAACCACTCGGCCCAACGCCGTTGATGCCAAAGTCCAAACGCTTCCGCGAGCCGAAATGCGGCGTACGCGAAGGCGGCGCAGGCCAGCAACACCAGCGTGGTGTCATTCGACTTGGCAGCGGCCTCCAAAAAAATCCGTGGAAACCGGCTGGCCGGGTTCAGGTGAAAATGTCGCACGAGTTCTTCGGCGCAGTGCCCAACATCACGATGAACCAGCCCAAGCAGTCCGAAGCCCGCGAGTAACACAAGCGATCCCTTCGCCGCCTCAAATATCGCAATGAAACGGATGCTGCGCTGGGTGTTCATGAACATGACTAGGCTCTGTCGGAAAACTCTGTCGGAGACCAGCGGCTGCTTGCAGTGTCCCGGACGCTTTGAGCTTCCGGGACACTCTTTCGACAGTTTTCTGACAAAGCCTAGTGCTTCGTCAACGCTAAGAATTGGGGTTGGTAGCTCGTCAGAATTCCGGTCATGGAATGCCCGGACTACGTAGCTCAGTCATTCCATGACTGAGTTTTTCGATCAACAGCCAACCTCAAAACTGAGGGTTGATGACGCACTAGGCTTTGTCGGTAAACTATCAGCCGCTGGGCGCTAGCCCACGGTTTCCCGCAGAAACCGGACGCTAGCGCGTTCCGGCTGATAGTTTTCCGACAAAGCCTAGTGCCCGGTCAGGTCTTAAATTTGGGGTTGATGACCCGTCAGAATTCCGGTCATGGAATGATCGGACTACGTAGCTCAGTCATTCCATGACTGAGATTTCCGAACGACAGGCAATCCCCAAATTAAGTGTTGACGGGACACTAGGGATCGGTTCAACAACAACTGTCGCGATTGCGGCACTCAACTCGACTGCGTCGAACGTCCCATACGAACCCCACTCTTTCAATCAGACCGCCATGCCCGAATTCATCCGACCGCTGAACCGAACCCACCTTCCGCGTCTGGCGGTCATCGACTTCGACGGCACGCTCAGCCTGATCCGATCGGGCTGGGTTGAGATCATGGTGGAACTCATGGTCGATGTCCTGCAACCGCTTCCCGGAACGACCGAGTCTGACGCGGAATTGGCGGCCTATGTCACCGACTTCGTACTGAATCTCAACGGTCGGCCGACGATCTACCAGATGGACTATTTTGTTGAAGAGGCGACACGGCGCGGTGGCCATCCCCTCTCGGCCGAAACCTACAAGCAGCAGTTCCTCGACGGATTGTTTACCAAGTCAAACCGTCGCATCGCCGCGTTGCAGGCGGGGCAAGTCACGACCGACGACCTGCTCGTCCCCGGCACGCGAGCCATGTTGAACGACCTGCAAGCGCGCGGCATCCATCTCACATTGGCCAGTGGCACGGCGGTGAAGAACGTCCGCCACGAAGCGGCTTTGCTGGGGATCGATCACTACTTTGAAGGCCGCATCTTCGGGCCGGGCGATGATCCGCGCGAGTTCTCAAAACTGGCTGTCATGCAGCAGATGCTGACTGAAACTGCGGCCGACGGCGCGGAGTTACTCGGGTTCGGAGACGGCTTTGTCGAGATCGAAAACGTAAAACAACTCGGCGGTGTGGCGATCGGCGTCGCCAGCGATGAAGAGCATCGCAGTGGCCGTGTCGAAGAGTGGAAACGAACGCGGTTGATTCAAGCCGGAGCCGACGCGATCGTTCCCGACTATGCTCGCTGGCCCGCCTTGGCGGCGCGGTTGTGGGGCGAGTAAGAACCTGTCCCAAAACCATGTCGTCTTTCGCTCCGCGAAAGAACGCCCTTTCGCGGAGCGAAAGCCGACAAACGGCGGCGTAATTCTTGGACAGGTGCTAAGACGAGCGGCAGGAAATCTTGGCCTGTAGGATGGGCACTCTTGCCCGTCCGGCTTTGGCTTCCAAGAGCGAACGGGCAAGAGTGCCCATCCTACATCGCGGCCTTCCGCACCGTGTTCCGTCCATCGCCTCCGGCTCGAATCGTCACTCTCACTGATGCTGAATTTCTTTCTCAATCCGTGGATGTTGCTGGGGCTGGCAGGCGTGTTGCTGCCCGTACTCGCTCATCTGCTCAGTCGCAAGAAGTACGACATCGTCGAGTGGGGGGCGATGCAGTTTTTGGAACTCGATCCGAGCGCGCGGCGGAAGCTGCGGCTCGAAGAGTTGCTG
>JAYVDI010000348.1:0-8288 GCA_043749505.1 Schlesneria sp. | reverse complement strand
GCCTTTCGATCATTTCGTTTTCCTGCTTTGAAACGCATTTCAAAACCGGTTTTTGCCTCATAAAACTAGCCCGACGCGCCAGCGAGGGCTGGACGTTCGTGGACGGTGAAGCCCTCGCTGGCGCGTCGGGCTGGTTTTGTCGGAAAACTTTCAGCCGCTGGGCGCTAGCCCACGGTTTTCCGCAGAAACCGGACGCTAGCGCGTTCCGGCTGAAAGTTTTCTAGTTTTGAAATGCACTTTAATCTGTCAGTCTTCTCCCGATCGTCCTCTCAAAAATTGGAAGCGTCCCAGTGGCAGGCAAACCAACCAAGCGACTGGTGATCGTCGAATCTCCCGCCAAAGCCAAAAAGATCGGCGGGTATCTCGGCAGCGACTACATCGTCATGGCCAGCATGGGGCATGTGCGTGACCTTCCGTCCAGCGCCAGTGAGATTCCGGCCGAGGTCAAAAAGGAAAGCTGGTCGAACCTCGGTGTGAACGTCACCAGCAGCTTTGAGCCGCTGTACATCGTCCCCAAAGAGAAGAAGAAGCTCGTCACGGAACTGAAGGCCGCGCTCAAAGAGTCCTATGAACTCATCCTCGCAACGGACGAAGACCGCGAAGGGGAAAGCATTGGCTGGCACTTGGCCGAACTGCTTCAGCCCAAAGTCCCCGTCAAGCGGATGGTCTTCTCTGAAATCACCAAAGAGGCGATTTTGGAGGCGATCACGCAGACACGCGATCTCGATGTGAACCTTGTGTCGGCGCAAGAGACGCGGCGCGTCATTGACCGCCTGTACGGCTACCGCCTGAGTCCGCTCCTCTGGAAAAAGGTCGCGCCGGGGTTGTCGGCCGGTCGAGTCCAGTCGGTCGCGGTTCGTATTCTCGTCGAGCGTGAATACGAGCGGTTGGCGTTCAAGTCGGGGGCGTACTGGGATTTGAAGTCGGCTCTGGCAACGAAGTCTAACGCGACGTTTGAAGCGTGGCTGAACAGCGTCGGTGGCAAGCGAGTCGCGAGTGGCAAAGACTTTGACGAGCACACCGGCCAGCTCAAAGACGGCGTCGATGCGATGCTGCTGGATGAAACGACCGCCAAGGAACTGGAAGCCCGTCTCAAGACGCAGCCGTGGAAGATCGCGGCGGTCGAGACGCGGATGCAGACTCGCAAGCCGTCCGCTCCCTTTGAAACGAGTACGCTCCAGCAGGAGTCCAACCGCAAGCTCGGCATGTCCGCCCGCGAGACAATGCAGACGGCCCAAAGGCTCTACGAAGAGGGCCTCATCACTTACATGCGAACCGACAGCGTGAACCTGTCGCAAGAAGCGCTCAAAGCTGCGCGGTCGTGCGTGCTGAGCCGCTATGGCAATGAATATCTCAGCCCGGAGCCGCGTCAGTACACGACGAAAACGAAGAACGCGCAAGAGGCGCACGAAGCGATCCGGCCGGCGGGAACGGAAATGAAGACGGCCGAAGAGCATGGCCTCGGCGGTCGCGAGGCCGCGCTCTACTCGCTGATCTGGAAGCGAACGGTCGCTTCTCAGATGTCTGAAGCCCAGCTTCGCTTTCAAACGGCGATCATTCATGTGGGCGAAGCGGAGTTTCGCGCGACGGGTCGTCACGTTGAGTTCGCCGGTTTCTTCCGAGCCTACGTGGAAGGGGTCGATGATCCGGAAGCCGCTCTCGACGACACCGAATCGGCCCTCCCACCGCTCACGCAGGGTGACACGCTCGCCTGCCAGTCCGTCGATGCCGTCGGCCACGAAACCAAGCCGCCCGCGCGCTACACAGAAGCGACGCTGGTCGGAGCACTCAAGGCGGACGGCATTGGTCGGCCGAGTACCTACGCATCGATCATCGGCACAATTCAAGACCGCAAGTACGTGACGAAGACGGGCAACCAGCTCATCCCCACGTTCACCGCGTTCGCCGTCACGAAGTTGCTTCAGAACTACTTCTCGAAGCTGGTCGATCTCGGCTTCACCGCGAAGATGGAGCAGGATCTCGATGACATTGCCAACGGTGACGGCCATCGCCTTGAGTACCTCCAGCAGTTCTACAACGGGACGGAGGGACTCGATGAACAGGTGAAGACTCAGGAAGCGAACATCGACGCGCGGACCGCTTGCACGCTCGAATTCGCGGGGCTAACTCCGCGCATCCGTGTCGGCAAGTACGGCCCGTATCTTGAAACCGAACGAGATGGCGTGGCGGTCACGGCGTCGTTGCCTCCGGACATGGCTCCCGGTGACGTGACGAATGAGATCGCCGAGAAACTGATCGAACTCAAACAACGCGGGCCACAATCGCTCGGAACTCACGAGGAAACGGGCCTGCCGATTTTCCTGCTCATTGGTCCGTTTGGGCCTTACTTGCAACTGGGCGAAGTCGGTGAAGACGGCACGAAGCCAAAGCGAGTCTCGATTCCCAAGGGCCGCGATCCTTCGACACTCAACTTTGAAGATGCCTGTGCGTATCTCAGCCTCCCGCGTTTCTTGGGCAATCATCCCGAGACCGGCCATGTCGTGAACGCCGGCGTCGGAATGTACGGTCCCTACGTGAAGCACGAAAAAGTCTTCGCGTCACTCGGCAAGACCGACGACGTGTTGACGGTCGATCTCGCGAAGGCACTCGAACTGATCGCAGCCAAGAAAGTGAAAGGCCCGGTCCTGCCCCTCAAGGAACTGGGCAAGCATCCCGACGACGATGAACCGGTCGGCATCTACGAAGGCAAGTACGGTTCCTACGTGAAACACGGCAAGGTGAACGCCACGATTCCCAAGGACCGCGATCCGTTGCAGTTCACGATGGAAGAGGCGATCCCGTTGTTGGCCGATCGGGCAGCGAAAGGCCCGGCCAAGAAGGGCGGTCGTGGTCGTTTCGCCAAGAAAGCTGCTCCAGCCGCCGCTGCCAAGAAGGTCGTCAAGAAGAAGGCTACCAAGAAAGCCGCTGGCAAGAAGGCAACCAAGAAGACCGCGACGCAAGACACCGAGGGCTGAGGCGGGTAGAAATTAAAAGCGGACCCATCGAAGCCTGACGCGCAAGCGAAGGACGCTCGGCAACCGATCCTTCGCTTGCGCGTCAGGCTTTGGCTTATGGCACGACAAGTCCGTTCTTTGTCTGATCCGTGTCCTCAGTGAAATCCGTGGTGCTCTTCTTTCTCTTGGTTGCAGCCTCTTTTTCGATGCAACGCCACGAACCCATCCCGAACCTCGGTTAGAGAACATGTGGCATGTCGTCACCTGAACCTCCCGCGAACCGCAAACGCAAATTGCCGCGAAGTCGGATTGCCGTCGAGTTCGAGCCTGTGGCCGCGCGGTTGCAAGTTCAGCCGTGGTTCGCGTGGTTGCAAAGTGAAATTAAACGAGGTGGGCGAGGTCTGATCGTCAGCATGGTCCTGCACGGCGTGTTGCTGGCTTCGTTGACGTTCATCGTTTTTCAACCGCGTTCGTCCGGCGATGGTGACGCGATCTCCGCCACTTGGATGCCTCCCAGCCTCAGGCCCGCCGCCGCTCCTCGAAAAAAGTTTGAGTTGCCGATGCAGGAAGAGGTCGAGTTTGAATCGCCTCCTGCCACCAAAAAGATCGTGAAGCCAACTTCGCCCGTGGGTGACTCGGCTGGTACGGCCGCGCCGGGTGTTAGCCCTGTCGGCGTAGGCCAAGCGTTGGGAGGCCGCAGTGGCCGATCGCGCGAAGGCAATTTGGAAAGCCTCGGTGGCAGCCCTGATGCCGAGCGTTCCATCAAATTGGGACTGCTCTGGCTGACTCGACAACAAAAAAGTGATGGTCGCTGGGAGCTGCATCAGGGCTATCCCGACGCGGGGCTTTCCACGATCAAGACTGACACCGGCGCGACGGCTCTCGCGCTTATGGCGCTCCTCGGTCATGGAAATACTCATCAAACCGGCGATCATGCGGCAGTTGTCGCCAAGGGTTTGAAGTGGCTCCGTTCACAACAAGATCCCGCGACGGGCGACCTCCACGATCAGCGTCAGGAAGAGGGACGGCAGCCCGCCCTCTATGCCCACTCGATGGCGACGATCGCGCTGTGCGAAGCCCTCGCGCTGACCGACGACAACGAGCTGAAGCCGTCTGCCGAACAGGCTGTGCGGTATCTGCTCACCACTCAACATCCGATCGTCGGCGGTTGGAAGTACCGCGTGCTGATTCGCGAGAGCCGGGGCGACCTGTCCGTCACCGGCTGGGCTTTGATGGCGTTGCACACGGCGCGGATGGCGGGGATCGAAATCGCGCCAGGCGAGTTTGAACGAGCCTCGTTGTTTCTCGATTCGGTCCAGGCGGCGGGGTCGGCACGCTACAAGTACGAACCGTCGTCGCCAGACAATAAGGCGACCGCAGCACTCACGGCCGAAGCTTTGTTATGCCGGCAATGGCTCGGCTGGCCGAGGACGTTTCAGCAGATGACGGCCGGAGTGAAGTACGTGACGGAGGAAGAAAGCCCCCCGTCTTGGTCGGATGGCCGCCGGAATGTTTACGGTTGGTACTACACGTCGCAGATGCTGCACAACTTGGGAGGCGACGATTGGAAGCGTTGGAACCTTGCCGTGCGTGACGCCATCGTTCGGAACCAAGTGACCGGCGGCACCGCCAAGCCGGGCATGGATACGCGAGGAAGTTGGAACCCGATCTCCCCGCGAGGACAAGGTGAAGAGTACGCCGACAAAGCGGGCCGGCTCTATCTGACGGCACTCTGCATCCTGACGCTCGAAACCCCTTACCGTCATCAGCCGATCTACCCACCGGTCGATGCACCGTAATCGACGCGCATCAAGTACAGGCCGTGCGCGGGAGCGGTCTCGCCCGCCAGTGATCGGTCGCCGTTTTCGACGATGCGGCGCATGTCGTCCGCCGTCCAACGGCCTCGCCCCACATGGATCAGTGTGCCGACGATCGCTCGCACCATGTTGTAGAGAAACCCGTTGGCTTCCACGTCGAAGCAGAGAAACGTCTCGTCCGGTTCGTTTCGTTGACCCGG
Source organism: Schlesneria sp. (assembly GCA_043749505.1). Lineage (GTDB taxonomy): Bacteria > Planctomycetota > Planctomycetia > Planctomycetales > Planctomycetaceae > Schlesneria. Next base: position 3,317 of record JAYVDI010000348.1, on the reverse strand, counting down.
GTCCCGCAGGGCGTTCGGCCCGAGGTCGCTGTTCCACACTTGCCAACTTGACTGGCGGGAGATTTGCGAACGGAAGATCGTCCGGACACTCGATGAGCGGTTTGGCCAGTTCGTTTCAAAGCAGCGAAAGTCGTGTGTTCCCACTAACACGCTGGCCGCTGCATGCATGGCCTTGTCGTTCAGGTGGCTCCGTTGCCAGAGGGCATTCGTGCGAAGAAAAGGTGAGCGGATCACGCTGTTGTGGATGACATAGCGATACCATTTGCTCTTGGCATCGAACCGTGCGTTGAAGCCGGCTACGACTTCGCTCGCATCGCGCACGACGACATCATCGGGGAGATGGATCGGCAGTCCCTGCACGAAGGCTCGGCATGGCGCAGTCGAGGATGTCTCAAAACTGATGACCTGCCCGACGGCATGAACCCCGGCGTCCGTCCGTCCCGAAGCGACCACGCGAACCGGTTCATGCGTGAACTGTGACAACGCCCGCTCGACGACCTCTTGCAACGAAACACCGTTCGGTTGGATCTGCCAGCCACAGTAGTTCGTGCCGTCGTAGGCCAAAGTCATGCGGATCGTCCGGACGGCGTCCATCCTACGGCCCTTGGTAAATGACTCGCCGGGGGTTGTCTGAACTCGCGGCCCGACTCCGTCAGGCGGCGCGACGAGAACTAACGAGTTGACCGGAAGTCTCAACGGGCTTCTTTGGCACCGATGTCCAAGGGGGCACTGAGAACTGATAACAACAGCGATGGCAGCGGACGGCTGTCATCAGGATCGAGATGACTCCCGTGTTGCCGCTGCGGCTGGCATAGACATCATCACACTTGCATTGCGGACACTTCATGACTTTGGCCTCTCCCTGTCACGCGAGTAAACTTGCGGAACGATTGCGCTCACACAGCGACCACTTTCGCGGCGGCTTATAGAAGGCGATTCCAATTTTGAATACCCCAATTTGATCCGTGCGAAAAACGCCGGATCGTTGGTTTGCAACAGAGGCATTTGTGGCACAAGTTCGGCGAAGAACCTGTCCCAAAACAAAGTCGTCTTTCACTCCGCGAAAGAACGCTCTTTCGCGGAGCGAAAGGCGACAAACGGCTGAGTAATTCATCGACAGATTCAAGGCATCACTGCGGCCGGTCGCTCGCAAACGGATCGGTGTCGTCGAGCGGCACATCTGCAATGCGAGTCACTTTGTTCCGGGGCGTGGAAGATTGAGTGGCCGATGCGGGAACGACACCAGTCGGGGCGCGAGCCTCGCCGCGCGCGAGTTGCGTTCTCAGTGAGTGCTTAAGCGCGAGGCGTTGTGATTCGTCTGAACCGGCGACCAGCAAAATGTCATCCACGATGAAGCGGTCGAATTCGCGTCGCAGTGTGATCTTGGCACCGAACCGCGTGTCGCCGAGTTGGACGCTCACTTCGTCCTCGCCGATGGCGATCCCCTTCAAGGGTGCTCGCAAGAACGTGTCCGCAGACATGCCGGAGTTGGGGACGAACCGGCACTGGCTCCACACGAGCCGGTTGAAGTCGTTCGAGGAATTCGCGCGAAGCTGATCCAGCGCGGCGGCCTGTTCCTGTGGCTCGCGTCCGAGAGCAATGGCCGACGCGAAGTCTTGAATCGGGATCAAGATTTCAACGGTCGTCTTCATGGAGGACGGAACACCGGTGATTTGCCACTGCACGTCATCCACGAGGAAGCGACCTCGTTCGTCGCGCAGCATGTACGTCAGCGGACGGCCTCCCTGCCGAACTTCGATGCGGGTCAACGCGCCTTGGAATGACGCGGCAACGAACTCGAACTCATCCGCATCGAACAGGTCGAGTGGCATCACGGTGACGGTGCCACCGTTGAGTTTGCTCCACACGCGCGTCGTCAGGTCGCGTGTCGAACATTGTTTGAGCGCATCGAGGTCACGCAAGGAGAGCGCCTTCGCGAACAGTTCCAGCATCCCTTGCGCGGTGAACAGCGCCGATAGCCGCTTCTCCTGCTTGGTATCGACCTCATAGATCGTCACGTCGGACACGACGAATTTGGGCGGCGCGTCGAGAGAAGTCTCAGCCACGCGTTGCATGTCGATCTGAATCAGTTCCGCATCGTTTTTCAGCACAAAGTCCGCGCGATTGCCACGCAACTTCACTTGCAGCTCGTGTTCGGACAGTTGCGAATCGGGCAATTTGGCTTGGCTGAGGTCTCCGATTGACAGGCTTCCCTCGTAGAAATCGGCAGAACTCCATTCGGCCAAAGCCGATTTGTCGCCTCGACCATAAGCCGCCAGGAACGCGGTGCAACTGTTGACCGCGCGGGCCAACTTGTGCATCGACGGAACTTGGTCGTCGTCCTTGGACTCGATACCGATGTCCGAGACTCGCCAGTGTCCGCCATCGAGTTCCAACGTAATGACACATTCACCCGACAGTCGCGGCAGTTTCACAACGGCCACCTTGTCGTCGAGCGAGGCGTGCGGCTTGAACTGAGAACCGGCAGGGCGGCCGGACGTGACAGTTCGAGTCATGCTCGCCAGGAACGACGGAGGCAATTTTTCCAGAGAGGTGCGGAAGGTCGGTGTTGCGACACCCAGTACCTGCCCGCGGTCACCGTTGCCCCAAGCATCGAGAAACTCGCGCACAGTCAGCAACAGGTCCATTTGCTCGGTCACCGACTTGTATGCCTCGACGCCCTTCTTCTTTTGCTTGAGATAGATGTCATCCACCACCCAGCGACCAGCGTCATCGCGTGTGAGTTCGTAAAAGACCTCCTTCTTGGAATCACCGACTTGAACGGTGACACGCTTCTTCGCGCTGCTGACTTCTTCGACCTCAACAATGGTTGATTTGCCATCGGGCAGCCGCAGAATTTTGAGGTCTTCCAACGCCGCCGTCGTGCGGAGCGCCCGCTGGTGGAAGTCTCCCGATGTGGACGCCTTCAGGCCGTCGAGATCGGCCAACTCCAGATTTTTCGAGAAGGCCGTGATGGCGCGTGTCTCGATCAGGTGCGTGCATCCGGCACCGCTGCCGACCACGAAGATGGCCAGCCCGTAGCAATAGGCGATGGAACGGAGCGTTCGAGACATGCGCGGCATCCTTGACCGTGTCTGCAACGCCGCGCAAAAAACACGCGGGCCGAGACCTGTCATCGTCCATGATCGAATTGTGAGAAAGGAGGGAGAGCGGGCTTCTCTCAGAATGCCCGAGAAGGGTCAAGATCAGGTTCCACTTCGTAGGCCAAGCACTTCTGTGCGACCGGGGACAAGTGACGACAGTCAAGAGTGCCCGTCCTACATTTGTCCAAGTCTCACGGCGCGAAGTCTCATTGC
>JAYVDI010000347.1:0-8524 GCA_043749505.1 Schlesneria sp. | reverse complement strand
TTTAACCGCGTGGGCAACGCCCCGCGCGTCGAACGACGTTGGAGCCTGTTTCCTCATCGACACGCGGGGCGTTGCCCACGCGGTTAAACGACGCAACCGTACCCTCAACGACTTTGCACGATCCTCGTCGTCTCTTCGCACCTCACCGCTTCTGCACCAGCACGTTCGTTCCTTTCTTGTTCGACAACACGATGTCCGGCAGTTTGTCACCGTTGATGTCGCCGACGAAGAATTGAGTCCCGATGCCCGTGTCGGTTCCGGCGTCAATCTTGTGCTTGGTGAACGTGGGAGCGGCTTTCTCACCCTTCTTCACTTCGTACCAACACATCACGACTTCGCCCAGCGCGTCGGGATCGCCCTTGGAACCGTGGGCGTAAAACCGCTTACCGGTGATGAGGTCTTTCGTGCCGTCGCCGTTGATGTCTTGGTAGTGCAAAGCGTGCGTCTGCGAGTAGCTCTTGTCGATCTCATGCTGCTCGAATTTGCCTTCACCCTTGTTCTCGAACCACCAGACGCCGTGAGCGTGCGCGGAACTCATGATGATGTCGCTGTCGCCGTCGCCATCGAGGTCATCGGCGTGCATGTCGGCTGCTGCGTGTGAGCCACCTTCACCGTTGGCGCTGAGCGTGTGCTTATGGAACGCCCACGGACCCTCCAGTTTGGCCGGTTGTTCCCACCAGCCTGCGGGAATCAAAATATCTTGCTTGCCATCGCGGTTGAGGTCTCCCACACCGAGACCGTGGTAATAACGGTGAGCCAGCGGGCCGAGTTTCTCACCACTGACTTGTCGATAGTCCCACTTCTTCTTCGCCATCTCGGGCGACGGGACTTCGAGGTAACCCATCATCTGTTCGGTTTCCGAGGTCATGACCAACTCGGGTTTGCCGTCGCCAGTCACATCGAGAAACTGAGGCGACTCGCCCGCCGCGCTGTGCCAGATTTCATACTGGTTCCACGGGCCGGGCTTGTTTTGAGGGTTCTCGAACCAGTGACACGGCACGCCGGGGAAGCCGATCACGATGATGTCCATCCAGCCGTCGCCGCTGATGTCGTGCGTCCACAGCGCGAAGTTATTGCTGTACGCGCCGTCGTTGATGTAGCGGCGGATGCCCTCGGGCCGCAGCGGTCTCATCGCCCAGTTGCCGGTCTTGTACATGTTCGCGTCGGCGGGAGCCTCGTACCACGCCTCACCGTTGGTGATGTCGAGTCGTCCGTCCTGGTTGAAGTCTCCGACGGCCACGCCCTCGGCGCGGAAGGCGTCTTCAAACTTGATTCGCTCCCATTTGACGGGCGTCTCCTGCGCGAAGACGGAGCTGGCGAGATGTGAAACCAGACAAACGGCAACCAACCAAATAACAGAGCGCGGCATAAAATCTCTCCCGTGGGTGTGGTGTCTGCGAAGCAGCGTCCTCGAACCGGAGACAATCTAGCGTGAGGCCCGCTGCGCTTCACGCTAGACACACAAAGAAGGGCCGTCGGGTCGTTTGAAACATTCGTGCCCGCAAGACAACACCCGGCAAGTGATTTGCCGATCGAAGCCTGAAGCGCTTCGATGCGCGGGTACGATCTTTCGTCGGGGTTGCCTTACACGGTGCGCCTTCAACAATGCCAGCGTGATCTCTTCGCAACTTAGGCCGTTCCTGCTACGGTTTTCGATGTTGGAGACGCAGTCATCACTGGTCGCGTTGTGACGAACGTTGAATCCGCCTGACTGCGGCGGAACGGGGGAACCACATTTTTGGGGCTAATCCGGCGGGGAGAATTCACCCTGCTGGAGGGAGATCACTCGACTCCCAGCCCGTCAGCTAACCTCGTAAGCGAGTCGAGGATGAGAGATCGAAAGTCGGCTCACGGCCACTTGGGGTGACATCCCCGAGTGGCCACGAATCGCATTCGGTCTGCTTCTGTTACCGGTCCCTTGGTCGGATCGGCCTCGCCCGGCGGGCCAGTGCTGCGTCTCGGAGAGCAAGACATGTTGGTTCAGGGGAATCGTCCGCGCCAGTTGACCTGGTATCACGCCGGACCGATGTTGTACGGCGATTGGGGGACGAGTCGGTTGTACGTGCTGGGGTTGTGCTTCATGCACACGCGGCACGCGGCGTTGTGGTTCATGCTCGCGATGTCGGCGCTGTTGATCGCCGTGGGCTGGGCGTATTCGGTGATCTGTCGGCTGTATCCGGATGGCGGCGGCGTCTATTCGTCGGCGAAGCAGAAGTCGCAATCGTTGGCGATGCTCGGCGCATTGCTGCTGGGGGCGGACTACGTCGTCACGGCATCGCTCTCGGCACTTGATGCCTTTCACTACTTGAACATTCCCCATCCGGCGCTCTGGGCGGCGGGAAGCATCGCCGTGCTGGGCTTGGTGAATATGTTCGGGCCGACCAAAGCGGGAACGGCCGCACTTGTGGCCGCGGTGCTGACGATCGCGTTCAGCCTAATCATCGCCTGCGCGGCGGGGCCGTCTTTGCCCCAGGTCCATCTCGAATCGGCAACCGGTTCACCCCTTCAGTGGTGGACGCAATTCACGGCGATCATTCTCGCCATTTCGGGGGTCGAGGCCGTGGCCAACATGACGGGCATCATGGTGGAACCGGTTGCGCGGACGGCGCGGCGTGCCATCTGGATCGTACTCATCGAGATCGTTGTGCTGAACCTCGTCCTCACGGTGGCGATGCTGGCGATCCCACTGTCGGTGCTGGGCAAGGACGGAGCCGATCCGTACTCGGCCCACAAGGAGGACATGCTGCGCGTCATCGCCGACTACTACGTCGGACCGGCTTTCGCGGCAGTCGCCGCCGTTGTCTTCGCGTTGTTGCTGCTGTCGGCCGTCAACACGGCCATCACCGGTTTGGTGAGCATTCAATACATGATGGCGCGTGATCGTGAATTACCTCAGTCGTTCGGGGGCCTCAATAAATGGGGAATGCCACTGATCCCGCTAGCCATCGCCACGATCATTCCGCTGCTCACCGTGATTGCTGTTCCCGATGTCAGCCATTTGGCCGATCTGTACGCGATTGGCGTTGTGGGAGCCGTCGCCGTCAACTTGGGAAGCTGCGTCACCACGTTCACTCTGCCGTTGAAACGCTGGGAGCGAACCCTGATGTCGATGCTGGCGGTCCTGATGATCGCCGTCTGGATTTCGATCGCGTATGAGAAGCCTCACGCACTGGCCTTCGCCGGAGCAATCGTGCTGCTGGGAATGACCGCACGCTGGATTACGCATCATCGCGGAGCCATCGGCGACAAAGTGTCGGCGTTGGTCGAGCAGCTTCGAGACATCACGACCGTCGGTGCCGAACGAACTCCCGAAACCAGCGGGCTGCGTTTTCTCGTGGCCACACAGGGCAACCCGAAACTGGTCGCGTTCACGCTGGAACAGGCGAAGCTGGCACATGCCGAAGCGCTGTTCTTGTACGTCCGCCACATTGCCGTGCCGATGCTCGGCCCGGCCAATAAGCCAGACCTTCGCGAGGACCCCGAAGCGCAAAAGGTCGCTCTACAAATCCAAGACATGGCCAAGGAGGCGGGCGTCCCCGCGAAGTTCCTCTACACCGTTGCCGACAACATTGCCGAAACCATCGTCGATTTTGCCGTCACCTACGGCGTGAACCGAGTGATCCTCGGCGCGACCAAACGCGGCACACTGTGGCGCACGATGAAGGGTGACATCATCCAAGGGGTCGCCCAGCATCTGCCCGAGCAGACACAGTTGCTGATCCAAGCGTAGTGCCGCTTCGGCGCGATGAAATGTTCCTGTGCCCCGGCGTCTATAACTTCACGCGGATAGAAGTGAGAGGTTTTTGAAGGTCTGGGAATTGAGGGGCTTGAGCGAGGCGATAGCGGAGTTGTGGGTGGTGGCGAGTTGTCCGATTCACGATCGGCCCTTTCTGAAAGCCGCGATTGCACCAGGCACGACGGTCTACACCGACTAGTACGACATCGACAGCCGACCGAAAGAAGGGGGCGACCAACATCGCACGGTCAATCACGGACGTGGGGAATCTGCTCGCGGCGACGAGGGCGACGGATTCCACGAAGTTCACGTGAACACGAGGGAGGGCTGCTGGTCGCTGTTGCGATCCGGGCATCGACCTCACCGAGGCCTTTTGCATGAGAAGCTGCCGCTCTCTGTCGGGTTCTTTTCGTTCGTCCACAACGCACGAACACGCGGAAACGCACTGCTCGAATCGCTCGTGGCAACCCTCGTCGCCCAACCTCCAAGGCCATCGCCTTTTTCAACGTAGGGTGAGACCAGCCCGCTTCGAGCGCCGGCCCACCATCGGGAATCTTCGAGAAATTTTGGTGGGCCGGCACGGCGAATCGCCGCTGGTCCCACCCTACAGATTGCTCGGAGGCTCGCGCGGCGTACTACGCGCCGGTGCAGGCGTTCCTGCGCCGGCGCGAGTCGGCGGACGATCTGATTCACGACTTCTTTGCCCGCGTGCTGACCGGCTGCGCGTTTCAGCAGGCCGATCCGCAGCGGGGCCGCTTTCGGTCCTATCTGCTCGGTGCGGTGAAGCATTTCCTGTCGGACATGCGCGACCGCGAACAGGTGATCAAACGCGATGGTGGAGCAGATCATGTGAGCCTCGATCAAGGGACAGACACCTCGCCAGGGATCGACGTTTCCGATCCAAACGCGGTCTCACCGGAGGCGGCCTTCGAGAAGCAGTGGGCTTTGACGCGGCTCGACCGCGCCTTGCATCAGCTTCAAACCGAGATGACTCTCTCCGACAAATCGGCTCAGTTCGAGACGCTCAAGCCGTGGCTGACCGGCAACATCGAGGAGTCTCAAGCGGCGGTGGCTCAGTCGCTCGGGATGAACGAGAACGCGATCAAAGTCGCCATCCACCGCCTGCGCCGACGATTTCGAGAACTCGTCAAAGCGGAGATCGCTCACGCGGTGACCGACCCGGCCGAGCAAGCGGTGGAACTGGCGGACCCCATTGCGGCACTCGGGCGATGATTTGGAGTGCGGTGTGACGCAGAGGATGCCCCAACGCCGTTTTGAGATTGAGGCTGGCTATACCTCACGCGGCCGAGGCTGACACTAACCCGAAGCGTAAGCCAGGAACGCCACACACCTCCTTGTTTACACTTCGGGTTAGTGTGCCGTAGCGACAAATGTGTCAGCGGTTGACCGCGCGAGGAATAACAAGTCAGCGACGCAGGCGAGCCGCCTAGTCAATGATTTACTAACAGGCCGCTTAGAATCGGCTACGCGATCGCGATCGTCGTCTTTCGCTCCGCGAAAGACGACATTGATCGCTGTGCTAATCCCAAGTCTCACCTGGCTCAAGACGAGGGGTTGGCGAGTCGTATGCCGTCAGGCTGCGGGTTCTTGATTGTGAGGCGGGAGATGCCTCCCGTTGTGCCCGTAAAGTCACTCCGGCTTGATGACCGCAGGCGGCGTCTTTCCTTCGGCGTAGAACTTCATCGACAGTGAGTTCACGCAGTGGCGGGTGTTCTTGCCGGTCATGCGTTCACCGAGGAAGACATGGCCCAGGTGGCCGTCACAGTTTTTGCAGACGATTTCGGTCCGTGAGCCATCAATGTCACGGATGCGTCGCACGGCTCCGGGGATTTCATCGTCGAAGCTGGGCCAGCCGCAGTGGCTCTCAAACTTGTCCGCCGACTGGTAGAGCGGCGCGTTACAGCGACGACAAACGAACGTCCCCGGATCCTTCAGGTCGGTGTACTCGCCAACGAAGGCGCGCTCGGTCCCCTTGTCCACGATAACGCGCGACTCGGCGGATGTCAGTTCGTTGTATTCAGTGCGGGCGGGTTCGGCGTTCGATTCAGTGGCAGACATTTCTTTGTCTCCTTCAAGCGAATGGGCGGCGGGTGAGTCGAGTGCTTCGATGGTTGTTTTGAGCATGGGCATCGGCTTCGCCCGGGCACAGCCGATCACTGCGACACCGATCACCAATGCGGTCTGCATGAGTACCGTAATCAACACACGCTGTTTGGTGTGAATCGGTCGCAATGACATCATTTCATCTCCCGCTGAATGAGTGAATCCTGAAGCTGTTCCGACCCGTTTGGTGAGTGCCTTCGCCAAACAATTGCGATGACGCGAACGTGCTTTTGCGAAGGTCGAGCAGTCTATCAGAACAGCTCCATGTTGATGCCGCCCGAGACGCGAAGTTACTGGCTCAGTCTGATTCGAGTGGTTCGAGTTGAATGCTTCGTTGGTGAGCCGGATGGCGTCAGCCCCCGGATTTCAAGTGTCTGAGTCCGGGGGCTGACGCCCAATGGCACTCACTTTAGAAAGTAGTAGGCACATTCCCTGTGCCGTTCCCTGCAATTTGCGGACGGCACAGGGAATGTGCCTGCTACATAGCGATCAAAGTCAGTGCCATTGGGCTGACGCCGCCCGGCTCACCAACGAAGCATTTGGCAAATGTCTTACTTTGGACCGCGCGAGGTATAGACAGCGAAGTCAGTTGAGCAACGGCTGATGGCATCGCTTCGGTTGCCGAGGATTGGCGAGTCTCTGTACCGTAGCCGCCCGTTGTCCGCCGTTTTGTTTTGTGGCTCGCGAGGCGAGCAACAGAAGACGGCCAGCCCAACCGCATCCGCCCGTAGCGTCAGCGAGGTGTGCGGTGGACACAATTCCAAGCACTCGTTCTTTCAGGAAACCGTTCGATGAAAAGTTTGACTCGTTCGCTCGTCGCCGTTGTCGTTTGTGCGACAGCCTTCGCACTGGGAGTCTCCGCCAATCAGCAGACGGCTCCCGAAACCAACTTCGCCAGTGAGGTCATTGACCTCGGCATGGTCGTCAGTGATCTCGACAAGTCGTTGAAGTTCTACAAGGACGTGATCGGTTTCGAGGAAGTCGATGGCTTCAAAGTGCCGGGACAGTTCGCACTCGACACTGGATTGGCGAACAATCTGGGATTGGATGTGCATGTTCTGGTCCTCGGTAAGGGTGAGAAAGCGACCAAGTTGAAGCTGATGCAGTTCAAGACCTCTCCCGGTGCGCGCGTGGACAACACGTTCATTCACTCGTCGTACGGCTTTCGCTATTTGACGCTCTCCGTGAAAGACGTGAACGCGGCAGTGGCTCGTGCCGAGAAAGCCGGCGCGAAGCCGATCGCCAAATGTCCGGTCCCGCTTCCGGAAGGTCTTCCCGCCGGACTGGCCCTCGCCAACTATCGCGATCCCGATGGCAACTTGGTCGAACTCGTCGGGCCTTGGAAGCAGTGATCGCATGAACCGACACCACCCCGCTCAGAAATGTCTCGCGCTGCCGCGTTTGGTGGAGAAGACTATGCTCACGACTATGCGGTCGGAGGTGGCGCATCGGCTCTGAACGCGAACGACGAGATCGCCAAAGCCGTCCTCTAAAACCACTGGCTGGTGCGAGGGATGAAATGGTGCGCCGCTCACAACGCCTAGTTCACCGCCGCCATCGTCGTGCTGCGTGATCACGCCACTGATGTACCGCAACTGGCCGATGACACAGTCCGAGTAGCCTCACGGCAAGAAGTTCGACGGACTGATGGAACCGGCCCGACCAAACTCAAAAACAATCCCAGCGAAGTCATATCTGTCTCGGAATTCGGAAGAACAAGTGCCTATCTATTCTATTTCTAGGGGCGTACCGTGAGGACGTTGGAGGTGCATGAGTTTGAAGCTCGCATCTCAGTCGCAATGGAAGACTAAATGAAGAGCAGCCCGGCCCATGCCGGGAGGCTACTCAGTAAGTAAGCCGACGCGGTGGAAGACCTCAGGGTCTTTTGCCGCGTCGGCTTTTTTTTTCGCCACTCGACAGCGGCGAAAGTTCACCGGCGGATTCTCCGCTCGGTGTGTTTTGGACCTTTGGAATGGAGACGATCATGACGACTTTTACCCGTTTGAAGTTGGCAGCCCTGTTGGCTCTAGTTCTGGGTTCATCTGCGTTCGCGCAGGATTTGACCGACGGAACCCGAAAGTGGCGGGGAGACTACAGTGCGCATCAGTCTCAAACGTACAACCGCCACGCGCAAGACTATTCGCGGCAATTGTATTACGCGCCACAGCTTCAGTTGGCAGCGCCACAGCCCGTTTTCCAAGAGCAGGCAACCGCGATTCGGCAGAATACGACGAAGGCCAGTGACGCATTGAAAGGCGTGAAAGCAGCCCATCCAAAGGATGCCGAAGCGGCCAAGCTGGTCGAGTCGATCCAGAAGCACTATGCGAATGTCTTGACGCATTGCGACATGCTGGACGATTGCTGCAAGAACAAGGATGCGAATGGCAAGATGGCAGACTGCTGTGTGGACATCCATCACGAGTTGGAGGCCGCTCAGTTGGAGACCGACAAGCTGATGAAGCATCTCAAGGTGGAACCGCTGGCCGTGCCGAAGAAGGCCGCCGCCAAGTAGTGATGCGGTGCCAGCCTTCCGGCTCACCGCAGAAATAATGCGAGACTTCGCAGGTTCATTCGGCTCATTGCCAGTTCGCTCCCTTGGGAGATCGTGGTTCGGATCGCGCACGCTTGGGCGACACCACAACCGACGCTGCCGCAACATTCCGT
>JAYVDI010000346.1:0-7300 GCA_043749505.1 Schlesneria sp. | reverse complement strand
CCGAGCGTGGGATCGAGCTGCTGCAAGAACGCCGGACCGCTCTGATCTCCGCCGCCGTCACCGGCCAGATCGACGTGCGCGGGTTGGTCGAAACGGAGGCCGCATGAAATGAAACCGTACATTCCCGAATCACTGCCGCTGACGAACCTCGACCACGGACGATTGATTCGCCTCATCGGCCCGGCCAACGCGGCGCTCGCCCGCTACGACGGACTGCTCCAAAGCGTCATCAATCCCAGTGTCATGCTCTCGCCCCTGACCACTCAGGAAGCCGTGCTCTCGTCCAAGATCGAAGGGACTCAGGCCACGGTCGATGAAGTCCTCGAATACGAAGCGGGGATGGAGTTCGATCCCGAGAAGGTTCACGACATTCAGGAAATCGTGAACTACCGAACGGCACTCTCGTTGGCGAAAGCGGCTCTGGAGCAACGGCCGTTGAGCTTGTCGCTGTTGCGGCAAATGCACGGCGTTCTGATGAACAGCGTTCGCGGAGCGGACAAGACGCCGGGACAATTCCGAGTCACTCAGAATTGGATCGGCGTTGGCAACTGTCCGATCGAACAGGCGACCTACGTCCCGCCGTCACCGTTGCAACTTCTCGATCATCTCGAAGCCTTCGAGAGGTATCTCGCCGTTGATGACGTTGACCCGCTGGTACAAGCCGCCGTGGTTCACGCTCAATTTGAGTTGCTCCATCCGTTCAACGACGGCAACGGCCGTATCGGTCGGCTGCTGATTCCGCTGTTCCTGTTCCAGAAGCGAGCACTCGCCAGCCCAATGTTCTATCTCAGCGAGTACCTCGAAGCGCACCGGGACCGGTACTACGCCGGACTGCGCGGGATCAGCCAGCAATCCGACTGGACCGGCTGGGTCGAGTTCTTCCTGACCGCGATTACCGAACAATCTCAAACGAACACGGTCCGGGTCCGCAGTATCCGGGAACTGTACGAACGCATGAAGCAGCAGATTTCGGAGCTGACTCGGTCGCAGTACGCCTTGAAGGTACTGGATGCGCTGTTCGACCGGCCCATCTTTGAATCAAGTGATTTCGTGGAGCGTTCCGGCATTCCCAAGAACACCGCCTTGCCATTTCTGCGGAAACTTCGCGACATCGGCATTCTCTCGCTACTCCGGGAAAAGAGCGGACGACGCTCGGCAATTCTGGCGTTTTCCGAACTGCTGAACTGTGCGGAAGGGCGAAAGATCCTGTGAAGAGCTTGAGTCCGGTCGGGCACAGTCAAACCGATTTATGTGTATTGACAACAATCTTCAGCACACACAACGTGATTTGTGTGTGTCAGAATAGACACGAGACGGCCGATGCGTTGATGGGATTCCCTTTTTGATGGTTATTTGATGGAACTGCCGGTTGCGTGCTTCCGCAGGATGGACGATCGGCGCAAGTCGCCTGATTTCAATCGGTTCTGGATTCACGCCTGCCATCATCCTATTTGACGGCTGTGATGGCGAAAGGCATTTCGGATGAGTCTGCACAACGAAGTCGAATTCGAGAACGAAATCTGCGAACACCTCGCCGCGAACGGCTGGGGGTACTCGCCGAATGATGAAGGCTACGACCGGGCGCGGGCCTTGTTCCCCGATGACGTGCTGGCTTGGGTCCAAGAAACACAGCCCAAAGCATGGGAAGCCATCGTCAAGAACCACGGCGCGAACGCCGCAGACACGCTACTGACTCGCTTGCGGGATTCGCTCAACCAACGCGGCACGCTGGACGTGCTGCGGCACGGCATCGAACTGCTGGGCCTGCGCGGGAAACTGCCGCTCGCCCAATTCAAACCGGCTCTGGCGATGAACCCCGACATTCTGGCCCGCTACGCCGCCAACCGGCTGCGAGTGATGCGGCAAGTGCATTACTCGCAACAGAACGAGAACAGCATCGACCTTGTGCTGTTCCTGAACGGTCTGCCCGTGGCGACGGTCGAACTGAAGACCGACTTCACTCAAAGCATCGGCGACGCGATCGACCAGTACCGCTTCGACCGGCATCCCAAACCCAAAGGCCAAGCTGCCGAGCCGTTGCTCTCGTTCCCCAGCGGGGCGATGGTTCATTTCGCCGTCAGCAATCGCGAAGTCCACATGACCACCCGGCTGAGCGGCACCGACACCGTGTTCCTGCCGTTCAATCAGGGCGACCAAGGAGCGGCGGGCAATCCGCTCAATCCTCACGGCGGACACCGGACCGCCTACTTGTGGGAACAAGTCTGGGAACGGCAAAGCTGGCTGGAGATTCTCGGCCGTTATCTGGTGACTCAGAAGGACGACAAGAAGCAAATCAAGTCGGTCATCTTCCCCCGGTTTCACCAACTCGACGCCACTCGCAAACTGCAAGCCGCCGTGCTGACGGAAGGACCGGGCGGCAAGTACCTGATTCAGCATTCGGCAGGCTCCGGCAAGACAAACTCGATTGCGTGGTCCGCCCACTTTCTGGCCGATCTGCACGACGCTCAGCACAACAAGCTGTTCGACACAGTGCTGGTCGTCTCTGACCGCAATGTGATCGACACCCAGTTGCAGGAAGCAATCTTCGATTTCGAGCGAACAACCGGGGTCGTCGCCACGATCAAAGGCGAGAGCAGCAGCAAGAGCGGGGAACTGGCCGCAGCACTCTCCGGCGACAAGAAGATCGTGGTCTGCACCATCCAGACCTTCCCCTTCGCTCTGACGGCCGTCCGCGAACTGGCCGCCACACAAGGTAAACGGTTCGCCGTGATCGCCGATGAGGCTCATAGCTCCCAGACGGGCGAGGCCGCCGCCAAGCTGAAGGCCGTGCTGTCGGCGGAGGAACTGCAAGAACTCGGTGACGGTGGCGAAGTCAGCACCGAAGACATTCTGGCCGCTCAGATGGCCTCACGAGCAGACGACGCGGGCATCACGTTTGTCGCGTTCACGGCGACGCCGAAGGCCAAGACGATGGAGTTGTTTGGTACGCTGCCAGATCCATCGCGAAAGCTCGCCAAGGACAACATTCCGGCGCCGTTTCACGTCTATTCAATGAGGCAGGCCATTGAGGAAGGCTTCATTCTGGATGTGCTCCAAAACTACATGACCTACAAGCTGGCCTTCAAACTGGCTCACAACGGGAAAGAGTGGGACGAGAAGGAAGTCGAACGCAACGCCGCCATGAAGGGGATCATGGGCTGGGTGAGACTGCATCCCTACAACATCTCGCGGAAGGTCGAAATCGTCGTCGAACACTTCCGCCAACACGTCGCTCCGCTACTCGCTGGGACGGCGAAGGCGATGGTGGTTGTGGCCAGCCGACAAGAGGCCGTTCGCTGGCAACTCGCCATCGACAAGTTCATCAAGGACCGAGGCTATGCCATCCGATCACTGGTGGCGTTCTCCGGCGAAGTGACCGACAAAGACTCCGGCCCCGATCCATTCACCGAAAACAGCCTGGCGCTGAACCCCAACCTGCGAGGCCGCGACATTCGCGAAGCCTTCAAGACCGACGAGTACCAGATTCTGCTGGTGGCGAACAAATTCCAGACCGGCTTCGATCAACCGCTGCTGTGCGGCATGTACGTCGATAAGCGACTGGCGGGCATTCAGGCCGTCCAAACGCTGTCGCGATTGAATCGTGCTCATCCCGGCAAGGACACGACCTACGTGCTGGACTTCGTGAACAACACGGAAGACGTGCTGGCGGCATTCAAGACCTACCACACGACGGCGGAACTGTCCGGCGTCACAGACCCGCATCTGGTCTACAACCTGCGAGCCAAACTCGACGCCGCCGGTCACTACGACGATTTCGAGGTTGATCGCGTCGTCGCCGTGGAACTGAATCCCAACGCAGAACCAAGCGAATTGATGGCGGCGGTCGAGCCAGTCGTGGATCGCCTGCATAAGAAGTACAAGGCGGCTCAGCTGGCCCTGAAGGTCGCGAAAGCGGCTCTCGAAGCGGCGATGGAAACGGCGAAGACCGCGAAGGAGCCTCTGAGGCCGAGCGTCGTCGCCGAATACAACAAGCCCATCAAGAAGGCACAGGACGAGTTGAAGGCTCTGCTGCTGTTCGAGTCCGACATGGGAGCCTTTCAGCGGCTCTACACCTACCTGTCGCAGATTTTCGACTATGAAAACACAGACATCGAGAAGCGATCCATCTTCTACAGGCATGTGCTTCGATTGCTGAAGTTTGGTCGCGAACGTGAAGGAATTGACCTCTCGAAAGTCTTGCTGACTCACCACAACTTGAAGCCCCAAGGCAAACAGTCGATGCCGCTCGGCCAAGGAGGCAATCCGAAGCTAAAGCCACCCACCGAAGTCGGTGGTGGTAGTGATCAGGAAAAGCAGAAAGCATGGCTGAGCGAGATCATCAAGAAGGTCAACGACCTGTTTGAAGGCGACCTGACCGACCAGGACAAGCTGGTTTACGTCAACAACGTCATCAAGGGCAAACTGCTGGAGTCGGCCACCCTGAAACAGCAGGCGACCAACAACACGAAAGAGCAATTTGCCAACTCACCGGACCTCAAGAACGAGATCATGAACGCCGTGATGAGTGCCCTTGAAGCACACACGGCAATGAGCACGCAGGCTCTGAGTTCCGAAGCCGTCCGGGAAGGACTGAAAGACGTCCTGCTGGGCCCGTCCAACCTCTATGAAACCCTTCGCGAACAGTCGGCGGCCGATGGAGCGAAAACTTAGAGGGACGCTTACTGGCTTCGTCGGCCTACTCAACAGATTGTTGAGATTCTTCGTCGAGCCGAGTTCATTACACCGATTTCCAAGCCTGAGAGCCTCAGGGGACTATGATGAATGAGACCACGTTGTTGGTGATTTCCCTAAGTATCTCCGGTCTGACATTGATGGTTCTGACGACTGTCGCGCTCATTCTTCTCCGACGCGGTTCCCACTCGCAGGCGAACTGCAAAGACAATGTAGGACTTGCGCAAACCGGCACACCCGCCGATTTGGTCGGCCCGCCTTCCGTAAGCGTGATTTCTCAGTTGAGTTTCGCCGAATCGTTGGATGATGAAGTGTTTGCTTCTGCAAGTTACAAATTCGCGATGAATACTGTGAACGGCCAATTGGCAATGAATGGCGCCGACAGTTTGACGATCGCAGTCAATGGGGTTCGGTTGCTGCAATCCGGTGCTGAGTTGACGTGTACCGTGTCGAGAAAAGGGCGGGTGCTCATTGCCAATGGAACCGCTGTGTTTAGCCGAAATTCAACGACGCGACAGCTCCTGCCAATGTTAATGGACGCGCGATCGAAGAAGTTTATTGAAATGGCAAAAGCCTCTGGCACCGCAGCGACGGTGACACGTCTCGGTCAGGCCGCTGCTGTGGTCGTTACGGCGGCCCACCTAATCGCTGGAGCAGATATCGCCCGGCGAATGAAAAGAGTCGAAGCACAGTTGGATCTGCTATTTCAGTACCGTAGCATCGATCAAATCTCAAAACTGGAGCGTATCTACACGTCGGCGAAGGAACTGTGCCGCGAGCCGATGAGTCGGGACAAGTGCTGGGAACTGTGGCGATTGCGTGGTGAGCTTCGAGAGCTGCGATGCACCTGGCGGCACGAACTTCAGCACCATCTAAATCAGATCGCGGATCCGAAAGAGAAGCATTGGCTTGAGTGCATGTTTACTTCCCGAAAAACATCCAATGGAAAAGTTCAGGAGAAGGTGACCGAAGGCCAACTTCACATTGACCTCATTGCCTACTCGCTGCGGCTGGACCATGTCTTCGCGTTGGTTGGCGGGACGATCCATGAATTCGAAGGAACACTTGCCGACGAATTGTCCGAAATGGAAAAGCTGCGCGGCTTGCTCCGTTCAAAGGTGGAATACATAAAAAAAGCCGCCCCTAGTCTCGAAGTGGAACCAACATTAAGTCGCATGACGGAGACTGTCACGGCATTCAAGGCATTGATTCTGGCGCCCGATGATACCGTCGAACCTGTCGGCCCGTCCCTGTCGTAAACGCCATCACGACGGTCGTTCGCATCGCAGGCCACGCCTTGATCTCAGCGGCGCCAGTTCACGAAGTCCACGCCGGAATTGGACTGAGCACGATGATCAACTTTGCCGAACCCTCGCGCCGGGCGAGGTTGTCACAGTGACCGGGCGTTCGCTCAGTGCCGTTTATTCGCGCCGCCACCTGCTGGCCCTTCCTGACCGTCGGACCGAAGCCTATCGGGAGCTTGGGCCGATCAAATCGGTCAACCACTGAAGCGAGACCGATCACGAGTTGGTCCGCACCCTCTCGCCACAAGCGGCCGCTCAATAGACGCGTCGAACTTTGGCCGCTGTGCGGCGGCGGAGCGGACGACTCAGATCGCCGGGGGATCGCAAGGAGTGAGTTGGTTCCACTCGTTGTCGGTCAGATTGATTGAGGAATTCTGGTCACGCACTCTAATGCGCCCACCCAAGCATTTGCACTCCAGATTTGGAGTGTTCCTGAACGCCGAGCATTCCGAGATTCAGGCCGCCGTCTGTTGGAATATCCAAGTGTGGGCCAAGTCCACGGTTTTGGCCAGCAGTTGCGGGTTATCGCGCCCGAAGGAATCGGCCTGCTTCCCTTCCGCGCCGTCCTTGTAGCTGCGGCTGACCGTGACGTTGTGTCGCATTCCCGCTGTCGTCTGGTTCTCCCAGATCGTGGCCTTGATCGCCCCGAGACGGACTTCATGGACCGGTTTCTGTTTTGTCTTCGCCATCGTCGCGTTCCTAGCAGGGGCAGGGTGCATCGTCACACCTCTTACCCGAACAAGGCTCTTACGACGCTGGCCCGTACAAACCCGGCAACTCGTGTTCATGAACGCCTGCGGGATGGCAGAAACTGAATTCGTTGAATTGCCACCAGCGAACACTTCGCTGCTCCGGTTTGACGGACGAATGGCACTTAGATATCGCTAACGCGCCTGAGCATTTCACGTTTGACTTCGTGCCGGGGTTTCATCAGTCGGTCGTAGTTTTTGGGCCGACGTTTGGCCTTGCGTGGTTCAAACCGGTCTGGCCGATCGGCGACTCGATGCTGGGCAATGGCATGGAGCAGGTGTTGATAGAGTTCTTCTCGGTGAGCCAGGCCGCGAGACTCCTGGCAAGCAATCAGGGGCTGAAAGGCTTCCAGGGTTTGAAGCGTCCCCTTGAAACTAATGGATCTCGGAAGGATCTCATGTTGGATGGCCGCCTGAGCCATGATGGTACGGATCAGGTTGTAAGCCAGAACGTGCGTCCAAATCTCCTTGCGGACGAGTTCCGGTGTTTTGCATCGCAAGATGTCCATCTGCAAGGTGATCTTGATCGATCTGAGGTCCAGTTCATTGTTCCAA
>JAYVDI010000345.1:0-5206 GCA_043749505.1 Schlesneria sp. | reverse complement strand
CGTTCACAACGCCCGAAAACGCGGAAAAGCACTCCTCGAATCCCTCGTCGCAACCCTCCTCATGAAACCTCCCCGAAACGCCGGATGAGCCTTGAGTTTTAAGGGACAGAGCCTAGAACCTGTCCAAATGTTACGCCGCGATTCGTCCCGTCGGCGGAGTGACGGGACGGGCAATTCAAAACGCGGAGTTGCTCTTGGACAGATTCTTAGCTCACACGTCGCAGACTTTGGCTGCGTGGCGCAGAGCTTCCACCTTGTCTTGCCATGTCGGGATGAACTCCTGCGCGACGAAGCCTTGGTATCCGGTTTCGAGGATCGCCCGCATGATCGCGGGGTAGTTGATCTCTTGCTGCTCATCGAGTTCGCCGCGGCCGGGATTGCCCGCCGTGTGATAGTGGGCGATCACGTCCTTGTACTGTCGCAGACGGCGGATCACGTCACCGTTCATGATCTGCACATGGTAGATGTCGAACAGCAGCTTCATCCGTGGCGAATCGACTTTCTTGATTAGCTCAACACAGAAATCGACATCGTCACCAAAGTAGCCCGGATGCCCCTTCATCGGGTGGCTACCGTCGCGCGAGTTGAGATGTTCGAGACAGAGGTTGATCTTCTTCTCTTCGGCGTAGGCGATGACCTGTCGCCAGCAGTCGATGCAGTTTTGAGTCCCCTGCTCGTCGGTAATCCCCGCTTCCCGCATCCCGGTGAACGTGATGACGTTCGCGCACTCATTCTCGACCGCAAGGTCGATCGCCGATCTCAGCTTCGTGACACAGAACTCATGGTTTGCACGATTGAACGGCCCGCGTGCGAAGCCGTGACTGCTTACCAGCGATACCTTCAGTCCCAATTTCCTCGCTGCGGGATAGTGTTCGGTCCCGATCCCTTCGATGGCGACGAGGCCGATGTCGCGGCAGTGCTGCATCAGCTCGGGCGTCGGCATCGGGTTGAAGCACCAGCCCATGACCGACTGCCGGATGCGACCGTGTTGAATCTTGTAGTCCGCCTCAACCGGCCGATCCGCAGCAATCGCTGGCGTTTCAATCACGCCTGTCGCACCGAAGCCAATCACTCCGATCCCCATGGCCCCGGCAGAGATCTTCAGTGCGTCACGTCTGGTCAATTGTTGGTCCATGGACACGTCCTTCATGAAATCAAAGTCGTTTTGGCATTCTCTCCCGAGGTAAATCTGGCCATCACGAGTCATGCAGCAGAATCGGGAGCGCGACGCTACATTGGTGACGTTTCGCGTCGCGGACAAGTCTGGCACGAACACGACTTCAGACGAACAACTTCACGCAGGAAAGAGACGATGGCGACGGCAGACAATTCGGCGACGAGTGCGGACGACGAGCAGCAAACTCATGCCGCAGAAAAGATGGTGATGCCCGGCGTTGAGAATATATCGAGCGACCATGACGCGGGATCGCATCGGGCGACCGAAGCGGAAGAGGAGCAGATCATTGAAGCGTGGCGAACGGGAAAGTACCCGACGAAAGAGCGCTGCCTGAAAGCACTCGGGCTGGAGCGACTCAACAACGCCGCGCTGTGGAAGCGAGTGAAGCGTGCCCTCGACCGCACCAGCCGGCGATCTGAAAAGCCGACTTGATCGAGCGTTCAGATGGAGATTGCCGCCACTGTAGGGTGCGTCGAGTCTTCGGAACGCACCGCTTGAGTCGAAGGCGGTGCGCTTCGAAGACTCGCACGCACTCTACCCGCTTGCCGCCCGCTTCACTGCATCGGCCGACCGGCGTCGTACATCAGTTCGGCATCCGCCGCCTTAATGGCTCGATTGAGGATCACGACCTCGTCGATCAATCCCTTCCAGTAACGGAACTCGTTGTTGCTGAACTTCTCGGAGTTGGCTGCGATCATCACAGGGTGTTGATTCTGGTTGGGCGTCCCGAGCTTGGTGACTCCTTCCAACTGACCGTCGAGATACAGCGTCATCGTGGGGCGTGAGGCACTGAAGTCGTAGACACCGATGGCCAGATGCCACTTGCCGTCTTTGACGGCCGTCAGCCCCTCAATTCGCGCGAACGGATGAGCCGCTTTGATCTCGGCAGGCGTCTCCGCAGGAAGATAGTTGTTCATCGCCAGTTGCAGACTGTGCTTTTCGTTGTCGCGTTGCAGCCGCCAGGAACTGTCCCCTTTGCCGACAATCACCTGATGGGCATGGTCAAACTCGTTCGCCTTGAACCAGGCGGCGACGGTGAACGACGTGGTGAAGTTGCAGTTGCTCGAGTCGCCATCACCCAGCGAGACATAGTGCCCCGAGTTCTTGCCATCAAACTGCAAGGCGGTTTTCTGCGGAAAACGTCCGGGAACCCAGCGTGCTCCGCCGTGAACCTTGCCGTTCATCGCGCCGAACTTCGGCGACGTGGCTTGGCTGTACAAGACATCCTTGCCATCCTTGTCGCCACTGAACGTGTAGTAGGCGATTAGATCGGGATCCTTCCGCAGCTCTTCCGAGTACGTCTTCCAACGCTCATAAGACGGTGGGCCGAGCGACACCGTTGAAGAAGGGTTCCCCGTCGCGACCACTTCCTCCAACGTCATCGCCATGATGAGCGGTGCCGTTTTGTCCGGCCCCTTCACCAGTTCGACCGACATGATCCGTTCAGTTCGCTGGGGATGAATACTCAGGAACCGCATCTGTTGTTGACCGGCCTCAAACGCGAACTTGCTCCCCGAAACATCGACGCGGTGGATGTAGTCCGCGAAGTGTTCGCCATTGATGAGTTCATGATTTTCGACACTGCCGTCCGCATACGTCAGCCGCACGATCATCGAGACCGAGCCTTTCGGCTGCGACGGATAGCAGTAGCCGCCGACGCCGCTCAGCAAGTGGATCGCCTTCGCCGAGAAGCTGGTCGGCACGCTGACCGACTTCGGTTTCTGAGGTGCTTGCGTTCCCAAAGCTCCCTGCAACATCACCAAGTTCGGCGTGTTGCCGCTCCGCGGATCTATGAGCGTGAACGGTACGCCTTCGACATCCTTCGAGGTCCACGCGGGAAGAACCAGACGCTCGGTGTCGTTGGTCTCCTCGTTGAACATCCCCTTCGTGCTGACCGTGTTGGCGATGTGGTCGAGCGGGATGCGGACAAAGCGGCCTCGCACGGAAATCGCGTTTGCATTCGCGGGTTGAGTGTTGGATGTCGTTGTCACCGCGAGCGCCGTCTGGTTTGAGCGGCTTCCGGACATGAAGATCATCAGCCCGGCGATCAAGATCGTCGCCGTCAACCCGCCGCCGAGCAGCATCAGAAACTGAGCATCGCCTCCTTCCTTGCCACTCAGCTTGCTTGGCAACTTGCGGACGCGCCGTCGATTGGTACCCGAAGGAAGCGAGGGGAGATCTGCAAAGTCTTCCTCCTCTTGTTCGGCCCGATTCGGGACGATCACAATCGCGCTCTTCGGGCCACTGCGTGCGGGATCGCGCTTGATGACGTTGGCCTTTGCGAGGGCCGTCGCTGGCAACTCCTTCGGCGAGACCTGCGAAGGCATTCGTTTGACGATCGCGTTCTTGGCGGCAGGCTCAGCCAGTCCGAGCGGCTTTTCGGCTTCGATCGTTGATTTCATCGAAACGACGCCCGTGGATTGCATGGAAGCAATGCCCGTCGAACCCGCCATGCCTCCATCCATCTTGAGCGGCGACAGGACTCCTGACAGATGCCCTTTCGTGTTGATCGCATTCGCCTCGGGACCGCGACCGAGCAGCGGCGCGAACGTCGCGCGGGGATGTTTGACCGCAGCGGCGTCATAGGGCGGAGTCTTCTTCTCGGCGAGCGGCTTGAGTGCGGCGATCAACTCCTCGGGAGTCTGAAAGCGATCGTCAGCCTTCTTCGCCAGCAGCTTCAGAACGATCTGTTCCAACTCTTCGGAGATGCCGCTCTTCAATTGACGCACCGGCGTCGGCGCGGCGGATTGATGCTTGAGCAGCTTCTCGGCGCTACTCGTTCCCTCGAACGGAATCTTCCCCGTGAGCATGAAGTGCAGCACGCCGCCCAAGCTGTAGAGGTCCGCCCGCGTATCGACGCGATGGCTGTTGAGAGCCTGCTCCGGTGCCATGTAGTCCACCGTGCCGACCTGATCCTGCGCCGAGGTCAGCGAATCGTTGCGGGTGTACTGCTTGGTCATCACCAGACCGAGGTCGAGGATCTTCACTGTGCCTGACGTGTCGATCAGCAAATTGCCCGGCTTGATGTCGCGGTGAACGAACTTCGCCTTGCGAGCGGCCTCCAGTCCCGCCGCCGCCTGCATCGCATAGTCGGCCGCTTGTTTCCAATCGACCGGGCCGAATTTCGCCACCTGTCGCTCGACATCGATCCCCTCGACGTACTCCATGCTGATGAAGGGGATGTCATCGATCTCGTCGAAGTCATACGCTTGGATGATGTTCGCGTGCGAGAGCTGTGCGACGGCCCGAGCCTCACGTTTGAAACGAGCCAGCGCGTCGTCCTTGCTCTTCGAGATGCGACCGATCACTTTCAGCGCGACCAACCGGTTCATCGTGATCTGCTCGGCGAGGTATACCATCCCCATGCCGCCTTGGCCGAGGATATCGAGCAGTCGGTACTTACCGAGATAGAAGCCATCCGACTTCCCTGCGAGTAGCCTCAGCGCCTGATACGCCGAAAGAAGTTGGCTCTTCACGAGCGACTTCGCGACCTTGGAGGCATCGTTCTCATCCGTTCCCAGCGAGGGAACTTGCTCTCGCACCTTTTGCATGAGCGGTTCGCGCAACAATTGGCTCTGTTCGAGAAGCGACAGAAACTCATCGACGGAAGCGGTGGCAACTGGCATGAGTCGGGTCCGTGAAGTGGTTCGGTTCTGATGATCGCAGGAGAAGTTCTGCATTGAGACGAAGGGAGCGCAAGCTACTCAATCGCCGGTCTTCGCCTCAAAGCAAAGGGCTTGCCGAACAGCTCATTCGTGACAACTCGTACTTCTTAATCACTACGACCGCTGCAACCATTGTAACCAGATCGAAACGCCAGTCAGGTTGAACCACTCACTCACGTTGTGCGGGGCGAGAACAGGCGTGTGATTCGTGCGACGATGGCATCGGTTCTCACGAGCTGTGGCGAACAGCACACCACAACGTTGCGGCTAGCAGCCCGTGGTGAAAGCCATTTTTCGCGAATTTGGTCGGCGGTCGCTGTGCAGCTCATGTCGGCAGCGCGATCGGCGAAATTCCGTCGGTTTT
>JAYVDI010000344.1:0-2503 GCA_043749505.1 Schlesneria sp. | reverse complement strand
GCATTAAGGCTCGGGGCCGTATTCATTGAATTCTGGTCTTGGCCAATCGGCTCCAACTCGGCCTCAGTTCATGCCCGTGGTCACTCCGGTCGCGACTCGTGGAGTCACAGCGACGGGGAGGAATCCGTAGCGAGTTTCCGTTCCGCGGATCACGAAGAACTTCAGTGACACTTGACCATCCTGGTTCTGCGGATTGGGCTGTCCGAGAATCCAACCAATGTTGTCGGGCGACATCGTTTCCCACTTGTCGAGACCAACGAGGATGTCTCCCTTTTGGATACCGTTCGATGCGGAAGGACCGCCGTCGCGGACATCCATTACTCGCATGCCGCCTCGGTATTTAGGGCCGACGAGATTTTTCTGTGATTCGGGAAGAGCCGTCATCTTCACACCAAGTTGTTGCCAGAAGCGGTCATCGGTGGCAGCGTTCGGTATTGCGATCGCCACAGGGCGAGAAGGTGTCGTGTCGAGATTTAGGTTCGAGCGACCGCCAGTGTACGCGGCCAAAACGAGTGTTGCCTTTTCTACTTTGTCGCTGCGCCGGACAGTGATCTCAATCTTGTCGCCCACGGGGCGGCCGAGCAGTGCTCGCTCCCAGTCGGCACCGTCCACGATGTCGATCTCACCCGCGTGCAGAATCACGTCGCCGTTTTTTAGGCCTGCGGTTGCCGCAGGGCTGTCGGGCTGAGTCCCGTCCACCAGCAACATGCGCGACGAAGCGGACTTAACGTTTCGTGGGATCAATCCGTGATACGTGCGGTCTAACTGCTCGACACTCATCAGACGCTCGATGATGATTCGGGCATCGTCGATCGGAATCGCGAAGCCGATCTTTTGGGCACCGGCGCGAATCGCGACGTTGATCCCGATCACTTCGCCTTCGATATTCACGAGCGGACCGCCGCTGTTGCCAGGGTTGATGGCCGCATCGGTCTGAATGAGGTTCTTATAGAACTGCGTCTCGTTCGCTTCGACATCGCGCCCGAGGGCACTGATGTAGCCGACCGTCGCAGTCCCTTCGTAGCCGAACGGGTTGCCGATCGCGATCACCGTTTCGCAAACCATCAGGTCGGAAGAGATTCCGTGAGGGATCACCTTCAACGGCTTCGTCGCTTCGATCTTGATGAGCGCCAGATCGTTGACGCGATCGGCGTTGATCTTGCGTGCCAAGTAGCTGCTCTTGTCGGAGAACTCGACGCGAATCGTGTCTACGTCGGCGACGACATGGTAGTTCGTGATCATGTAACCGCGTTCGTCCACGACGACGCCGGTCCCCATGCCGTTGATCTTGCGGCCCTTGTCCGACGAGAAGACGTTGTCTCGCGGATTGGCAGATTTTTCGGTGTGAATGTTCCCGACCGAAGGAATCGCCCGTGCGGCGGCTCGTGTCAGCGGGGTTTGGCGATCGTTAGCCGACAGTAGCGCCGACCCTGCAAACAGGGTCAGAGCACACCAGGCTGAGAGTGAGAGAAACCGCTTTGTCATGGGGAAGGTCTACTCGTGGGCCGCTCAGGTTCGATCAAGGGGTGTACGGACTTCGCGTTTGCCACAATCCTTCGCAGCCGACGAACTCAGAGACCCGAAGGTCCATGAGACTGCCGCCTCTAACAACCCGTTGAATCACTCGTGGAGTACGATTTCATCGTGCTCAAAACCCGAGGGGAAATTGCACGTTGGAAACGTGCTCCACGTTTTTCAACAGGCTGCCAACCGGACTTGTGTCCGGTCATTCCGCCGAAGCGGCTTCGGAGACCGATCCATCGGCTCTCCGCACGGCTTTGCATCGACGAGCCGCCGCGCGGCGCTTGAAACTGCACCTCCTCATGTCGCATAACTTGCCCAGCCCGACAGCCCGACAGGCTGGGCAGACTGAAACGCGACCGGTTGGATGAGTTGTGCCGTTTTGAGAATTCTCGTGAAGCTTCAGTGAAGTCCGCCGTGGTGACGTGGCGGGCGGGAATGATTTGCGGCGGGCTTCGGCAGACGCGGCGCGAGCCGCTCGTCAATCACCCGCATCAATTGCCGGTCGGAGCTGTATCCCATTTACTTCAATGTCTATTCTCACTCTCTGCGCCCCACCCCACTCATCAACGAAGTCCCCACTCATGTCTCGACGCGAACAACTGGAAGAAATGCTGGCCGCTGAACCGGACGACACTTTCCTGCACTATGCCCTCGCGCTGGAACTGGCCAAGGGGGCCGACCGTCCCGCTGGATTGCAGCGCCTCGCCGACATGAATGTCCGGTTTCCCGATCACGTCCCGGCGTACTTCCGTCGTGGTCAATTGCTGGCGGAGGACGGTGAGGATGCCGCAGCGCGCGCCGTACTAAGCCAGGGGATGATTGCCGCACAACGTACCGGCGACGATCACGCCGCCGCCGAGATGCGAGAACTGCTGGAGTCGCTGTGAAGAAAAGTCTGTGACGGGCAATCCCAGCGTGATTCGTGGGCGTCAGCCCTCTTCCTGATCAGCCGCAGTGCGGTAGCCCCGCAAACCGGGGC
>JAYVDI010000343.1:0-13152 GCA_043749505.1 Schlesneria sp. | reverse complement strand
TACATCGCCTTCAAGTCCGACCACTCCTCCGCCTGATCGGGTGTGCTGCCGTCGGGATGCTCCGCCATCTGCTGCGCCACCGTCACCGCCCGCCGCGTCCGACGAACATCCCCCAACTTACACCCGCCAAAGTTCTCCTCCGCCCACTCGCCGACATCCAACGTGAGAGTACTCACGGCCAGACTCCATCCCGCATGTTCCTTCCTTGTGCGACAGCATCCCGCCATCGACGACCGACCTTCAACGCTCCTTGAAGACCGTCCCAACCCACAATCCAACCGACATGCCTCCCCACGATAAGAACCAACACAACACACGCAACCCCAAGCCGCCAAACGAGTCAGACGCAACCGCCACCGCGAACCGACACTGGCAAACTTTGTAAGAATGTGGGTAAGTTCAAGAGTTCAAGCCCCAGCCACCCCGCCCTGTGCCGTGAGGAGAATGTCGCTCGGCAGTCTATACCTCACGTCGCCAAAGATGAAACACCGGCGAGCCGCATGCCGTAAGGCTGCGGGTTCTTGATCATCGCAGGAAACCCGTGGCCTGACGGCACACGGCTCGCCTAAAACATCTCGCTCATGGCCGCACAAGGGGTAACTCGCGAGCCGGGCTGTTCGCGAGCTGGTTTCGATTCACTCCGCCTTCTCGACCGTGACAAATACGGGCGGGCTGGAGTAGGTCGATTTCATCACGAAGTTCAGGGAGAAGTTGGCCATCACGACGGCCACTTGTTTCTCGACGGGCGGGGCCGTTTTGTCGGCCTTGAGGGTGATGAAGCCTTCGCTGGCGGTGCCCGTCAGCAGGGTCTGGCTTTGATTGCTCTCCATCGTCACTCCTTCGGGCAGGCTGTTGGCGTAGACCTGTTCGAGGTGGCGGTAGAGGAAGTCGAGCGTGACGTTGTGGTTCACGTCCTTCGCGCGGTCGAGCGTGATCGTGATCTTCTTCGACTCGCCCGGCTTGAGGCGGATGTCGGTGTCGCTGAGCTTGATGGCGAGGAGGTCGGCGGGCTGGCCGACGCAGACCGAGTGTGACTCGACGGGATAGTGCCCGCGTCCGCCGCCGGGCGAGTAATACTCTTGATACGGCGTGGCGACGGCGGTCAGTTCGAGAGCTGGCATTCCTTCACCTTGAGGGTGCAATGCGGTGCCGTAGATGCGCACGTCCGAAGCCAGCAGTCCGGCATCGGGGGTCGTGGCGAGCACGATGCAACCGTCGAGACCCTTGCCAGCGAGGATGCGTCCGCACGTCGCTGTGATACTGGGCGGCAGACCGTCGATGTGCAGTTGGACCTCGCCCGTGAAGCCATGCTTGCGGATGGCCCTCACAAAAATTTGACCGTGCAGTCCGGGCGTCAGCGGCGTCTTGTCGGTATCCACTTGCAACTCGAAGTACGGCGTCGTGCGGGTGATTTGCAGGGCGTACTCGAACCCCGGCCCGCCGCGCAGATGGACATCACGAATCTCGACCGTGAACGTTCCATCGACCGGTGCCTCCCAGCCTTCGAGCCACGTGTCGGCATGAGTGAGCCGACCGAAGCGGCCGTCATCGTCCTCGCGCAGGGCGACCCCCTTGTCGTTGAGGATTCGCAGGAACGAATCGAGCTTCGACATCTGCCGCCGCGCGATCACCTCGAATGTGAACTTCTCACCCTTTTTCGCGACAAACGAGTAACAGTCGAGATCGGCCTCGGCTTCAATGCGACCGCTGATGACCTGCGGCACCTCGACGGTCGGGGCGGTCATCGGCGAGTTGTTGTCGCCGGCGGCCTCGTTCGTCAACGGGAGGTTGGTCACGTAGAGCGGCAGTGGATTCGTTGTCTGATCCCCGAACGTGACCGGAACGAATGTCGAACCGAGCCGCATCTCGGCGGGCAGCTTTATAAGGGCCTTCGGTTCGGCGGGCAGTAGCGCACCGCTCAATTCCAATGTCGTCTCGACTCCCGGCGCGACGGCCTTCGGGAATGAGCCGGTCACGAACGGGCGCGAGTTCGCTTCGATGCAGTACTCCCAATAGACGTTCCCCTGATAGCGAACGTCGCGCACTTCGAGGAGGTATTCGCCCGCCTGCTCGAAGCGGTGGACGAGGAACGGGTCGGCGAACAGCTCGTTGTCGGCCATCGCTAGGACGCCTCCCTTTGTGTCGCGCAGATAGAGGATCGGGTCGGCATGAGCCTGCAAGTCGTGGATCTTGTCCTGCAACCGCTGGCAGCGAACGTGGAAGATGACCGACTGCCCCGCCTGTGCGGTGAACTTCCAGTAATCGAAGTCCTCGACCTTTTCGATCGCGCCGCACAAAGTCGCCGGGAGCGTGACGGCCTGCGCCTTGTCGGGCGTGTTGTTGTCAGCCACCTCAACGACGACGGGGTCTCGCACGACGACAAGCTGCCCGAGGGTGCTCGCACCGTTGGGAGTGGCCAGCCGGAACTCGCGCACGCCCGGAAGCGCATCGGCCGTCGCAGTGAACTTGAGCTTCAGCTTGAGCAGTTCCTTCGACTTCTCACCCGGCTTGAGGGCCGGTGCGTCTTTCGGCATCTCGGGAGGAACGACCTCGGCCGTGACGCCCGTACCGCTGATGAAGACCTGATACGCACCGAGCATCGTGTACCGAGATTGCGCCTCACACTCGGAGGTCGCCCCGGCCTGAACAGCCACAGGCTTGAGACTCATCAGCATCGGATACGACACCTGCGCCCAGACGATCGACGGCACACAGAAAATCAGGCCACTCACCAGGACGGGAACAAAACGTTGCATGGCGGAGAGTCCTCAAGGCGGGAGGGACGAAGCAAAGGCGGGAACCGACGGAGAAATGGTACACGCCGCCCCGCCCCACATGGAACCTGACACACTGATGCACCTCGTTGGGCCTGCGAAACCCTACATGGAACAAGGCGATGGCCCTGCTGATGTGGACACTCGCCCGCAAGCGATGCCGCGGGTGTGGACTTTTTCGAGCTTGAAGTTTGACCTGACGAGTCGGTTTTCAAACCCAAATGACCCGGAACGCCTGACACGCTGCACGAAGTCCACTCGGGTGCGTGAAGTCCTCGGAACGCACCATCCTGATTGCGAGATCGACGACAACCACCGTACGTTGTAAATACGGTGCGTTGCGAGGACTTCACGCACCCTACATCACCACACCACTCGGAAGAGGGAGCCGCCTGATGTCGTTCTTGTTGAGACAACCTTCGGTGGGATGGGAGCCGATTCCGTTGACGGCCGATGGAACACTGGCTGTTTGGGGTTGGTTCAAGCCGCCGCAGGCAGCGAACTCGGTGGCGTTGCAGATCCCGGCCGAGGTCTGGCAGGCGGCTGGTGTTTCGCAGCCGATCACAGTGCGGCTGATGGCGTGTGCGACGGGAATCGGTGTACTTCAGGGGTGGACCTTGTCGGGTCAGTTCTATCCTTTGAACGAGCAGACCGCTCCACTCCTCGATGTCCCGCTGATGCCTCCGCCTGCTGGAGTTGATCCGGCGATCATTCTGTGGTCGGGCGATGTTGGCGCGATGCCGATGATGGCATCGATGTTTGACTCGTCCGGATTCTCGCATGAGGCAACTGCGCAGGTGGCCGCTCAAGTCGGCGATCTGCTGCCCGGTGAAGACCCCGGCCCGATGTTTGAAGCGATCGCCTCATTGTGGCAAACCATCCAACACATGGAGACCGATGTCCGGCGCGTCCGAGGTCAGCTCGAACAGGCGACGGGCAAGCTCTCGTCGCTCAATCGCGACCTCAAACCGGAGGAACATCTCGCGGCGGACAACGCCGACAAGAAAGACTGGCAGGACGCTCGCCGCTGGTTGCGCGATGCGTCTGCGGTGTTGGCGAAGTCCATCAAACAGATCGACACCGGTATCATCAGCGGGGCCGGACAACGACACCGATTCTCGGACATCATCCAACAGTACGTCGAACCACGCCTGTTGTTTCCCGGCCTCAAGCAGGCTGTCATCGACTTCGAGATGCACCATCGCACGGTCAAGAACGTCCTCATGGCGGCTCAAGCCGCCTTGAACAAAGGGAGTGCCGATGGCGAACGACGAGCCAACACCGTTCTCAACCGCATCGCCGCCAAGATGCGGCAACGCCGCAGCAACACTCGTGGGCCGAATGCCTGAGGATCATTGAACGGGACGAGTGACCTGGCAACATGAGCGGCCGGTGCGCGACTGCCAAACGAGAGGGAAAGAGCCATGTCTGTCATTCGTGTTCTGGGACTGTTCGCGTTGTCGGCACAACTCCTCTGGATGGATGACGCGGCAGCGCAGCGACAAGTCATCGAACCGAAGCTGCTTCACTTGCGAAGCGGTGTCGAGCGGGAGTGGTCCGAGTTTCCTGAGACCTCGCACAGCCAGCGACTCGACGCGACATTTGCCTCGACGAAGAACGCGACCGAGCAAACGTTGTTCGTGCGGCAGCAGGACGTGAAGCAGGCTTGGAACGTCTTGCTCAACGGCAAGAAGCTGGGGGCGTTGACGGTCGATGAGAACGATATGGTGGTGACATTTGCCCTTCCGGCGAGTGGTCTGGTTGAGGGAGGCAACTCGCTACGAATTGAACCGGTGGTCGGCGGCAAAGCGGTGTCGGATGATATTCGTGTTGGCGAGATTGAGATCGCGAGTCGTCCGGTGCGCGAGGCACTCCGCGAAGCGACGCTCGACGTGATTGTGTTCGATGCGCACGCAAAGTCTCCGTTGCCTTGCCGCATCACGGTGCTGAACGATCGCGGTGCGATGCAGTCGTTCGGGGCCGAATCCAACGATCATCTGGCCGTGCGGCCGGGGATGGCGTTCACTTCAACCGGCCGCGCGACGCTGGGAGTGCCTGCCGGCCGGTACACGATCCTCGCCGGACGCGGCTTCGAGTACTCGCTTGCTCGGACTGAGGTGACCGTCGCAGCGAGAGAGACCTTGGAAACACGGCTCCAAATCTGGCGTGAGGTTCCAACGAAGGGCTACGTCGCCTGTGACACCCACGTTCACACGCTGACTCATTCGGGACACGGCGACGCGACGATCGAAGAGCGGATGATCACTCTCGCGGGAGAAGGGATCGAGCTGCCGATTGCCACCGATCACAACAAGCACATCGACGTTGAAGAGATCGCCGTGAAGCTTGGTGTGCGGCGTTACTTCACGCCGGTGATGGGGAACGAAGTGACGACGCCTCGCGGGCACTTCAACATCTTTCCGATTGCCGTCGGGGCGGGCGTCGTCGATCACAAGCAGACCGACTGGAAATTGCTGTTCGACAACATCCAGCAAACGCCCGGAGTGAAAGTCGCCATCCTGAACCATGCCCGCGACCTGCACAGCGGCGTCCGTCCGTTTGGACCTCAGCATTTCAACGCCGTCGCGGGGGAGAACCTCGACGACTGGCCGCTGCGATTCAACGCGATGGAGGTCGTGAACTCGGGAGCCACGCAATCGGATCCGCTGCGGTTGTTCCACGACTGGATGGGGCTGCTCAATCGCGGACTGAATGTGACGCCGGTCGGAAGCAGCGACTCGCACGATGTCGGCCGGCACTTCGTCGGGCAGGGACGCACCTACATTCGCTGCGACGACCGCGACGTGGGGCAGCTCAACGTAGACGAAGCGATCTCCCATTTCGTGCAGGGCCGGGTGATGGTGAGCTACGGTTTGCTCGCCGAGATCACCGTGAACGACAAGTACCACTCGGGCGATACGGCGGCGACGGGCGACGAGGACGTGCAAATCGATGTGCGGGTCCTCGGACCACATTGGTCTCGCGCCAGCCAAATCCAACTGTTTGCCAACGGCCTCAGGATTCGTGAGGCCACGATTCC
This sequence comes from Schlesneria sp., assembly GCA_043749505.1. Classification (GTDB taxonomy): domain Bacteria; phylum Planctomycetota; class Planctomycetia; order Planctomycetales; family Planctomycetaceae; genus Schlesneria. The sequence continues at coordinate 7,338 of JAYVDI010000343.1, read as the reverse complement.
TGAGTCGCCCGACGCGACATTGCCACTCGGTGTGAAATGGCGTGGTGGTTGGACGATTCCAAAACCTCGGCACGATGTGCATCTCGTGGCCATCGCGACGGGACCGGGGATCGATGGTCTCTACTGGAAAACAGCGAAGCCTTATCAGCCGCTGTCTTCCGATTGGGAGGCGCGCACGATCGGATGCAGCGGCGCAGTGTGGCTCGATGTGAATGGAGACGGTCGCCGCACGTCGGCCCGAGATTACGCGGAACGACTGGTCGCGGCAGCGAAGAATGATTGGGCGAAGCTGATCCTGAGCCTCGCGAACTACGACGAAGCGGCCGCGGCGCAGACGGCTCATCTCGTGCGAGCATCCGGGACATCGCTTCAGTCCGAACCATTGGTCGCCGCCCTGAAGAGTGGCACGACTGCGACTCAATCCGGCTTCCACGCGTATGCCGAAGCGTGGCGCGAGAACGAAATCGCGAGAGCCAAACCGTGACAAACTCATGGTCGCGCACGCCACAACGTCGCGCCGAGTAACAGACAACCGCATCCGCAAGGAAGTGTTCCGCAGTGTGGCCGAATTGCAACAAGCAATCATCGACTACATCAAACATCACAACGCCAATCCAAAATCATTCGCCTGGACCAAGAAAGCCGAAGACATTCTGGAAAAAGTCCGCCGCCCTCGAACCGTCCTCAATAAGATCCCGTCTGAGTGAAGCACTATAGTGGCGTCCTGCGGTTGATCGCAGCCTGCGATCCCGTTCGAGGCGTTGATCGAATGGAGGCGAGTTGGCGGGCTGCGGCATTGCCCTGTATTCTGGAAACAGTTGAATTGACATGTCGCGACCTTCCGATATATCAATCTGTCGGAGGAATTGAACATGGTCAAGCGACGGGCGAAAACGGGGGCACGAGAACTGACAGACCTCAAGGCGCTGGAGCAGGCGGCGGAGTGCCTGAAGATTTTGGCTCATCCTCACCGGCTGCGAATCGTGCAGATGCTGCTACGGGGCGAGTTCACGGTCGGGGAGTTGGCCGAGTCGTGTGAGATTCCCAGCCCGATGGCGTCCGAACACCTCCGTTTGATGCAACGTTGCGGGTTCCTCGCCAGTGACAAAGACGGTCGCCGCGTCTTCTACAAGGTCGTCGAACCGCATCTGGAGAACATCATGGCGTGCATCGAAGATCGATTCGGTGGCAGCGAATAGCGACCCATGACCTTTTCGAGGAAACGAAAAACTTGTCATCGAATTCTGATTCATCACACGGGAGTCCAGCATGAGCATCCAAACGATTTCGCCAGTTCAGTTGAAAGAGCGGCATCAGTACAACAGTCGGCTCGACCTGATTGATGTCCGCACGCCGGTCGAGTTCCGCGAGGTTCACGTCACATTTGCCCGCAATGTGCCGCTCGACACGTTGAACCCGCAAGCCGTTCAAGTCACGCGCGGCGAACGGGCCACCGAGCCGCTCTATGTCATCTGCCGATCGGGAAGCCGCGGCAAGCAAGCGTGCGACAAGTTGATTGCGGCGGGCATCGCCAATGTCATCAACGTCGATGGGGGCACGATGGCCTGTGTTGAGGCGGGCTTGGACATGGTGCGAGGCAAAAAAGCGATGTCGCTCGAACGGCAGGTTCGCATTGCCGCCGGATTGCTGGTCCTGACGGGAGCGGCTCTCGGCTACTTCTACGACCCGCGCTGGATCGGCCTGTCAGCGTTCGTCGGTGCCGGACTGGTCTTCGCGGGCGTCACTGACACCTGCGGGATGGGGATGATCCTGGCGCGAATGCCTTGGAACCAAGTGGCCAAGGATTCGGCGAGTGCGACCTGTTCGACAAACTGATCCGTTCCCGGTGACTCAGACAACGAGTCCCTTCATACGGCGAACACATTCTAACACCGTCGCAATCCGACCAATCAAATCTCCTCTGGTCAAGTAAGCGTCTCATGAAGTTGATCATTGTCGGTGGAGTGGCTGGCGGCGCATCGGCGGCGGCGCGAGCCAGGCGGTTGTCGGAAGCGGCGACGATCATCGTGGTCGAACGGGGACCGGATGTGTCGTTCGCCAACTGCGGCCTGCCCTATCATATTGGCCAGGTGATTCCCGAACGAAGCAAGTTGCTCGTCACGACGGCGGAGCGACTTCGCGAGCGGTTCAAGCTCGAAGTGCGGACGAATTCGGAAGTCGTGTCGATCAACCGTGCGGCGAAGACCGTCACAATTCACGACCTGAGTTCGGGACGGCACGGTGTCGAATTCTATGACAAAATCATCCTCGCCCCCGGAGCGGCGCCGGTACGACCGGCGATTCCGGGAGCCGATCTCCCCAACGTCCACACGCTCAGAAATCTGGCCGATACGGATCGCATCAAGCAGGCCATCGACGGCGGCGTCAAACAGGCGATCATCGTCGGAGGCGGCTTCATCGGTCTCGAACTGGCCGAGAATTTCGTCCATCGCGGCGTCGCAACCACGCTCATCGAACATGGCCGCCAAGTTCTTGGGCCGTTCGACGCGGAGATGGTCTCACCGATCACGACCGCCGCCACCGCGAGAGATATCGAGATGCTGTTCGGCCAATCTGCGGAAGCCATCGTCACTTCAGGTGACGGCATGATCGTGCGACTCGCGTCGGGACGGGAATGCTCCGCGCAGTTGGTAGTGCTGGGGATCGGCGTCCGGCCCGAGAATCGCCTCGCCACGGAAGCGGGCTTGGAAGTTGGGCCGCGCGGTGGCATCCGAGTCAACGAGTTTCTGCAAACAACCGACCCAGACATCTTCGCGGTGGGAGACGCCATCGAAACGACCGACTTCGTCACGAGTGAACGGACCCAAGTTCCTTTGGCGGGACCGGCAAACCGACAGGGACGCCTCGCCGCCGACAACGTCTTCGGGCGGCGCTCAAAATATCGGGGGACTCAGGGAACGGCGATCGTCGGCTTCTTCGATCACACCGCCGCCATGACGGGCTCGTCGGAGAAAACGCTCAAGCGGCAGGGCAAGTCCTACCGCAAAGCCTACGTTCATCCGGCTCATCACGCGGGCTACTATCCCGGTGCCGAAGGGATGACGTTGAAGGCGTTGTTTGATCCGCAAACCGGCAAGTTGCTCGGTGCTCAAGGCGTGGGTGGAGCGGGAGTCGATAAACGAATTGATGTCCTTGCCGTGGCAATTCAGGCAGGCATGACGGTCTTCGATCTCGAAGAGATGGAACTGTGCTACGCGCCGCAATTCGGTTCTGCGAAAGACCCGGTCAACATGCTCGGCTTCGTCGCCGCCGGATTGGTGCGAGGAGACCATCCTCAAGTCGATTGGGAAACCATCGCCGCAGCACCGGACTCAACGTTTCTGCTCGACGTGCGAACTGAGCATGAGTTCAGCCTCGGACACATCCCCGGAGCGATCAATGTCCCCGTCGATGCACTTCGTTCGCGACTCGACGAACTCCCGCGCGATCGCGCCATCACGGCCTACTGCCAAGTCGGTCAACGCGGCTATCTCGCCACCCGCATCCTGATGCAGGCGGGCTTCGATGTGTCCAACCTGAGCGGTGGATATCGAACATTTCTGCTGCACCACCCGCCCCACTCCCGTTGACCGGCTCTGTCCGCTACCTTCGCCGCCTCGAAACCATCCTTCGTTTCAGGAGTTTGTTCATGCGGCGCGTACTCGGTTGGATTGGATGCCTGTTGTGTCTCGTCGTCGTTTCGCCGAAAAACACCTTCGCTCAGAAGGCCGCGTTGAATGAGAGCATTCAACGGCGCGAGACGGCGACATGGGAGATCGCTCGCAAAATTTGGGAGTTCGCCGAGCCGGGATATCAGGAGACACGATCGGCCAAGCTACTGGCGGACACGCTCGAACAGGCGGGCTTCGTGGTGAAGCGCGGTGTCGCCGAGATCCCGACCGCGTTCACCGCGACCTTCGGCGAGGGGAAGCCAATCATCGGAATCATGGGCGAGTACGACGCCCTGCCCGGCCTGTCTCAACAGGCGGTCCCCGAGCAACTCCCTCGTGAGGGAGCCACGTATGGTCACGCCTGCGGGCACCACTTGTTTGGTGCCGCGTCAATGTCCGCCGCCATCGCGATCTCGGAGCAGATCAAGTCGGGACAACTGAAGGGGACCGTTCGCTTTTACGGCTGTCCGGCCGAAGAGGGTGGCAGCGGCAAGACGTTCATGGTCCGGGCCGGCTTGTTCGACGACTGCGATGCCGCCCTGCACTGGCATCCGTCGGGGCGCAACACGGCGGGCGATTCGTCGTGCCTCGCGCGAGCCGCCGTGAAGTTTCGCTTTCGAGGAAAGAGCGCTCACGCGGCCGGTTCGCCGGAGCTGGGTCGGTCGGCGCTCGACGCGGTCGAACTGACCTGTCACGCCTCTGAGCTGCTGAGAGAACACACGCCCGACTTCACTCGCATTCATCACGTCATCACGGGTGGCGGTGGTGCGCCGAACGTCGTTCCAGACTTGGCCGAAGTTTTTTTCTACGTGAGACATCCCAAGGCGGACGTTGTGAAGGAACTGTACCCGCGTCTCGTGAAGTGTGCCCAAGGAGCAGCCCTCGCGACCGAGACGAAGCTGGAAGAGCTGTACCTTGGCGGGACGATGGAGATCCTGCCGAACGACACGCTCGCCCAAATCGCCCTCACAAATCTCGGTCCGCTGAACGACATCAAGTACTCGGCCGAGAACATCGAGTTCGCTCAACGACTCGAAGCGACACTGGCCAAGCCGCAACCGCTCGACTCGATCCGCCAAGTCTTCAATACGAGCAACGAGGTGGGCAAAGGTTCGACCGATGTCGGCGATGTCTCGTGGGTCGTCCCGACTGCGGGCTTCACGACAGCTTGCTATGTCCCCGGCACACCGGCTCATTCGTGGCAGGCGGTCGCGGCTGGTGGGACGACGATCGGAAAGAAAGGAATGCAACTGGCCGCGCGCACCATGGCGGCCACCGCGTTTGATCTGTTCCAACAACCAGAGACTCTGACCGCCGCCAAAACCGAACACACGAAGCGACTCAACGGCAGAAAGTACGAACCCCTGCTTCACCCCAATCAAAAGCCTCCACTCGACTACCGCAACGCCCCGAATGCCCCTTAGGAACTGGCTCACAAAATACACACCGACAATATCCGACAGATGTTGATGCGCCGGTCTTTACGAGTTCAGCGACAGACTCGCCGCAGCCTGTGATCGACCTCAAAAAAATGCCTTTCCGAATCCTTCTTCTTGGTGAAATTGACCGTCTATGTGGGACACGTTGAAACGGCTTTCGCTGGGCCTCGCGCTGATTGTGTTCGCGTCGGCCATCCTTCTGTTGTCGGATGCGCCACGGCGGACAACCCTGACTCGTGAACCGGATCGTAGTGCAGGCCCAGCGCCGCTCGCCAAAGTGATGAAAGTGGCGCTGATGCAGATGGCGTCGCAGCCGATCATCGAGGAAGGGGCTGACGGGGTCATTGAGAGCTTGAAAGAAGCCGGGTTCGTCGATGGAGCCGCCATTCAACTGAGGCGGTTTAACGCGGAAGGGGATCTTGCGACGGCCAATGCGATGGCGCAGGAGTTGACCGGCGGCGGATACGATCTGGTCATCACGCTGACCACGTCGGCGCTTCAAACGGTGGCCAATGCCAACCAGCAGCGACGGGTTCCGCATGTGTTCGGTCTCGTCACCGATCCGACTCAGGCAGGAGTCGGTGTGGGGCCAGAACCGCTCGATCATCCGGCGCACATGGTTGGAATCGGCACGTTGCAGCCGGTGGCCGAGTCGTTGCGAATGGCTCGGCAAATGAACCCGAAGCTGGCGCGCGTGGGCGTCGCGTGGAATCCCGCCGAGGTGAACTCGGAGATTTGTACGAAGCTCGCGCGGGAGGCGTGCCGCGAACTGAAGCTCGATCTCTTGGAGGCGACCGTCGAGAACACGGCCGCCGTACACGAGGCGGTGGCGTCGCTGATCGCCCGCGATGTCGATGTGCTGTGGATTGGCGGAGACGTGTCCGTGCTGGCGGCCTTCGAGGTCGTGGCCAAAGCGGCACAGAACGCCCACATTCCCGTTTGCACCTGCATGCCGGGCAATGCGAAAAAAGGATCGTTGTTCGATGTGGGGGCCAACTATTACGAAGTCGGTCGTGGCATCGGTCGTCTGGCGGGGCGAGTCCTCACGGGCGACGAGATCACAAAACTGCCGGTCGAAAGATCGACGCCGCCAAAGCTGATGGTGAACACACTCGCACTGAAGGGCCTGCGGGATGCGTGGGCGTTTCCGGCGGAGATCCTCGCGCAGGCCGACTCCGTCATTGATGAGCGGGGTCAGCACGACAAGGCTCGGCCGGAGACAAAGCCTTCCGCCAAAACACCGCTTGTCACGGCGTCCGCGCCGCTGAGCAAGGTCTGGCAGTTGAGGCTACTCGCCTACATCAACTCACCCGATGTCGAGGAGGCAGAGCAAGGGCTGCGTGACGGACTGAAGAACGCCGGTGTGATGGAGGGGCGCGACTATGAACTCAAGGTGGCAAACGCCCAGGGAGACATGACCTCGTTGCAAGGCATGGTCGAATCCGCGCTGGCCGATCGCGCCGACTTGCTGCTGACGATCTCGACACAGGCGTTGCAGAGTGCGGTCCAACGCGCTCGTGACACGCCGATCGTGTTCACAATGGTGGCGAACCCGTTCGCGGCGGGAGTCGCCACGACCGAGGCCGAACATCTCGCGAGCGTGACCGGGGCATATGGCTCGAACGATGTCGATGCGATGCTGCCAATCATCAAGCAGGTGCTGCCGAACGCGCGGCGAGTCGGCGCGTTGTTCGCACCGACGGAAGTGAATTCGGTTTACAGTCACGAACTACTCGTCAAAGCCGCGAAAGGAGCGAACTACGAATTGGTCTCGGTGGGAATCAACTCGCCGTCCGAAGCTCCCGATGTCACGCAGTCGCTCTGTGGTCAACAGATTGATTTGATCTGTCTGCCAAACTCGAACCTCGCGGGGTCGAGCTTCCCGACGATTGTGCAATCGGCCAAGAAGGCGAAGGTGCCGGTGTTCGGGTTCCTCGGCAGCATGGCCTCACAGGGAGCGGTTGTGGTGCTGACGCGCGACTACCACGACATGGGTGCCGACTCCGGCCAGATCGCCGCGCGCGTGATGCGGGGCGAGAAACCTGCCGCCATTCCACTGCATCAGTCCCGCAAAAACCGGCTGCTCATCAACACGGCGGCCGCAAAGGCCGCTGGGCTGACGATCCCCGTTGAACTGTTGAAGAGGGCCGATCGAGTGGTGGAGTAAGACGCACGGCGAGACAATGTTTGGCCGTAGGGTGCGTGGAGTCTTCGGAACGCACCGTGAT
>JAYVDI010000342.1:0-13722 GCA_043749505.1 Schlesneria sp. | reverse complement strand
GCAAGCGAGGGCTTCACCGTCATCGAGTGTCCAGCCCTCGCTTGCGCGTCGGGCTAGTTTTGAAATGCGCACTAATCACACTCTTCACTCAAAGTCGCGATTCCCTCCAAACGTTGGAAGAACCCGATTTCTTGTGATGTCCACCCAGTTCAAGGCAAGTCGCTTCACCACCTCATGCGGCATCGAACGCATGCCGATGTTCTGATACCGTCTGGCACGGCCGAAATGCCGGGTTTTGAGTTGCCGTGGTCTGTCGAGCGAAATTTGTGGTTCCGACAGTGAGACTTGGGAGTTGATCCATGCTGACGCTGCAAGGTCGAGCCGATTCCAGCCAATTTTGCGACCGGCTGAATCGGCGAAATTTCTTGAGGATCGGCACGCTCGGCTTGGGCGGGTTGACGCTGCCTCAATTGCTGAAGGCGGAGTCGGCAGTGGGAAGTCGGCGATCGACGAAGTCGGTCATCATGATCTACCTCGTGGGTGGGGCGCCTCATCAAGACATGTTCGACCTGAAGCCGTTGGCTCCCAAAGAGGTGGCCGGACCGTGGCGGCCGATCGAGACCAATGTTCCGGGCTTCGAGATTTGTGAGGCGTTTCCACGGCTGGCTGGGATGGCGGACAAGTTCTCAATCATTCGGTCGCTCGTTGGCAATCAGGCCGATCACGACGCGATTCAAGTCTTCAACGGACATCATCCGCGTCAGCCGAAGCCGTCGGGAGGCTGGCCGCAGTTTGGCTCGATGGTGTCGAAGGTGTTGGGGCCGGCCGATGTCGCGACGCCGCCGTTCATCAGTCTCTGCTATCCCTGCACACACGGGCCGTACAACGAACCCGGCCCGGGATTCCTCGGAGCGGCTCAGTCGCCGTTTCGTCCGATGGGACCGACACGTGACGACATGGTTCTCAATGGGGTGACGCTGGATCGACTGGGTGACCGCCGTTCGTTGATGCGCAGCTTCGATCAATTTCGGCGCGAGGCCGACGGGACTCGAATGATGGAGGGGATGGACCATTTCGCCGAGCAGGCGATGGGCTTGTTGACCTCGTCACGACTGGCCGAAGCATTGGACTTGTCGAAGGAGGATCCTCGTATTGTGGCTCGGTACGGCACCGGAAATTCCAAGGTCTTCATCGACGACAACGGTGCCCCGCGAGTCCCCCAAAGCCTGCTGATGGCTCGGCGATTGATCGAGGCCGGTGCGCGGGTGGTCACGCTCAACTACAGCAAGTGGGATTGGCACGGCGGCGCATACAACACGATCTTCAAGCGTGAGGAAGAAGACTTCCCGATCTTCGATCAATGTGTGAGTGCCCTGCTCGAAGACCTTCACCAGCGCGGGCTTGATCAGGATTGCTCGGTTCTCATCACGGGAGAATTCGGTCGTACGCCGAAGATCAGTGCTCAAGTCGGTCGGGACCACTGGCCGCAGGTAAATTGTGCGTTGCTGGCGGGCGGCGGCATGAAGCACGGGCAAGTCATCGGAGCCACCGATCGCCTCGCCGGTGAAGCTGTCTCGCGCCCGGTGACGTTTGGCGAAATCTATGCGACGCTCTTTCACAACCTTGGCATCGACACGTCGCAGACAACGATTCAGGATCTCAACGGGCGACCGCAGTACCTAGTTGAAGACAACTCGAAGCCGCTGCCCGAATTAATGTGACCAACAGGGTTGAGTCAGCTCCACACAGGCGAGAACGCCGCGTTCACTTCGCTTGCGTTTGCAGTTTTAAGTAGACCCGCAGGGAAAGTTGTGCAGGTGAGCCGGGCGGCGTCAGTCCCCGGACTCTTCCTCCACGAAGTCCGGGGACTGACGCCCAATGGCACTCACTTTGAAAAGTAGTAGGCACATTCCATGTGCCGTAACCGGCGATCTGCGGACGGCACACGGAGTGTGCCTGCTACTTTGCGGATCCACTTAGGACGAGGAAATCCCAGATGTCGTTGTCGCGATCTGTCGAGAGATTGAGATACTTCACGAGACCACACTGGGCGACTTGGGTTCCTCGCCCCATACGACAGAGATGGAGTACGCGAATGATCGGCGAATACGTGCGAATGATTCTGGCTCTGTCTTTCATGCTGGCGACAGCTCCCGCAGTTGCAGCAGAAATCGACTTCGCGCACGAAGTCGTTCCCGTTCTCAAACAACATTGTGGGAAATGTCATACCGGCGACCAGAAGAAGGGGGGCTTGTCGCTGAACACGCGCGAGACGACTTTGGTCGGCGGTGAGTCGGGCAAAGTCATTGTCTCGGGAAAGAGTGCCGAGAGTGAATTGATCAAACGACTGACGAGTGACGATCCCGATGTCAGGATGCCGCCCGAAGGTCCGCGCGTTCCGGCTGAGAAGATTGAGTTGTTGAAGGGATGGATCGACGCGGGGCTGCTGTGGGAGCGGGGGTTTACTTTCGGGCCGCGTCCGTATGAACCGCCTCTCAAACCGAGACGCACTGAATTGCCAGCGGCCAGCGACGGACGGACTCACCCGATCGACCGGATCATCGATGCATATCTCGTCACGAAGAAGTCTCCGCGACCGAAGGCCATCGACGATGCAACTTTTGCGAGGCGGGTTTATCTCGATTTGATCGGCCTGCTCCCCGAGCCGGAAGAACTGGACAAATTCCTTGCAGACCAGACCGCAGACAAGCGGACGCGGCTCGTGCGCGAGTTGCTTGCGCGCGACGTGCATTACGCCGAGCACTGGCTGACATTCTGGAATGATTTGCTCCGGAACGACTACACCGGGACCGGCTTCATCACCGGCGGGCGGAAACAGATTACGAAGTGGCTGTATCAGGCTCTCATCACGAACAAGCCTTACGATCAGTTTGCGCAAGAATTGATCGCACCGCCGACTCAGGACAGTGTTGGCTTTGGTGAGGGGATTCGTTGGCGCGGTGAGGTCAGCGCCGGCCAGACCGTTGAGATTCAGTTTGCTCAGAGCGTGGGCCAGTCGTTTCTCGGCATCAATTTGAAGTGTGCGTCGTGTCACGACAGTTTTATCGACCGCTGGACGCTCGACGAATCGTATGGCCTGGCTGCGGTCTTCTCTCAGCGCCCACTGGAAATCCACCGCTGCGACAAGCCGGTCGGCAGGCAGGCTCAGGCGGCGTGGTTGTTCCCCGAACTGGGGCAGATCGACGCGAAGGCCCCGCAGCCCGAGCGGGTCAAGCAACTCGCCGCCCTCATGACGCATCCCGAGAACGGCCGCTTCCCGCGCACGATCGTGAACCGTCTCTGGCACCGCCTCATGGGACGCGGTCTCGTGCATCCAACCGACGCCATGCAGACCGAGCCGTGGAACATCGACCTGCTCGATTATCTCGCCAGCGATCTCGTCGAGAAGCGTTACGACTTGAAGCAGACGTTGGAGTTGATCGCCACATCACAGGCATATCAGTCGCAAACGCAGGTCGTCACGCAAACAACCGACGATGCTGGTTATGTCTATGCGGGACCGAGGGCCAGGCGACTCACCGCTGAACAATTCATGGATGCCGTCTGGCAACTGACCGATGCGGCACCGACCCGCTACGACGCGCTGATCGTTCGTGGTAAGCCGGTCCGTCGTGAAGCGGTTGCCGGTGAAGTGCCCCGGACGCTTGAAGCGTCCGGGGCACTCAGCGGCAAGTGGATCTGGGGCTATGCCGACTCGTCCGGCTCTCCCGCCAACGAAGCCTTTGCATTCAAGACGGTGTGGGACTTGAAGACCGTTCCGAAGCAGGCCGTGGCCGTCATCACCTGCGACAACAGCTATGTTCTTTCGATCAACGGAGTGCGAGTCGAAGCCGGCGACAACTGGGAGCAGCCACAAGCGATCCTCATCACGTCGCGCCTCAAAGCTGGCCCGAACGAGATCGTGATCGTCGCGAAGAACGGCGGTGCCACACCCAACCCGGCGGGCATGTTCTGCGAGGTCCGAGCCACCGCCGTTGATGGTCAGATGTTCTCGCTGGGCACGTCTGAAACGTGGACGTTTTCAAAGTCTCTGCCTGATGCCAACGGAAAGTACAAACAGCCGCCCACCGATTGGCAACCGGCGGCACTTGTTGCGCATCCGGGAGTTTGGGCAACTCGACTCGATCCGGTCATCACCGCGCTGCTGAATCAAGCGGTGCAGTCCGGCAACTTGATGGTGCGAGCGTCGCTGGTGAAGTGCGACTTCCTGATGAAGTCGCTCGGCCGACCAAACCGCGATCAAATCGTCAGCGTTCGTCCCGAGATGCTCACCACGCTCGAAGCAATCGATTTGTCGAACGGTCAGACGCTGGCGGACTACATGAATCGCGGAGCGACTCGATTGCTCAGCCGCTCGTGGGACTCGCCGCAACACTTCGCGAAGCAGCTTTGGAAACACGCCCTCAGCCGTGATCCAACGCCGCAAGAACTGGAGACCCTCACGGCGGAGCTGGGTGATAAACTGACCGAGCAGGGAATCGAAGATGTCTTGTGGGCGGCGATCATGCTGCCCGAGTTTCAATTAGTGAGATGAATGATTTGGCAGGACGGGCACTCATGCCCGTCCGCTCATCAAGGTAGCCCTGTCGCTCCGCGACAGGAGGCGCGAGGTTGTGACGGCGTCCCGTCGAAGTGCGTTCAACTTGGAACGCAACACTTCGAGTCATCGTGCTTCCTGTCGTGGAGCGACAGGGCTACCTTGAAGGGTAGGCCAATCGAAGCATCACAGTTGAAGGTGAAAAATGAACACGCATGACTTGAACTCGAAACGTCGCGAGTGTGAATCGCGCCGCCAGTTCCTCCAACAGCTCGCCGCTGCCAGCACTGCCGCACTGATGGCGGGTGAACCGAGGTTGCTTTCCGCCGCGCCATCAGGCGAGAAGATCGAGCATCCGCAGGCGACCGCCGACGCCTGCATTCTGCTTTGGATGGGAGGCGGCATGGGCGCGCCGGACACTTGGGATCCCAAGACGTACCTGCCGTTCGAGGTCGGTCTGCCGATCGATCGCGTCCTCAGCACGTTTCCCGCGATCGATACGGTGGTCGATAACATCAAGATCTCGCAGGGACTCGAACACCTCGCGAAGATCATGGACCGCGCGACGCTGATCCGCTCGCATGTGCAACCGGATCTGGGGAGCATCCTGCACTCACGGCATCAGTATCACTGGCACACCGGCTACGTGCCGCCTCAAACGGTGGCGTGCCCGCACCTCGGCGCGTGGATGGCGCGAGTCCTCGGGCCGCAGAACCCCGTCATCCCGCCGTTCATCAACATCGGACAGCGACTCGAAGGAGTCGGCGAGCAGGAGGAGTTGAAAGCCTTTACAACGGCGGGCTTCTTCGGTTCCGAGTTCGGGCCGATGAACCTGCCGTTCGCCGAAGAGGCCGCTCAATCCGTAAAGCCGCCGAAGGGGATGGTCCCCGACCGGTTCGAGAACCGTTACAAGATCTATCAAAAGCTGATCGACCGCACACCGCAGCGCGACATCCTCAGCGATCACCAGCGCGAGTCGATGGTCCGCGCGATGGACAAGGCTCATCGGTTGCTCAGTTCGCCCGAACGAGCCGCCTTCGACATCTCGCAAGAACCGAAGGAGAGTTACGAGATGTATGACACTGGCCGATTCGGTCGAGGCTGTTTACTGGCACGACGCCTTGTGGAATCGGGGGCGAGGTTCATCGAAGTGACCACCGAGTACGTGCCGTTCTTCAATTGGGACACACACGCCAACGGACACACGACGCTGGCCGATATGAAGAAACAGATCGATGGGCCGATCGCGCAACTGGTCCTCGACTTGGAAGCGCGTGGTCTGCTGAACCGGACGCTCGTCATCGTCGCCAGCGAATTCAGTCGCGACATGATGATCGAGGGCAAGCCCGGCTCGAACGCCAACGACCAGACGACCGAGAAGGTCGATGCCTTCAAGGAACTGAAGCACTACGGCCTGCATCGCCACTTCACGGGCGGCTCATCGGTCGTGATGTTTGGCGGCGGTGTGAAGCGCGGCTTCCTCTACGGTAAGACAAACCCCGAACGTCCGTGCGTCGCCATCGAGAACCCCGTCAGCGTGGCTGATCTCCACGCGACGATCTTCACCGCGATGGGCATCAGTCCCAAGACCGCCTTCGATGTCGAGCAGCGCCCGTTCTATGCGACCGAAGATGGCACGGGCAAATCCGTGACAGATCTGTTCGCGTGATCTCTTCGGCTTTGTCCCCTCGCCCCCGTCTTCGGGGGAGAGGGCTAGGGTGAGGGGGCTTCTGCTTCTCTTGTAGGATGGGCAAGTGCCCGTCCTACAACTCCCTTCCTGATCCGAACCGCATCCCACGCCGTTGTGCTGCCCATCATCAGCCACTCGGCAACCGATCACACGCCCATTCATCACTCACAATCACGAGGCTCATCATGGACAACGAATTTGATGGCTCCCCGAAGACTTGGCCGCCGCTCGGTCTGCCGACCGGGAGCGTTCGTGCATTGCTGACCTTGATTGTCGTCGCTGTCGTGGTGACAAAGATGGTCTTTCATCGTCCGCCCGATTCCATCTGGATCGAGACGCTGCTGATCGCGCTCGCGCACTACTTCACGTCCCGCCGGTTTGTGGCACTGTCGCCCGAAGTCATGCGGCGGTTGGAAGAAGATGGCACGATCGACCGCGAGCGACAACCGCTCTATCTGCCGAAGAACACGATCCGGTTCATGATCATCGCCGCGTTCGTCGGCTTGGGAATTCATCTGTTTCGTGAAGAGCGGTTGTTTGAACCACAGACGATCTCTCTGCTAAGCATGGTCTTCGCATACTTGCTGGGAGCAATCGTGGGCGGCATCTCAAGCTGGTTCAACCGCCGCCGCAGTCAGCCTGCATCCGGTACGTGGGGCGACATCAAAGCCCTCGTCGTACTGGCCGGAATGCTGACGATTGCCGTGGTTGAACTCCTCGATGCGGGCGCGCTGCTGCATCCGCTGGTTGAACGAGTCTCACTTGGCCTGACGCTGTTCTACTTCGGATCGAGGTAAGACTTCGCAGCGCGTTCGGCGCGGGTTTCCTGACCCCGCCGAAACGCCCGACCGCAGGTCTCCCGCTTCATTCTTGCGCCCGCCCGTCCCGGATGCGGATGACGCAGTCGCCCGGTTGAATGTGCTCCGGCTCGTGCGTGACCACGACGACGGTCGAGCCTTGCTCACGGCAAAGTGATCTCAACGCGGCGAGGATCGCGGCGCTGTTCTCGCTGTCGAGTTCTCCCGTCGGTTCATCGGCCAAGACCAGCTTCGGTTTCTTGAGCAGCGCGCGGGCAATCGCGACCCGCTGTTGTTCGCCGCCGGAAAGTTGATTCGGTCGGTGGTGAGAGCGGTCGCCGAGTCCCAACCGATCGAGCAACCTTGCTGCCTCGGTACGCTGCGCCGTGGAGATTCCCTGCGGCAGGAACGGGACCAACACGTTATCGATTGCCGAGAGATTTGAGAGTAGGTTGAAGCTCTGGAAGATGAAGCCCGCCTCCTCGCGACGGAACTGGTCCCGCTCGCGCGTCGTCATCGCACCCAGGCACCGGCCGTTGATTTCGATCGTTCCGGCGGAAGGCTCGTCCAACGCACCGAGCAGGTACAGCAGCGTGCTCTTGCCACTTCCCGACGGTCCGAGGATGAACGCGAATGACTCGGCCGGAATTTGGCAGGTCACACCGCGCAACGCATGCACTTCCAATGAACCACGTCGGTGAACCTTCGTGACGTTTCTAACTTCGATCATGCGGATCACTTTCAGGAAGGTGACGGGTGGGAAGTGTTCGCAGGCCACTTGCTTGATGACGCGCGGTTCAAGATCGCGATAGTGCGACTTTGGGCCGAGCAGTTTATACGCAACTCGGTCATTTGTTGCCTGTTTAGACGACCGCAGCCATCGAAAGTGGGTGCCAGACATCCATATTGACCCTTTGAAAATCTTCTCCTACAACCCGCCGCGAATCGGTGGACCGTTGTTGCCGGCAGCGCGGGATTTTGCGACACAGCCATCGCCGTTGTTGGTCTCCGATTGAAATGCCAGCCACCAGGATCGACGAGCACCCGATGGCGAATCACCCAGACAAAATTCCCAAATTGCGAACAGGACTGCGGTTTCAGAACCCTTCGTTCGTTGGCTGTTCCATGTCATGCATCGGGCTGCTGACGCTCGTTCTCATGGCTGGCTGCCAAACGACGGGCGGTGACAAGTACTCGTTTCGCGACATGCCGCCTGAATTACTGGCGGTCAAACGCGAGAACGTGCAGACGCTCGATCTCCAGCGGCTCGCCCGTGTTTCGGCCAGCAGCGACTTGATTGATCGCGGCGACGTGATCGAGGTCGCGATTGCGGCGGGATTGGACGAGAAAGACGTGGTTCGTTTTCCGGTGCGCATCAACGATGTCGGCGTTGCCACACTGCCCGAGATCGGTCAGATCCGGTTGGCGGGACTCGAAATGGAAGCGGCTGAAGCGGCCATCGTGTTGGCCTGCGTTGATAGACAGTTGTATCGCAACCCGAACGTCACGGTGACCATGAAGCGGCAACGGTCGAACCGCATCACGGTGATGGGTGCGGTGAAGGAGCCGAACATTTACGAGTTGCCTCGCGGCAACAGCGATTTGCTGGCGGCGATCGTCGCAGCAGGCGGGTTGGACAAGGATGCGGGAACAATTGTCGAGATTCGCAATCCAACTCCACCTAGCGGAACGCGGCCCGATCGGATCGCGTCGGAGAGCCTTCCCGGCGTCAACACGGTTGGGCTGAGCGGCGAAACGACGGAGACCATTGCTACTGGAGCAGCGCCGAATGGGCCGTTTCAATCCCTGCGTGTGGATCTTGTTTCCGCAGTTAAATCGGGGACCGAATCGTTCGCCATTTCCGACGGTGCCATTATTCGTGTCGAACGTCGCGATCCCGAACCGCTGCACGTAATGGGCTTGGTCAAGAAGCCGGATCGTTACGAGTTTCCGATTGCCGAGGACGTGCGTGTCACCGACGCCGTGGCTCTGGCGGGTGGGTCGAGCGTTTCCGTCGCTGACAAGATTTTCGTGATTCGCCGTAAGGCCAACGGTTCCGAAACGGCGGTAATTCAAATCAGCCTGCGGCAGGCCAAGCGCAATTCGGCGGCCAACCTCCGCCTGTCACCTGGTGATGTCGTAAGCGTCGAACAAACCCCAGCGACCGTCATGATGGAAGCCCTCAACATCGTCCGCTTCGGCATCAGCTCTTCAGTACCGCTCTTCTAATGATCGTTTGTCTTCACAAAACTGTTTGTCCGAACGAGTCTCGATGGAGTCACTCGACCTTAGCAACCTGTTGAAAAAGGTCGGACGGACACTCTTGCCCGTCCGACAGGGTTATTCAACAGCCTGCTAGGACAACAGTTGAAGACTCCGTTCTCAATGATCCACGGTGATTTGAAATTTTCTTGGCACTATCGTCTTACGAAAAGTTTCCGGACATTCCGGCCAGAGAGCCACCTGCGGAGCGTCTACTCCGGCCTGCACAGTCCTGACTACGACAAACAACAACGGCATCCAATCCGCCCGCTGTGGGATCACCATGAGTTCGGACAGTACTTCCTCAACATCGAGTTCCAGCCAAGCGAGTAGCCTGCTGGTCGAGGTTGCACGCTTCCTGCAGGTCGTTCGTCATCGAATCGGCTTGCTCCTATTATGCATCTTCGTCGGCGGAATACTTGGTGGTCTTCAGTATTACACGGCGACGCGAAAGTATGACTCATCAGCCGAGATTTTGATCCTCAAAACTGAGGGGAGCGTTCTAGAGGGCAAGAACAATTCGGAGCAGCGAGACATTCAGGACGTGATGCCGACATACCAAAAGATTTTGATTAGCGATGCCGTGTTGGAGGGGGCCATCAAAAAGCTTCCGTCCAAACACCGCATCGACCTGCGGGGTGAGCCGAAAGAGAAGTACACGTCGGTCCTGCGAGTAGGCTGTACGGTCTCCATCACGCGCATGACCAATGTTCTGAACATCCGTTATGTTTCCAAAAGTCCGCAATCGGCGGCGGTTGTGGTCAATGCCATCGTCAGTTCCTATCTCGAATTCATGAAGCAAATGCACCTCAGCAGCTCCAACGAAACGCTCGTCCTACTGACCAAGGAGAAGGGCGAACTTGAGCGAAAGCTGGCTGATAAAGAAGGCGAGCTGCTGGCGCTCAAACGCAGCTCGGGAGTGCTGCTCCAAGGGAACGACAAGAACACAAACGTCGTCATCGAACGGACGATCAAGCTCAACGACGCATTGGTTGAGGCCCAGAAGAAAACGCTGGAAGCCCGCGCATTCCTGAACGCACTCGGCGAAGCACTCCGCAGTGGAAGCGACATTGCTCAGTTCGTGCAACAGGCGGCGGGAGATGTCTCCCGCGAGTTGCTCTTGAACTCGATGGGTATCGGTTCGACGGACACTTACGCGCGCGCGCGGTTGGAGGAGCAGCTTCTGACGGATCGGGCTGAGCTAAAAAAGCGGCAGGTGATTTACGGGCAAAACCATGCACAGATTCTGCAGTTGGAAAACCGCATCAAAACCACCGAACAATGGGTGGCCGAACGGTCGCAGGTCACGGCTGATTCGATGAAAGTCCTGCGCGATCGGGAACTGGGACCGCGCTTGTGGCAGATGGCGCAACAACGTCTCTCGCAGGCGACAGCGCACGAAGCCGCCATTCGCGCCGAGTTCGAGCGTGAACGCGATGCGGCAATGAGCATGAACAACGACATGGCCAAGATGGAGATTGTCGATCTCGATCTGCGTCGGATGAGGGACTTCTACGACCTCGTTCTCGACCAGATGAAGAAGATCGACATGGGTTCCAACTCGGGTTTGAAGATCAAAATGGTCAGCGAGCCGCGAGTCAATCTCGGCAAAATTTCTCCCAAATTGTCGTTGACCATCCTGCTAAGCCTCTTCATGAGCGTGGCGTTGGGACTGGGTTTGATCTACGTCCTAGATGCCCTCGACGACCGCTTCCGCTCGCCGGACGAATTACAATGGCAGCTCGGTCTGCCGATGCTCGCCATGATCCGCCGCATGGAACCATTGGAGGGAACAGGCATGGAGCTGGTCGTGACGCACATGCAGCCGAACAGCGTTGAGTCCGAGTCATTCCGTAGCCTGCGAAACTTCATCACGTTCTCGAACGAAGCCACACAGCGATTGGTCGTAACGAGTACTGAACCGGGTGATGGCAAGACGACGACGCTTGCCAATCTCGCGGTGGCGTTCGCTCAGGCGGGCAAGAAGACGCTGCTGATCGATGCCGACTTGCGTCGCCCCGGTATGACGCAATTGCTCGATCTCAAAGGCCCGCGCGGCTTGGCTCATGTTTTGAACGACAAGAAGCCAGACATCGACATTGCCGAACGGTGCCTCGAAAACGTCTTTCATCTGGGCGTCGAGGGTCTCGATTTCATGCCGTCCGGGCCTCGTCCGTCCAATCCCTCGGAACTGCTTTCTAGTGAACGCTTCAGCGACATCATCGCGTGGGCCGAACAAATCTATGACCAGATTCTGATCGACGCCCCGCCAGTCTTGGCGGTCACCGACCCCTCGATTATCGGTCGCATCGTCGATGGTGCGATCGTCATTGTGCGGCCCGATAAGAACCGCCGCAAAATGGTGACCCGCGCGATCGACTCGTTCCGCACATCAGGAGTCAAAGTGATCGGACTCGTCGCCAACCACGTCACGGTCTCCTCGAACTCCGACTATGGGTACGGATACGGGTATGGGTACGGATACGGTCACGACGCGCCGCCCGAAACTGACACCGACCACGAAGATGAACAGCCGTACCGCCGCGCTGCCTGATGCCACACGCATTCCGCTGGCTAGAGGGCATTTCAAAACCTGTTTTTGCCTCGAAAAACTAGCCCGACGCGCAAGCAAGGGCTTCACCGTCATCGAATGTTCGGCCCCCACTTGCGCGTCGGGCTAGTTTTGAAATGCCCTCTACTCTTCGCGACCCGGCAGACATCTTCTGCCGGGTCGCGTTGTTTGATGGCGCGGCTATCGGGCACCATAGAAACTAACCTCACGTGTCGGTTTCAGAAGCTCGGGGCGTGGCTTGGTCGAGGCTCTCAGCCAACGCTATCATCCGCCCGCGCTCAATGCCCTCGCTTCACCTTTCCACCACTTTGTGATTGAGACTCTCCGATGACCGCATTCCGTATCGAACACGATTCCATGGGTGACGTTCAAGTTCCCGCCCAAGCCTATTACGGGGCCCAAACGCAGCGCGCCGTTGAGAACTTTCCCGTCTCCGGCTGGCCGTTGCGAACCGAGATGATTCGCGCGATGGGTCTCGTCAAATGGGCGGCCGGCGTCGCAAATCGGGATCTCGGGAAGTTGACCGGGACCGGCAAGAACCCGCTCAATGAGACGCAAGTCGTCGCGATGTTGAACGCCGCGCGCGAAGTCGCAGCCGGGCAGTTTGATGCTCAGTTTCCCGTCGATGTCTTTCAGACCGGCTCGGGCACGTCGAGCAACATGAACGTCAACGAAGTGATCTCGAACCGCGCCATCGAACTCGTTGGCGGCGATCGCTTCGACCAGAAGAAGCCGATTCACCCGAACGACCACGTGAACATGGGGCAAAGCACGAACGACACGTTCCCGACTGCGATCCATGTTGCCGTCGCGATGAGCATCCACGCGAAGCTAATCCCCGCGCTGTCACGATTCGCCGATGTCCTGCGCGACAAGGCCCAGCGTTGGGACAAGATCATCAAGATCGGACGGACTCATCTGGCCGACGCCACGCCACTGCGACTTGGCCAGGAGTTCGGCGGGTTTGCGCGGCAGTTGGAACTGTCGGTGAGTCGAGCAAAACAAGCGCTGCAAGCGGTTCTCGAACTGCCGGTGGGCGGGACCGCCGTCGGCTCGGGGATCAACACGCATCCCGAGTTCGGCCGCCGCACGTGTGAGGCGCTCGCGACAGAATCGGGCATCGGCTTTATCGAGGCCATCAACCACTTTGAAGGGAACGCCCAACGAGATGGTCTGGTCGAGTCTCATGGTCAATTGCGCGTGATCGCGACGACGTTGTTCAATGTGGCGAACAATATCCGCTGGCTGGGGTCGGGACCGCGCTGCGGCTACTACGAGATCATGCTCCCCGATCGTCAGCCCGGCAGTTCGATCATGCCCGGCAAGGTGAACCCCGTCATGTGCGAGAGCCTGATGCAAGTCGCCGCCCGCGTGATCGGCAACGATCAAACGGTCGCCTTCAGTGGTGCGACGGGTGGCCAATTCCAGTTGAACATCATGATGCCCGTGATGGGCCACGCGACACTGGAGTCAGTCGCGCTATTGGCTCAAGGAACGACGGCCTTCATCGATCTGTGCGCCCTCGACATGGACGCGAACGCCGAAGCGTGTGAGGCGAGTGTCGAACAAAGCTTGGCGATGGTGACGAGCCTCAACCCGTACGTCGGCTACGAAAAAGCGGCGGCTCTCGCCAAGGAAGCGTTCAAATCGGGCAAGACCATCCGCCAACTGTGCCTCGACAACAACATCCTCCCCGCCGATCAACTCGCCACCGCTCTCGACCCGTGGAGCATGACTGAGCCACAGGCGTGAACGCCGGGCAATTCCAAATCGTAGGCCGGCCCCCTTGGTCCGGCCGATTCATTTCATTCCCACGTGCATGGTGAGATGAGTTTGGCGAGCCGCATGCCGTAAGGCTGCGGGTTTCCTGCAACGAGCAAGAACCCGCAGCCTTACGGCATGC
>JAYVDI010000341.1:0-46418 GCA_043749505.1 Schlesneria sp. | reverse complement strand
ATCAATGCTTGAAATTGGGGTTTCACCAATCAGCCGCCGGGCGCTAGCCCACGGTTCATTCGCGGGAAAACCGTGGGCCAGCGCCCAGCGGCTGATTTGATGACCCCCATTCTTTGTCGTGACACAGCCGAGTTGGCGAACTCGGCCAAGCCCGATGGCGTCGTGGAGTTTGCTCGCGAGGCGTGGTCTAATCGCGACAGTTCGGCATTCACGCCGCGACACGACAACGGCTGAAGCCAGTGTCTCCGTTCGACTCCCGCCGCGATCTTCACCATGCACGCTGTCGAGTTTCTCAAGCAGCCTCCCGCCACTGTCCCGCCCGTTGCCGTGTTGTCGGGCGGCCAGCGACACTTGAAGCAGGCGGCGCTGGCCATCCTGAAAAAGATCGTCATCGACGACGATGACACCTCGCTGACGAAATTCGCGGGGAAGGAGGCCGATCTGCAATCGGTCACGGATGAGTTGCGAACGATGTCGATGTGGAGCGACCGCCGGCTGGTGGTCGTCGAAGATGCGGATGAGTTCGTCACGAAATACCGCGCGAGCCTGGAGAAGTACGTCGAGAAGCCCGCGAAGAAATCGGTACTGGTCCTCGACGTGAAGTCGTGGCCGAAGACGACTCGGCTGGCGAAGCTGGTCGCGAAAGAGGGTCTCGATGTTGAGTGCTCCGAATTGAAAGGGGCACAACTGTCCAAGTGGCTACTCGACACGGCCCGCGACTCGTACCAACAAACGCTCGCGCGCGATGCCGCCGCGCTGCTGATCGAACTCGTGGGCGAAGAACTGGGGCTGCTCGATCAGGAGTTGAACAAGCTCGCGTCGTATGTCGGTGCGGGAGGCAAGATCGAAGTGAAGGACGTGCAGACGCTGGTCGGTGGCTGGCGCACCGAAACGACGTGGGCGATGACCGACGCCGTGCGCGACAACGACCTCGCATTTGCGATTGATGCACTCGATCAATTGCTCGTCGCGGGCGAAGCCGGACCAAAACTGCTCGGCGGCATTTCGTATGTCTTCAAGAAGTTCTCGCAGGCAACCGATCTCTCGCGGTCACGGCAACTTGATCAAGCCCTGCGCGACGCGGGCGTCTTCCCTCAAGCAGTCGGTGCCAGTTCAGCCTATCTGCGCCGCATCGGCCGCGCAAAGGCGGAGCGGATTCTCAACGTCCTTCTCGAAACCGAAGCTGGTCTCAAGGGAGGCAGCCGACTTCCCGAACGGTTGCAGCTCGAACAGTTACTGCTCCAGTTGTCTGGAAAGATTTGAGGCATCTTATGACGACGATAGCACTCACGCATGAAGAGATTTTCGGTTTTCATGAGGACGGCTACATCGTCGTCCCCAATCTGCTCGATGCCGAGGAGACCGACCTGCTGCGCAACATTGCGAAGGCGGACCTGGCCCTCGAACGTGACGCGGGGAGCCGGGCGGATGGCGAAGGGGGCGCGGTGAAACTCGTCGTGCGCAACGACTTGCCCGATGATACGATTTACGGCGCGATCGTCCGCAGCCAGCGCATCGTCCGGGCGATGGACCAACTGCTCGGCGACGAGGTCTATCACTACCATCACAAGATGATTCTGAAGGAGGCTCGCGTCGGCGGGGCGTGGGCTTGGCATCAGGATTACGGCTACTGGTATGGCAACGGCTGCCTCTTCCCCGACATGGGCAGTTGCATGATCGCCGTTGATCGCGCGACGAAGGAGAACGGCTGCCTGCAAGTCCTCAAGCGGTCACACCTGCTCGGCCGGATGGATCACGGCAAGGTGGGCGACCAAACGGGAGCCGATCCCGAACGAGTGGCCGCCGCGTTGGAGCGGCTCGAGCTGGTCTACTGCGAACTCGAACCGGGCGCGGCGATCTTCTTCCACTCGAACACGCTGCACCGCTCCGACCAGAACAAGAGCGAGCATCCGCGCTGGGCGTTCATCGCCTGCTACAACACGAAGCACAACGACCCATACAAGGACTCGAAGCACCCGCGCTACAGCTCACTCGAAACGTGGGACGACTCGCGAGTGAGTGAGATCGGACGACGACAATGGGAGGGAATGCAATGACTTCGACTCTGAACAAGCCACCGCACCCGAAAGTGGCTCCTCCGAAACCCGTTCCTCGAAAGCCCATGCCACGGCGACGACGACCGACTGACGAGGAACCGCGATCGATCAAATGGACTCGCGAGGAATACCACCGGCTGGGTGACGAGGGATTCTTTATTGGCCAACGCGTGCAACTGATCGAAGGGAGCATCATCGAAATGAGTCCTCAGAAGAACGAGCATGCTGTCCCCCTGCTGCTGACGTGTGACGTGATGCAAGCGTTGTTTGGTTCGACCAGAACAGTCCGATACCAACTGCCCCTCAAATTGTCAGATGTGTCCGAGCCTGAGCCGGATGTCGCGATCGTGATCGGCAAGCCGCGGGACTGGCCGGACCATCCCGCAACCGCAGACTTGGTCATCGAAACCAGCGAATCGACTCTCACGTTCGACCTGACAGTCAAAGCAAAGCTCTACGCTCAGTCCCTGATCCCCGAGTATTGGGTCGTCGATTTGGTACATCGCCAGTTGGTCGTTCACCGTCAGCCCAAGCGGCCGCGTTCGGGAGCGGCCCGCTACGACGAGATCGCCGTGTACGAGGCCGCTGCCGCGGTGAAGCCGCTCGCCAAACCCAGAGCTTCGGTCAAAGTGGCCGATCTGTTGCCATGAGTCATCCTGCGAGGTTAACCCCACCATGTCACATGCCATCGACCGTCGCCACTTTTTGAGCCTCACCACCGCCGGGACTGCGGCGATGTTCTGGCCGACGCTGGCGAGAGAGACTCGTCTGCACGCGGCCGAGCGACCAAAGCTGCCCATCGCAGCGGTGGTCACCGTGTATCGCGACTTCAGCCACACCGATGTGCTCGTCGGCAAGATTCTCGAAGGCTGGCAGCAGGATGGTGGAGTCGGTCCCGATCTCAAGCTCGTCTCGATGTACATCGACCAAACTGACGACAAGGACATGAGCCGCAAGATGGCGGACAAGCACGGCTTCAAGATTGCCCGCACGATCGACGAGGCGATCACGCTGGGGACCGATCGCGTTCAGGTCGCGGGTGTGTTGAGCATCGGCGAACACGGCGACTATCCGCTCACGCCCGACACCAAGCAGCAGATGTATCCTCGGCGGCGGTTCTTCGAGGGGATTGCCGCTGCGTTTCAACGCGGAGGCAAAGTCGTGCCGGTCTTCAACGACAAGCACCTCGCGTACAACTGGAGCGACGCGAAATTCATGTACGACTTGGCGCGCGAGCGAAAGATTCCGTTCCTGGCCGGATCATCGGTTCCGGTCGCGTGGCGTTTCCCCACTCTGGAACTGGACCGCACTGACGAACTCGAAAACGTGGTGACCGTCGGTTGGGACGGCCTCGAAATTTATGGCATTCACGCCCTCGAAGCCCATCAAGCAATGATCGAACGACGACGCGGTGGCGAAGCGGGAATCATCGCCGTTCAGGCTCTTCAAGGCGACGCCATCTATCGGGCAGCAGACGAAGGCCGCTGGTCGGTGGACCTCTTCAAAACCGCACTGGCCACGCTTCCCGGCCCGCCGAAGTCTGATCCCGATTGGACCAAGCAGAAGGGAGCTGCGATGTACCTGCTCGAACACAAGGACGGCTTGAAATCCGCCGTCGCGATGACCGGAACACTCACGCCCGAGTTCGCGTTCGCCGCCAAAGTGAAGGGCCGCGCCGAGCCGGTCGCGACGTGGATCCGACTCCAAGACGGACGCCCATTCGGCCACTTCGCGCAGCTCCTCAAAGCGTTCGAAGAAACCGTTCACTCGGGCCGAGCGGTCTATCCCGTCGAGCGCACACTACTCACCACGGGAGCGCTCGACCGCCTGATGCACAGCCTCGCGCAAGGAGGTTCGCGCTTCGAGACACCCGAACTCGCCATCGCGTACCAGCCCACCGACTGGCCGTACGCCAATCATCCTCGCACGCGGCTGGTGCTGCCCGATCTCAAGTGACAAAGCGGTGCGCGGCTGAAGATGAGACTTTGGCGAGCCGCATGCCGTCAGGCTGCGGGTTCTGATCGAGATGAGGAACCCGTGGCCTGACGGCACACGGCTCGCCAAGAATGTCTCACTCAAGCCCGTGTGATGCGCATCCAGTCTCACGCTCGGAACTTGATCGCGGCGAATTCGCGCATGCGGTTGGTGATGGCCGGTTCGACGGGGAGGCGTTCCATCGAGCTGGCTCCGTAGAAGCCGACGATCCCTTCGGTGTGGTCGAGGATGTATTGAGCGTCCTCGGGTTCGGCGATCGGGCCGCCGTGGCAGAGGACCAGGATGTCGGGCTTCACGCGCTTGGCCGCGTCGTGCATCGACTGGCAGCGGCGGGCCGCCTCTTCGAGCGTCACCGCCGAGGTCGCGCCGATCATCCCCTTCGTCGTCAGGCCCATGTGCGGGATCAGGATGTCGGCTCCCGCCTTGGCCATCGCGGCGGCCTCATCATCGTTGAAGCAGTACGGCGTGGTGAGCAGCCCCAGTTCGCGAGCCATCCGGATCATGTCGATTTCCAACCCGTAGCCCATTCCGGTCTCTTCGAGGCCCACGCGGAAGTTGCCGTCGATCAGGCCGACGGTGGGAAAGTTCTGCACGCCCGAGAAGCCCGCCGCCTGCACCTCTTTCAAGAACAATGGCATCACGCGAAACGGGTCGGTCCCGCAGACACCGGCCAGGACCGGCGTGCGCGTCGCGACGGGAAGCACCTCGCGCGCCATATCCATCACGATGGCATTCGCATCGCCGTAGGGCATCATCCCCGCCAGCGAGCCTCGCCCCCCCATGCGGAAGCGGCCCGAGTTGTAGATCACAATCAGGTCGATCCCCCCCGCCTCCTCCAGCTTAGCGGAAAGGCCCGTCCCCGCCCCGCCTCCAATGATCGGCTGACCGGCGGCCACCTTGGCTCGCAGTCGGGAGAGGATGTCTTCGCGTTGGAACAGGCTCATTCTTCTTTCCTACAAAACCATTCGTCTGACAAATCAAGCATTACGAAAAAGAGACCGTCCGTTCCCAATGTAACACATGTCCGATCTACTGTTGGTCGAACCACCAATTAGGCCACCAAACGAACAACATGAGCCAAATGATTCCGGGTAAACCGAGCGTGGCCAGTACAGCCAAAGCTCGGGCGCTCACATGCCGCTGTTGAAGACCAGTCCAATTCACGCTGACCCAATAAACTGTGACTCCGGTGAAATACAGAATTACCGGGAAGAGAGAAAACAAGAAGACAATGAATTCAAACTGACGGACATCGGCCTCAGGGATTTCGGCAAACCCGGCAGTAGCGATCAGCAGATTCATTTTTTCATCCCGTACACTGAGCGACGCTGAAGAATCAACTCTCTTGAGTAGTCGCTGAAACCATTCTGTGACGTTGCTCGCGAAGTTACCGATCCGTCTGGCAACCGCTCGCCCTGAGCACCGTTTCCTGAACGGCCAGGTCGTGCATCGGGGACCAGTCGTGAGTCTTCTCGCCACGGATGACCTTCGCGAAGTCGGCCGCGTCACCGACGTAGCGTTCGTAGGAATCGACCGGCACGTCCTGGTGGCCCTTCTTGTACTTGCCTCGTTCCTTGGACAGGGTCAGTCGCACCAACTTGGTGGCGTCGAGCGGTTCGATGTGCAGCGTTCCCTCGGTGCCGCAGACGACCAAGTGCCGGCGCGAGCCGCCATCGACTTCGAGGGCCGATGATTTCACCGTCGCCAACGAACGTGGATAGGAGAGGATCGCGAGCATGTTGTCGAGCAAGGTGTCTTGTTGAGCACCGGCGTGTTGGTTGAACGGCGTCACCGTTTCCGGCTGGCCCAGCAGATCGACGACGATGTCGATGACGTGGCAACCCAACTCGAACATCATCCCGCCGGGATACTCGGCGTGCCGGATGCGGTTCGCGGGATCGACCACCTTGCTGATGACGGTGTGAACCTCAAACAACTCGCCGAGGAAGCCCTTGCGCACCAAGTCCTTCATCAGTATCACGCCGGGGTGGTAGCGGAACATGTAGCCCATTTGCAGGCACAGGTGTTTGCGGGCGGTGGTGTCGAGGATGCGTCGGAACTGAAGCAGCGACTCACCCGCCGGCTTGTCGAGATGAATGTGCTTTCCCGCATCGACGCACAGCTCCGCGTACTTCAGCAGCTCGCGCGGCTCGGTCTCGACGGCGACCGCCTGCAAGCCGGGGACGTTGAGCAGTTGCTCAACCGCCATCCACGGCAGCCCCTGATAGGTGGCCTGCTGCTCGGCCTGTCGCTTCAGTTTTTCGTCCGGCTCCGCGATCCCGACGACCTCGTAGTCCGAGGACTTCCGATAAACGTCCATGTTACCGGACGCATGAGCGTGCCCGACGCCAACCTGACCAATCTTGATCTTAGACATGAATGCGGAACCTTGGTGTGTTGTAACGAGTCGCCGCAGTCTGCGCGGCGTGCCGATAGTCCGATTTCAACCGTCCCGTCGGCGGAGCGACGGGACTACTGTAGTCTCGTCGCTCCGCCGACGAGACCGTGCAGGGCAACAGGTCAATCCCCGCTGCTCAACGTGTCCTGATTTCGCATGAGCGAGAGCAACTTGTTGGCGGCGGCCTCGGCGAACTCGGGGGCGTTGATGTGGAGGTCGAGTTCGATCAACTCGGTCGCTCCGTGCGAGGAGCGGATGCCATCGTACAGAGCCTGCCGCGCGGCGGGGTCGTCGAACGGCTTGCCGGTCTGATCGATGGCCGAGACGCCGCGCAGCGGGATCAGAATCGCAGTCGGTCCGGTCGCGGCGGCGGCTTTGCGGCCGATCTCTTCGCCGAGTTGACGGTTCTCTTCGGGAGTGGTCCTCATCAGCGTGACGGTTGGGTTGTGCTGATAGAACAGTCTTTGCTTGAACTTGTCGGGGACTGTGTGAGGAGGCCCAAAATTAACCATGTCGATCGCGCCGACTGAGATCACTTGGGGGACTCCGCATTTACCAGCGGCTGTCAGTCGAGTCGGCCCCGCCGTGAGAGTTCCTCCGACGAGTTCATCGGCCAGTTCCGTCGTCGTGATGTCGAGCACACCGGCGATCAACCCGTCGGCGATCAGTCCCTCCATCGCCTCTCCGCCGTTACCGGTCGCGTGAAAGACGAGCACCTCGTACCCGGCCGCTTCGAGAATCTTGCGAGCATGCTCAACGCAGGCCGTCGTCACGCCGAACATCGTCGCGGCAACGAGCGGTTTGTCTTTTCCTGTCCCCTCGCCCCCGACTTCGGGGGAGAGGGTTAGGGTGAGGGGGTCTTCGGACGGGTGAGACTTCAATTGATCAGTAAGACCTTCTTTTGACCTTGTACCGCTCATCAACATCGCTGGTTCATCTGCCCCCCTCACCCTAGCCCTCTCCCCCCCAAGGCGGGGGGCGAGGGGACCGGAAGAGCCGCCGTTCAGCAGTACCATTCCGGCCATCGCTCGCGCCGCTTCACCGAGTACCAGCCGACTGATGCGGTTGATCCCCGCGATATCGACCACCGAATTGAGCATCAGGATGTCTTTGCCACCGACGTAGGGCCGCGTCTGACCCGAGGCGAGAGTGCTGACCATCAGCTTCGGCACGCCGAGCGGCAGCGCGCGCATGGCCGAAGTCCCGATCGTCGTTCCCGCCGAACCGCCCAGCGCCAAGATGCCGTCCATTTCACCGCGAGCGTGCGCGACGGAAACGATGCTCGCCACACCGATCGCCGCCTGAGTGACCGCTTGGCCGCGATCGTTCTTTTCTCGCAGTGCCTCAAGCGAAGCGCCTGCTGCCGCGAAGACCTGCTCTCCTGAGATGTCTGCCAAGATGCTCGGTGAACCGAGGCAACCGGCATCCACGACGCAGGTCTTCATGCCATACTCGTGCAGCAAATCGCGGACGAAGGCAATCTCAAAACCCTTCGTGTCGAGAGTTCCCAGCAGATAGACCGGCATGAACTTGGACTCCTGTTAGAGACGACGGACGCTGGGCATCTTGCTCCGGTGAAACGAAGCAACCGACATCCCTGCTCCGGGCGTCACTCTGCCAATCGCGGCGGCTCTTGAACAGTCATCGCGTGCGGCTGCGGGAAGGCCAGCATCCGCAGGCCGTTCAGGATCACGAGGACCGTGCTCCCTTCGTGTCCCAGTACCGCCAACGGGAGCGGCAACGTCGTGACCAGAGTTGTCACCAAGAGGCCGACCATCACCGAGAACGCGAGGATCAGATTCTGCCGGATGATGCGCTGCGTTTGTCGGGCGAGGGCGATCGCATACGGAAGCCGCATTAAATCGTCGGCCATCAGCACCACATCGGCCGTCTCCAGCGCGACATCGGTTCCGGCTCCACCCAGTGAGAACCCGACATCGGCGGCAGCGAGCGACGGCGCGTCGTTCATGCCGTCCCCCATCATGCCGACCTGCCCGCGCGCGCCGTTCCCTTTGAGAGAGCCGATTCCACCGCGTGCGAGAGCGAACTGCTGTTGCTTCAACTCATCAAGTCGCTTGAGCTTGTCTTCGGGAAGCAGGCCGCCTTCCCCCTCCAGTCCAAGCTGCTCCGCGATGCGCGCGACCACCGCCGGATGGTCCCCCGACAGCATCGTGATCGAGGTCACGCCGAGCCGCCGCAGTTCTCGAATCGCTGCGACCGCCGTCGGCCGCAGCGGGTCGGAGACGGCCAACACACCGAGGACACGCTCGCCATCGGCCACTGCGATCAGCGTCTGACCGGCAGATTGAAGGACATTCGCGCGCGCAACCAGTTCGAGGTCGCAGGGTGTCCCCGTATCGTCGAACCAGCTCCGTTTGCCGACCCAGCGGCGCTGACCATTCACGATCCCAACAATTCCGTGACCGACAATCTCTTCGACATGATCCGCCACCGGCAGAGTGAATCCTCGCACCTGAGCCGCTGCGACCACCGCCTGGGCCAACGGGTGTTCCGACTGCGATTCCAACGCCGCCGCTGCCGCGAGCAATTCCGTTTCTGAGACACCCGGCGCGGTGAGCAGACTCGTCAGCGAAGGGCGACCCATGGTCAAAGTGCCGGTCTTGTCAAAGGCCATCGCTCGGAGAGTTGCCGTGCGTTCGAGATGGCTGCCTCCCTTGAACAGCACACCGCCGCGCGCGGCACTCGCAATGGCCGACAGGATCGCGGCCGGGATCGAAATCACGACCGCACACGGCGACGCCACGACCAACGCGGTCATCGCACGGTGAAAGGCCCGCACGAACGAATCACCGAATCCGTGATAGCCGAGCAAAAACACACCGACCGTTCCCATCAGCACGATCACCGTGTAACGCTGCCCGAACCAGTCGGTGAACTGTTCTGAGTCCGCTTTTTCGGACTGAGCCTGTTCGACCAGCCGCACCATCCGCGCCAACGTCGTCTCACCACCGACCCGCAGCACCTCGACCTGAATCGAACCGTGCTTGTTCAAGGTTCCCGCGAGAACCGCATCGCCCACATTCTTTTCCACGGGGATCGACTCCCCCGTCATCGGCGACTGATCGACCACCGTATGACCGTCGCGGACGACGCCATCGGCCGGGATGCGTTCCGACGGGCGGACCACCACGCGATCGCCGACAACGAGTTCTTCAACGCGGATCGTTTGTTCGCGCCCCTCGCGCACGACGACCGCTTCATCAGGAGTCAGCTTCATCAGGGCCGCGATCGCGCCGCGCGTGCGACCCAGAATGAAGTGTTCCAGTGCGTGTGAGAGCGAGAACAGAAACAGCAGCACCGCTCCTTCCGGCCAGTCGCCCAGCAGCGCCGCACCGACGGCCGCGAGAATCATGAGCAGGTCGATATTCACCCGGCCAAGCCGCAAGTCGGAGAGAGCCTCCCACAGCGTGTGGCCGCCCCCGGCAACGAACGACACGAGATAAGCCAGCAACGCGAACCACGGCAACGCAGGCAGAGAGTGCGTGGACTCGGAGCCACCGACATCCGAGCCATACGCTTGCAGAACCAGTCCCGCGATCAGCCCCGCCAGACAAACGCCCGGCTCGACAAAGGCTCTCCACGCCGGTGCCTCACGATGAGCGGCATGTCCACAGCCAACGACGTGTTCGCAGTCGTGTTCATGAGTGCCGGGCATCAGGTCGTCCGCTTTCGCGCCCGAGGTCAGGCACCACAGAATTCAGAATGGGAGAGAGTGTGATCGGCTCACAGTCATACCGCGAACTCCACCAATTCTAAATTCAACGGTAGTCGCCCACGCGGTTAAACGACATACGGGAGACAACCAACAACACACCTCACGCGGCGCGGCGGGCGGGTGCGGTGAGCGGCACGGCCTGCTCCTCGAAGTTCCACGTGCGGCGAACGGTGTAGTTCGTCTGATTTTGCGCGGCGAAGTAGATGCGCGAACACAACTCACCCAGCATCCCGAAGAACAGGAACTGCACGCCCATCATCACCGACATTGCGGTCAGCAGCAGCAGCGGGTTGCCGGTCATATCGACTCCGCCCGAGAGCTTCATCCATGCGGTGGCTCCTCCCGCGACGAAGGCGATCAGGAAGCACAGCAGACCGATGGAACCGAATAGCTTCATCGGGCTGACGACATATTGGATGAAATACTTCACCGTCATCAGGTCGAGCAGCACGCGCGTCGTGCGCGAGATGCCGTATTTCGACGTGCCGAACCGGCGCGGATGATGGTTCGTCACGACCTCCACACACTTGGCTCCGCGCCAATGAGCGAGAATCGGAATGAAGCGGTGCATCTCACCGAAGAGCTGCAATTCCTGGGCGATCTCAGTCTTGACCGCCTTCAGTGTGCAACCCAGATCGTGGACCGGGAAGTTCGTGACGCGCGAGATCAGCCAGTTGGCGATCTTCGACGGCAGCTTGCGGTTGATGAACGTGTCCTGCCGATTTTTGCGCCAGCCGTGAACAAGATCGAAGCCCTCATCGAGCTTCGCGAGCATCATCGGAATGTCGGTCGGATCGTTCTGAAGATCTCCGTCGAGCAGCACGATCGCATCCATCGCGGCGGCCTGCATCCCGGCCTGCATCGCGGCGGTCTGACCATAGTTCTTGCGGAACTCGATCACCTTGACATGCGAGTCTTTCCGCGCGAGGTCTTCCAGCGCGGCGGTCGATCCATCCTTCGAGCCATCGTTGACGAGGATCAACTCGTAAGGACAGCCCAACTGGTGCATGACCTTCGTCACCGCGTCGTGCAGCAACGGGATGTTTTCAACTTCGTTATAGATCGGTACGACAACAGACACGCTCATGACTGGCTTCCCTGCGTGGAGCAAAATAGTGGCCCAAGTCCTTTGGGCGGCGGGAGTGTGTCAGATGGTCCAGAGTTCGTCCAGACGGGTTCGAGCCAACGAATGACAGGCCCCCGTGACTTACCATTCCTCGATAGGCAGTTCCAAGACATGCCGGAAATGGGCATCGCGTGTCACCAGTGTGAGTCCGTACTGCATGGCTGTCGCCGCGATCCAAATGTCGTTCTCTGGGAGCGGAGTTCCCTGTAATCCAAGAGCGTGTTTGATCTCACCGTAATGCCTCGACGTGTCCTCATCACAAACGAGAACCGAAACGCCGGCAGAAAACTCGTCAATCCGTTGAGTGTTGGTCTCCGCACGGGCTGATTTCCTCGCTCCGAAGTGAAGTTCACCCAATACGGTGGCAGAAACGAAAACTTCAGTAGCTTGACTGAGGTTTCGTCCTACCGATTCGTCAGCGGCAAAGAGAGCGATCACAACGTTCGTATCGAGCAGGTAATCACCAGTCACGAGCTTCGATCCTTCCACATCCTTCGCGGATGGCCTGGGAAATGTCTGCGAGGTCGTCCTTGGGGATAGCTCCGGCAAATGTCAGAAGCTGTTTCCCGGAAACTCCGCGCGGACGCGCATCGACCAGTGAACGAGCAAAATCCAAAACCTGCCGTTGTCGCTCCAACGGTAGTCGGTTGAGTTGTTCTCGGATCGCACTTTCAAGAACGGCATTTGTCATCGACAGGCTCCTTGTTTCTGCAACGTTTCGTCGGAACGTTCGTCTTTAGCGACCGACTCGATCTCAAGCTGATCCCGCGCGAATCCCGCGTGAGTACTCGTCCAAAAACAGTGTCGTCTTTCGCTCCGCTAAAGAACGCCCTTTCGCGGAGCGAAAGGCGACAAACGGCGGCGTTGTTCTTGGACGGGTTCTGAGGTGTTTGACTGCATCCCTCTCTACTGCTTGCGGGAGAAGATGCTCAAGCAGGTTTGCCCCAAAGTGTCACTGCGACGGAGACCGTACCTCAACGCGGCTGGAATTGTCATCACCGACATTCGTGCTGAGACATTTCAACGAGGGAGCATCGTCGCCGCCAACGGGGCGGAGCCATCACAAATGTGGCCGCCACGAGCAGGCCGAACACCGTGTAGAGCAACGTGAAGACCCACGGTTCGGCGTCGTAGAACAACAGATCGTGGACCAGGTTCGCCACGAAGGCTCCTTGATCCGACTGCTGCCCCGCCGCGTCGCGAAGCTGATGCTCCCAGACCGTCAGTGGGCAGGTGATCCCGGCCCAAGCCTCACCGACGACGACCAAAATCATCGCCAGATGGCCGCCGCGCAGCCAGGCATTCCTCACCCAAACCTGCTTTCGCACGGTGCCCCAGCAGATTGCAGGCAAACCGAGTACCACGATCAGCACATAGACCATGTGCAGGACCACGACCACATCAGCAGCGAGTCGATAAAGGAGTGACATGCAGAGCAGACTCGCCACAGGCTCCATTTATTCCCGATTCGATCGCTCTGTCTTCCATTCCTCGTGCCATTGTCGAATCTGTCGGCCTCCATCTTTGGGGGGCTGATCGACGCTGTGCCAGGCGAGGTAGGCGTCTCCTTCGGTGGAGATCATGACGAGGCCGGTGAGAGCCTTGGCTCGCTGGAGTGCGGCGAGGGCTTGAATCGGCGTTTGGGCGATCGGGCTGCCGACGTTGAGCGACGTGTTGACGCTGACTTCGACTCCCAATCGGCGACCGAGGGCCAAAAGATAGGCGTGCGTGAACGGGTCTTGTTCGGGGCGCACGATCTGGATGCGAGCCGTTCCGTCGTGATGAATGACGGCGGGAATTTTGGCCTTCGCTTCAGGACGGGCGAGGACCGTGAGAACCATGTAGTTGTACGCGTTGTAGTCGTCGTCCGCCGCGCCGGGGGCGAGGACGAAATACTGCTCGGCCGCGGCGCGCGTCATCATCGGGGCGAGCGGGCGGATCGGCTCGCGATTCTTCACGCGGAGATTGATGTTCTCCAGCGAATTCGGGTTGCACGGGTTCGCGATGATCGAGCGATGCCCCAATGCGCGCGGTCCCGTTTCGGCTGCTCCCTGGAAGATGCCGAGAACTCCATCGCGCGACAGCACGAACGCGACGAAGTCGGCCACATCGAGCAGCGTCTGTGGAACGGAGGTGTCTCCCAGCGGCAGGAATCCGATCTCGGGTTCGGCTGCGAAGGCCTCCGTGATCTCGGCCCGCATTGGTGCCAGACCGCAGTGGAAGGCATGTTGCATCGGTGCGCCGGGCTTGGCACCCGCTTGCAGCGCGAAGTTGTAGGCGGCTCCCAGCCCAACACCCGCGTCGCTGGGAATCGGCGGAATCCAAATGTGCAGACACGTGTCCTTGCCGAGATTCCGGCGATACCACGCATTGTCGAACCGCGCGGCCAACTGCATGTTCGCGAGACCGTTGAGCGCCGTGCCGCCCGTCATGACGAGTCGGTCGCTCCCCGTCGATCGAATCAGGTGATCGACGATGTGGAAGAGTGCGTCTTCAAACACCAATTGCGTCGCGGCGGCAAGATCGACTCGTTCGCGCGTGATGGCCGAGTGCTGCACGTCCTCAACCTTGAGGACCGCATCGGGGTTCCACATCCGTTCGGGAGGAATCGGGTCGCCGAGTAGTTCGCGCGTGGCTTTGTTGTACGGCCGCATCTCACCGGCGTTTTGCCAGTTCACCAACGTGCGATTGATTTGGACTTGGCCCTTGTCACCGAAGTGGAGCATCTGGCGCAGTCGCCGATAGATGGGGTTGGTCAGCCGGTCGTGATCGCCCCACGCGACCGCTCCCATGTAACGCCCTTCACTGCTGAGCGTCGTCCAGCCACCCTGAGTCGAACTGATGATCGAATAGAAGGCTCCCAACGAATCGACAATGCTGTGATTCTTGCTCAGGACGCGCAGTTGCCCCTGCTCGGCCACGTACAGCGAGATCGCGCCTTCGTCACCGAAGCCGTCGAGAACCGTGACCATGACCGGCTCGCGGCTCTGTCCGAAAGGCGATGCGGCGAAGCCGACAGCCGCATGATTGTCGTGGTGCGGCAGCGTGATCAGCGGCACTCGGCCCGGCAGTCCGAGATCCTTCGCGAGGCGAGCTTGTCCACCACGGACTTGGGATCCGATCTTTAGGAAGGGGATCTTCGGACAAGCTGCGGGGTGAGCGAGTTGCAAGCTGGCCGGAAAGTGCCCGAAGACCTCCTTCATCGAGAACGGGCCCAACTCCGGATAATCCCACCCGGCGACAAACGCATGGATGTCGCTCGGCGTCAGCCCGCGTTCCTCCAGCCGTCGCTTCAGCACTGCGACGCAATGCTGGGGATAGCCATCGAAATGCTTGATCCCCGTGAAACGCTCTTCCTCATCATTGGCCAGCAGCCGGATGCCATTCGCAGCGGAGGCCTCGATCAATCCGATGCCGCAGTTGTGCCCGGACGTGACCATGCCGACGACATAAACGGTCTCACCGCGAGCCAGTTTCTGCCGCATCGACTCCCGCCGCTCACACGCGTAAGAGCTGGCGCTGCGATGCACGCCACACAACCAATAGGGCAGCCGGTAAAGCGGCCTGGAAATCTGATGAGCCAACCAGCCCAGCCACGGAGTCGAAGGGCCAACGCGGCCAAAAGTTTTAGAAATCGTGTCACCTCGATTGAATTAATAATGCCGGGGTCCATCCCAAGATGGCTTGCGGGATGCTCGTCCCTCACAACGCGACTGATCGAGGACCATGTCACAGCACACGCCATTAGACTCGCAAATGATCAAAATCGACAGTGAAGCGAACTTGTAAGAAATGGCCGTACCACGCTTTCCGCCGCAATTGATGGACACTCAGTTCGACTGCTGGAAGAGGAGCGGAAGAAAGAGATCCGTTCTCTTGGAGATTGGCCTTGCGGCTTGAACATAGCGACCAGGCCAGACCTTAGCCCCCCTCTGGCGCGCCCGACGTTGTTCATTCACCACTGCCACAGGCAGAGTTTCCCCACTCATCCATCAGATTGTTGATTGCCTTGCCTGATCGAATTGATGGTGCGCGGACAGTTGGCTGTTTACGATTCTGGCATGAGCGATGTAACGCAAATTCTTGACCAGATCGAACGGGGAAATCCGTGTGCCGCCGAACAGCTATTACCGCTGGTCTACGACGAACTGCGCCGACTCGCCGCGCAGAAAATGTCACAAGAGAGTCCCGGGCAAACCCTGCAGGCCACGGCCCTCGTTCACGAGGCATACATGCGACTCGTGGGAACTGAGAATCACCGTTCTTATCGTAACCGCAGTCATTTTTTTGCTGTCGCCGCCACGGCAATCCGCCGAATCCTAGTGGATGCCGCACGTGCAAAGCTGGCGAAGAAGCGCGGAGGCGAACGACAACGTGAGGCACTGAATGACGTGGCCGTCCCGTCATCAGATGAGGACGAAGTACTCGCCCTGGACGCCGCACTGCGCAAGCTGGCCGTGGTAGACCCACTCAAATCACAACTGGTCGAACTGCGATACTTCGCAGGCTTGACGGGGGACCAAGCGGCCGAGGCATTGGGTCTCTCTCCCAGTGCGGCCGACCGGCAGTGGGCGTTTGCCCGAGCTTGGTTGCAGGTGGAAGTACGTTCCCAATAATGTGGAATTCGGTGACGTTGAGAATTTTTCGCGGTGCTGACGAAGCAATTTTTACGCTTTCTAAGACAGCAACTGGAACAGAACCATCGAACGCACCGAAGCCTGACTCGCGAGCGAAAAACAATATCGAGAACTCTTTCGCTCGCGCCCCAAGCTTCGATTGATCGGCCATCTCCTAGCTGCTGCCCGGGGAAATCAAGGTTCGCTAGCCCGCGTGGAAGAGTCACCATCATGGTTGAAGAGCAACTGTTCAATCAAGCATTGGAACATCCTCCTGCGGAACGTTCCGCTTTCTTGGTCAGGCATTGTGGCGAAGACGCTGCGCTGCGAAATCGTGTCGAGATTCTGCTCCATGCCCACGAAAACCCGGAAGACTTCCTACAGCAGAAGCCGTGTGCCACCAGCAACATTACGATTGTCTACGATCCGGCCATACATGATCCGCGCACGTTCGATCCGGACATCCTCGATGTGAAACTGATGGACCCTCTCGGCCAAGCCATCGGGCCGTACAAGATTCTTCAGCAAATTGGCCAAGGAGGTTTCGGTACGGTCTTCATGGCAGAGCAAAGTGTCCCCGTGCGTCGGATGGTGGCGCTGAAGATTCTCAGACCGGGAATGGATTCTCGTGAGATCATCGCCCGATTCGAGGCCGAGCGTCAGGCGCTGGCGATGATGGATCACTCCAACATCGCCAAGATCCTCGATGGCGGCACCACGGAATTCGGCCGTCCCTACTTTGTGATGGAACTGGTGAAAGGGATCCCCATCACCGAGTACTGTGACGAAGCAGGCTTGGCCATCAAGGACCGTCTGACGTTGTTTGTCGATCTTTGTCGAGCGGTCCAGCATGCGCACCAGAAGGGAGTCATCCACCGTGACCTGAAGCCCTCCAACGTACTCGTGACGGAGCAGGATGGCCGCGCCATCATCAAGGTGATCGACTTCGGCATTGCCAAAGCACTCGGTCAGCCGCTGACCGAAAAGACTCTGTTCACCGGATTCGCTCAGTTGCTCGGCACGCCGGTCTACATGAGTCCCGAGCAGGTCGCGTTAAGCGCCGTTGACGTTGACACCCGCAGCGATGTTTATTCGCTGGGAGTGATGCTCTATGAACTGATTACCGGCACAACGCCGTTCGATAAGACGACGCTGTCCGAGGCCGGTTTCGATGGCATGCGCCGAATTATTCGTGAACAGGAACCTCCACGTCCGAGCGTGCGGATCACGACCATCACGGCTCAGGCCCATTTCACCCCCACTGACCGCCACAAAATCGATCGGCGGCGACTGAGCGAATCGGTTCGGAGAGAACTCGACTGGATCGTGATGAAGTCGATGGATAAAGACCGGAACCGGCGGTACGAATCCGCCAGCGCCTTGGCGGCCGACATCGAGCGATTCCTGCGAGGTGAGCCGGTTGAGGCGTGTCCACCCGCAGTCGTCTACCGCCTGAGAAAGTTCTCGCAACGCAACAAGGCGTTGCTCACGACAACGGTTCTGGTGAGTCTGGTGGTGATCGTCGGAGCTGCGGTCAGCGTGTGGCAGGCCATTGAGGCGACACAGGCCAGAAAACGGACGGATGATCTGCTGGTTGACGCCAAAAAATTGTTGCGACGCGAGGATTTGGCACTTCGTGAGGCGAGAAAGGATCGCGACCGCGCCCAGCACAGCGCTGAGCATTCGCGTCAACTCCTCTATGTGGGAGACCTGCGTCTCGCCAGTCAGTCCTGGCAGCGCAACGACGTGGCTCGAATGCGTGAACTCCTCACTCGGCATGTCCCTCGCAATGGAGAAGCAGATCTCCGTGGCTTTGAATGGAACTTTCTTTCGAGTCAATCCAGCATTCCGTCGCAAGAGGTGTTTCGTTCGGAGCGACCGCTCTACTTTGTGCGGTTCTCCCCAGATGGACGTCTGGTGGCGGCGTCTGGAGCGGACGGTCAGATTCGTCTGTTCGACGCCACGACACTCAAACCAGACTCCAACTATCCCGCCGGTCAGGGTGAGGTAAACGGTCTCGATTTTTCTCCGGACTCCTCGACCCTCGCGTCTGCCGGCGACGATGGCACCGTGCTGCTGTGGAATCTTCGCAACGGTGTCGAACAGCTTCGTTTTCGTGCACACGCGGGGCTTGCGTTTCAGGCCGTGTTTGCCCAGGGTGGCCGCTTGTTGGCGACCTGTGGAAACGAGTCCGCTATTCGTCTTTGGAATGTCGCCGACGGTTCCCCTCTCAGGGATCTGAAGCATCACTCCGAAACGGTCGAGGCCATTGCCTTATCGACCAGCGGCGTCTTGGCGGCGGTCTCGAGAGACGGTCAGGGCAGTCTCTGGGATCTCGAAAAACAACTCCGTATTGGCTCACTGGCCCTGACTCCGAAGAGCGTGTTCAATTCGGTGGCCTTCTCCCCCTCGGGTTACTTCATTGCTGCGGGGCAGGTCAATGGGATGCTCTCACTGCGAAGAAGTGGCGATGCGTCGCTCATTGCCTGCCAAACTCTCCCCGACGCGATTCAGTGTATCGCTTTTTCTCCGGCAACATCCGATCACTCGCACTGGGTTGCCGTCGGCGATCGCAACGGAGGCATTCATCTCCTCCCGGTGGACGACGTACACGCAGCCAATGGAATCATGCCCGCCAGTCCCCAGTTTCAGCCCGGTCACCAATGGATCGCCCACGAAAGTCGGGTTTACTCACTGGCCTTCAATCCCTCGGGAACGCGCCTGCTGACGGCGGGGGAGGATGGCCTCTTGAAAGTGTGGAGCCTGGATTCGTCCCAGATCAGCCGGGTCGCGCCAGAAATCGTGGGCGATCTCGCGCTGCTCGGCAACGATGAGCTTGTGGTTTGTGCCAAGACTCTGTCGATCTGCTCCTTGTCCACCGGGAACGTTGTTCGAGACCTGCCGTGTCCGCCCAACAATTGGCACTCGGTCCGGTACGCTCCGAAGGTTAAGACGGTCTTCGCTTTGGATCACTCTGGCCGAGTCTTCTCTTGGCGGTTGGACGATCCAACTCAGACGCTTGTCTGGCAACCGACTGGGGGAGAAAAGGGCGTGAAATTTGATGTCTCGCCCGACGGAATGAATCTGGTCATTGAGGTTCAGCTCGTCAAACACGATGAGCGATGCCTCGAGTTCCGTCACGGGCCGAAGGCCGTTCGTGTCCCTTGCGGCATGGTGTTTGCCTCGGCTTCTTCTCCCGATGGTCATTTTTTTGCTTCCAACAATTCAAATGATATTCGCATTTTTGATTTCACCTCTGGGGCACTCACCACGACACTTTCAGGGCACCGGACAACCGTCAACGACCTGAGCTTCTCTCCGGACGGTCTCTACTTGGCCAGTGTCTCGGCGGATCGAACGGTGAAAGTCTGGGACCGGCAGGCCGAACGTGAAGTCTGGTCTGAATTGGCGCATGCCAATTCAGCGGATCATGTCGTGTTCTCTCCAGACGGGCAGACGCTGGCGACCACCGGGGCCGACAATATGCTTCGACTGTGGCGCTGGAAACTCGGAGCCGTTGTTCTGGAACTGCCGCTCGCGGACTGGCCCGCCCGGCAAATGGAATTCTCGCGCGACGGCCGGAAAATCGTCGTTATCGAGCGTGACCATGCCAGGATTTATGACTCCACACCACACGGAAGGTGACGATCCGCAGACCTCGGCAAACTCGCGCATAACTCTCGGCCTTTATTCATCTTGATCGCCCGAGCGGCCTCGTTTGGCTGACGCTCGACTTGAGACGTGTCCGTGATTTGGTCGTCTTTCGGCCGAGTGGTTCGCTCAGGCTTTTTGATGGGCGCGGGCTGTGCTTGGGAACAATGTCTGTAATCAAACACCCCGCCTTAGCAAAGGCAACTATTGACTTGACTCATCATGATTGGATTCTCCACCCAACTCCAAGATGACTTCTGTCGGCCGCAAGGCTTTGATGCCTAATTTCCAGAGCCACCGTCCTACACGACACCGACCAATCGCTGGAGCGATTCATGATGAGTCAAGTCAATAGTTGCCTTAGCAAAGCCTCAGGCGTGCAACATTCCATCCACGAATTACTTCCAATTCCGATCA
The DNA here is from genome assembly GCA_043749505.1 of Schlesneria sp. Taxonomy (GTDB): domain Bacteria; phylum Planctomycetota; class Planctomycetia; order Planctomycetales; family Planctomycetaceae; genus Schlesneria. The sequence continues at coordinate 26,422 of JAYVDI010000341.1, read as the reverse complement.
AGCGTCCGGTAGTTGATCGCTTCGCTGAGATGGACCGCGGTAATCTTGTCGCTTTGTTCGAGGTCCGCGATCGTGCGGCCGATGCGCAGGATTTTGTCGTGGGCACGGGCGGAGAGGCCCATCTCTTCCATCGCCGACTTCAGCAGCGATTCCGCGTCGGGTTCGAGCTTACAGAATTTGCGAATCTGCGATGGCGTCATGCGGCCATTCAAACGGAGTGAGCCCTTGCCGAAGCGGCGCTGCTGGACTTCGCGCGCAGCGACAACGCTGGCCTTCATCATCCCGCTCGTCGTGCCGGTCGTCTGATCCGACAGCTCGCGAAACGGGACCGGAGGAACTTCGATGTGGATGTCGAGCCGGTCCAGCAGCGGCCCGCTGATGCGCGACGTGTACCGCTCGATCTGCATCGGGTTGCAATGGCACTGACGGCGCGGGTCGCCGCGATAGCCGCACGGACACGGATTCATCGCGGCCACAAGCATAAAGTTGGCCGGAAACGTGAGGCTGCCCATCGCGCGACTGATCGTGACCCGCCCCTCCTCCAACGGCTGACGGAGGACTTCAAGCGTGCTGCGGTTGAACTCGGGCAGCTCGTCGAGAAACAGGATGCCGTTGTGCGACAGACTGATTTCACCCGGAGTCGGCATGCTGCCGCCACCGACCAGTCCCGCTTGGCTGATCGTGTGGTGGGGCGAACGAAACGGGCGCTGCAACAACAGCGGTTGACCGGGATCAAGCCGCCCGACCGCGCTGTAGATCCGCGTCGTCTGCACGCTCTCCTCGGGATCCAATTCCGGCATGATCGTCGCCATGCGTTGGGCAAGCAAAGTCTTACCGGTGCCGGGTGAGCCGATCATCAACAGGTGGTGCGCACCTGCCGCCGCAACCGTCACCGCGCGCTTGGCCATCTCTTGGCCTTTCACGTCCGAGTAGTCGATAAGGTACTGACCGAATTCGGCCACGGCCTCGGACCAACTGAAGGCTTGAGGCGGAATCTCCAACTGCCCGCTGAAGAATCCCACCGCCTCAGTCAGCGAGCCAACGGGAATTACGTCTACGCCTTCGACAACCGCCGCCTCGCGCGCGTTGGCCGCTGGAACCACGACACCCTTCAGCCCGCGTTCCTTCGCCGAGATCGCCATCGACAGCGTTCCCTTCGAGGGCCGCACGGAACCGTCCAGCGCCAGCTCTCCCACCGCCGCAAATTGGTCGAGCAATTCCGATTGCAATTGACCACTCGCCACGAGCAACCCCAGGGCGATCGGCAGATCAAACGACGCGGCATCTTTGGGGAGATCGGCGGGTGACAGGTTGATCACGATACGATCCATCGGGCGAACGTAGCCGCTGTTGACGAGTGCTCGCTCGACACGGTGCGTGCTCTCACGCACGGCCGCTTCCGCCAGCCCGACAAGGATCGTTTTTGGCAACGCTCCCGGTGAAATATCAACCTCCACATCCACCGGCAGCGCATCAATTCCGAGCAGCGAATAGGTCGAAAGCTTGGCCAGCATGGTGGACGAACGCCGCAAGAGTGAGAGGGTGGAGCGACGTGACAGGCGTCCCTCGCGCGAGGCGAAATCATTCTGGAAGAGGATGCGCACGTTCGCAAGCACGGCGAGAAAACATGTACCCCAACTTCTCCTTGTCCTTAGGAACGGGGCCGCAATAACTTCCCGAGTGTGGCTGGGGTCCGCGCTTCGCGGCCCCCAGCGAAGCGGGATTCGCCCCAATCTGGGGGCGGCGAAACGCCGACCCCAGCCACACAATTTCGAGTTCGGGAAGTTATTGCGCTCCCGTTCCTTAGCCTCTGTTCGCCCGATTTCGACTCCCGTCGGAAACGTCTACCTTAACGCTTCCGAACGCTGACGCCGGGAACCCGTTGTCCGTCATGGCGGCCAATCCGCGCGACCTATAGAATCCGCTGCCGTTGCCTCCCCGTCATCGACACCGTCTCTCATCCCCACCCTCCAAGCCCACTTTGCCATGTCTCGCGATTCCATCTTTGAAGCCAGTGTCGGTTACTTCCTCGCGCCGATCCGGCCGTTCTTGGAAGACGACACCGTTTCCGAAATCATGATCAACGGCTTCAACGAGATTTACATCGAACGCCGCGGGCGACTTGAACGGACCGACGCCACGTTCCCGAGTCCCGACGCGCTGCTGTCCGCCGTTCACAACGTCGCCCAGTTCGTGAACCGTGAGATCGACGCCGACCGACCGATCATGGATGCTCGGCTACCTAACGGTTCGCGCGTGCATGTCGTACTGCCGCCGAGTGCCCGGCGCGGGGTCTACTTCACGATCCGCAAATTCAATCGCGACATCTTCGGCATGGACGACCTGATCCATCTCGGCAGCATGTCGGCCTCAGCGAAAGAGTTTCTCGAAATCTGCGTCCGCCTCAAGAAGAACATCATCGTGGCGGGAGGGACCGGGACCGGGAAGACATCGCTGCTCAACGCGGTCTCAACGGCAATTCCTGCGGACGAACGAATCGTCGTGATCGAAGACAGTTCGGAACTGCGACTCGCTCAACCGCACACGCTCTACATGGAAGTGCAGACGCCGGACGCGAACGGTCGCGGCGGCGTGTCAATCCGCGATCTGTTCAAGGCGTCGCTCAGAATGCGCCCTGACCGCATCATCGTCGGCGAAGTCCGTAGCGGTGAGGCCCTCGACATGATCCAGTCAATGATCAGCGGCCACGCGGGAAGCCTGACGACGGTCCACGCGACAACGCCGCGAGATGCCCTGATCCGCCTCGAAACATTGTCGCTGATGTCCGAGGTTGAACTGCCGGTCTATGTCGCGCGGGCACAGGTCGCGTCGGCCATCAACCTTGTCGTGCAGTTGGCTCGATACTCGGAAGACGGTTCGCGCAAGATTTCTCGCATCGCCGAAGCCTATGGTTTGGACAAGGACGGCAACTACCAATTTTGCGATCTGTTCGTCTCGAAGATCAACGGCCGTACACCGCAAGGCCGGTTGATCGCGGACCTCGCACCCGTGGGCGTCGTCCCGACGTTTGCGAACGAACTGGCAGACTATGGCCTCGAAGGCATGATCAACGAGACGGCCGGGATGTGGGGGCAGTAGCTGCGACGTTCCCACAGACATCGGCGAGTGGGGCAATGGCGTTCACAATGTCGCCTTTCGCTCCGCGAAAGGGCGTTCTTTCGCGGAGCGAAAGACGACATTGGCAGGCCACGAGCCTCAAAGTGAGTGCCATTGGGCGTCAGCCCTCTAGTTTTTAGATGGTCAGTCCGGACTTTGGCCAACACGAAGAGAACCGAAAACCAAGGGGCTGACGCCGCCCCGCTCGTTAAAACTTGTTAAAGCGGAACACATCTTCTTCCCGCTCGATTCACTTTCCACTGACAGCTCACTGCTTTTTTAGGATCCGCCATGAAAGGCCCCGGCTACAAAACTTCGCTCGATGTCAGACGGACTTGGAAATGTCCCGCCTGTGGTGTCGAACGCAAGCTGCTCGGCGACGTGACGACCATGACCTGCGCGTGTCGCGATGGCGGAGTCTTCATGGCGATCGTCACCGAACGAATCGTCGCTCCGCGCCCGTTCCAACCGATCAACGAAACCGATGTTCGTTCGGCCGTGTTCGGGATCGAGGACATGCCCGTGTTGTTGCCGCATCCTTCAACGATCCCCGCCCCGCGCACTCCCGTTCGCAGGTCTTACGGTGAACCGGCGAAGGCCGAGGAACCGCAACCTCCAATGACTGCACCCGCACCTGCCGACAATCTCAAAACGGCGGCGGTTCCACATTCGACATCGGCATCACCGCGGCCGAAGGAATCGAAAGAGGCCAATGAGCCGCCCATCGCGACTCGACCGGCACAGCCCGCACCAACTTCTGCAACGACACAACCCGCTGCAACACTTGCCTCGCAACCCATCGCGTCCCCCAGCACTGAAACCGACGACGACTGGGGTGCGGGGATTTTGTGATCTGGGGCAGTCACCGCGTGGGCATGCGGCCAGGGCATACGGCTCGCCAAGGTCTCACTCTTCGCTGCACGCAGGCTTCAAACCTGCCTACGTTCGCGGCACATTCACGCGCGACACGGCTGCGGCTGCCAGTTCTTGGCGGCGGCGTTTGAAACGCGGGTCGAGTTCCTCTTCCTGCTGTTCGCGTCGTACTTCTTCGACCGTCATCAGCAGGCTCTGCTCGTGCCGCCAAAATTGAAAGCCGTAGTCGAGCAGCGCCAGCACGAACAACGTCAGCGACAGCAGCAGCCCGAGTTCACCGAGGCACCGCGCGGCGAGGCTCAGCATTTCGGTTGGCTCTCCTTCCGTGAACGATCTCATCGCGGGGAGCCGTACGCGCACGAAGGCGGCTAACACGCCGAACAACGCCACGAGCTTGATGAGTCCCGCCGCCAGCGCGACCCAAGCGTTCAGGCTCATCCAACGCCCAAGTCCCTGCGCGGGATCGAGTCGCTCGAACTTCGGCAACACCACCGACGGCGTCCACAGAAAGCCTGTCTGAACCAAGCTCCCCAGTGCCGCCGCGCTCGTAGCGATCAGCAGCAACGGCCCCGCAGTCACCGCGAGTTTCAGCACCAGCAGGGTCATGACGCGCGTCACCGACTCGGGCGTGAGCGGCGACGAGGAGGCACACGACACTCCACCTCGCACCGTTCCCGCCAGATGCTGTGCAACGCCGGGGCCGAGCCACCACAACGCAGCCATCGTGGTGAGCAGCACGCACGCGGCAACAAGGTCCGCGCTGCGAGGCACCTCACCGCGCGCACGAAACTCCCGACGGCGACGGTCGGTCGGCGGGCGCGTGCGATCACCGAAGTCACTCATGGTGCGACGCCTCCCGCCAGCAGTCCTTCGCTGGAGAGTCGCAGCGATTCCAGCACGGTTGTCGAGACGGCCTCGGCAATTCCCGGCAATGTCGCGGTGAGGATCAGCAGCGCAGCCACCATGCGGACCGCAGTCAGCGCCGGAAGAAGCGACCAGCGGGATGAGCGGCTGACGAACCCAAGTGTCATGTCGATCAGAGACATTGCCACCACGAGCGGCATCGCCACCCGCAGTCCCAGCACGAGCGATTGCCGCATCAATGAGACAACCAGATCGAACAACGATGGCCAGTGACTTGCTTCGGCAACAGGCAGAGCGTGAAACGATTCGAGGATCGTGCGTGCGAATAACAGATGTCCGCCGATCGGCTCCATCAACAGGATCGAGGCGATGCCCAACAACAACAGCATCTCGGCGGAGACTGATCCTTCCGATAGGAACTCGGGATTCAGGATGCTGCCCATTCCCAGCCCGCTGTGTCGATCCAGCCACTCACCCCCGAGCTTCAACCCCGACAACACGACCGCTAGGCCAAGTCCCATCACGGCACCGAGACCCAATTCACACAGCAGGGCCGCCACAAAATCAACCGGCGACGCGATCGCGTCTCGCACCGCGCTGCCGGTTTGAATCACCGAACTCGCCGAATCGGCGTCTTCATGTCCAACCAGCCGCACGGGTTGAACAGCCTCCCGCGCAAGTGGCAGCGTCGGCACCACGACCAGCGTCAGCAGCAAGATCAGCCCGGCTCGCATCAGCCACGACAGCAGTGTCCGCCCAAGAAGCAAGCCCACACCGAGAAGTCCCGCCAATCGAGCGACCACCAGCAATGACAACCCCGCGCGTGCCAGCCCATCGTTGAGAGCGAACTGAATCAACAGCCGCCCCCACGGGTCGCCAACAAGTTGGTTGAAAAAATCGTGCATGGTCTTGAAGGTGCTGTGAGAATCGCGTGTGCACTCCATCTTCATCACGCGACTAAAAAGTCTCCGGGATGCGGCGGATCAGATCGATGGAGTATTCGGTCAACAGACCCAGGCCCCACGGCAGTAAGAGCAGCACGACACACGTCAGCGCGGCCAGCTTCGGAGCAAACGCCAGCGACTGGTCCTGCAACTGAGTCATCGCCTGCATGAGACCGATCACCAGTCCCAGTGCCATCGCCACGAGCAACGGTGGCCCACACAACGTCAGCGCGAGCAGCGTGGCTGAGTGGCAGAGTTCGATGGCGGTGTCGGTGGTCATGAGAGTGAAACTGAATGAGGGTGAGTTGCGAAACCAAAGATCGCGTCGTTTAACCGCGTGGGCAACGCCCCGCGTGTTGATGAGGAAACAGGCTCAAACGTCACTCGACACGCGGGGCGTTGCCCACGCGGTTAAACGACGCGCACGCTCTCCAGCAACATGCCGACCGTCAGGAACCATCCGTCGATCAAGACGAACAGCAGGAGCTTAAACGGCAATGAGATCAACGAAGGCGGCAGCATGGTCAGGCCGAGGCTGGTCAGGATCGAAGCGACAACAAGGTCAATCACGAGGAACGGCAAAAAGATTTGGAAGCCGATCAGAAACGCGACCTTGAGTTCACTGAGCAGGTACGCCGGAGCCAGCACGGTCAGCGGCACGTCGTCGTAGCCAAGTGGCTCCCGCCAGCGCGATGCGGCGGGCGAGTTCTCCGGCGGACGTTGAAAATCGAGCAGCATCCAAACCGCATCGGCATTCCCGGCCCGGTCGATTTGTTGCGACATGAACTGCCTCAACGGAGCCGCCGTGCGATGGAACGCAGTCACGTCGTCGATCGCCGCGACACCCGGATCAGGCTGCGAGTACGGACGAATTCCTTCGTCGTAACAGCGTTGCCAGACGGGAGCCATCACGAGAAACGTCAGGAAGAGACTGAGCGCCGTGAGGACTTGGTTGGGCGGAGCCTGCTGCGACCCGATCGCCTGCCGCAGCAGCATGAGAACGACTGAAAACCTCACGAAGCAGGTCGTCATTAACAGGATCGACGGGACCAATCCGAGGACCGTCATCAGCACCAGCATCTTCAGCGACGTGCCGATTCCGGAGGGTGAAACGATGGCCGTCGGATCGAACCCGTTCGGAACGGGTCCAAGTGTCGCACCAGTGGCAGGGGACTCGAATGCGGCCGGTTGAACGATTCCAGTCTGAACAGCACCGCCGCGCGGGCGGGCGGCATTCGGACGAGTTTCAAACCGCTCCTGACCTACCGCGTGAGCGCCACCAAACAGCGACACAGCACCACAGAGAATCACTGCCAAACAACACCGAATGTTGACGCCGCTCTCATTCATGACGAGCCTCCCCACCACGACCGAACGTCGCGAGTCGAGGCTCTTGGGGGCGGGCGACACTCGGCTGAGCAACGGTCTCACGCGGTGAGGCCGTTCGCGCAGAGAACGAGGAACGACGAACATCGCGCTCGCTCAAACAGGACTCCGTCAGCCGTTCCACTTCGATTGGATCGGTGATCTCGGAGAGAGTCCGCACACCATCAGGTGATACTCCGAGGACCAGCACTCGGCCCCCACAACGAACCAGATGGACGGCGACTTTCGGCTCGATCTGGCGTCGTCCCAGCAGTTCGAGAGCCTCAATCGGCAGACCTCGCGGCGCACCGACATAGGGCTTGAGCCACCGGCCGACCAGAGTCAACACGCCGACGATGCTTCCCAATGCGATGACGGTCGTCCAAACACTCGCGCTGCTGGATGTCGAACGGGGCCGTCCGTCGGTCACGCCGTCACGACCATTCGCGCGCGGAGGCAATGGCAAGCCAACCGCCTGTTCGCGCGAGTGGCTTCGCTCCACTTCACCTTCCGCACACGCAGGCGAAACTTCCAGCAGGCTCAACCCGCAAATAAACGCGCACGAAATCAGCCCACAATGCAGCCGATTGCGAGACGCTGGCGACATCCTGTCCGCGTGGCGATTCATGAGTTCCGATCTGGCTCGTCCCCGAACGATCGGCAAAATCTGCCGCCGATCAGTGCGGTGGAATAGCCGGACCATTGGAATCGAGCAAGATCAGCTTGGCAGTGCCCGCCCTCTGCTCTGCGGGCCGCTTCCAGAGATGACGACCGGCTTTGCCCACTCAATACGGCGCTGATACCTCTCGCGGCCCAAGCTGAGAGATTGGCGAGCCGCATGCCGTAAGGCTGCGGGTTCTTGGCCGTCGCAAGAAACCCGTGGCCTGACGGCACACGGCTCGCCTCGAACCTCTCACTCATGACAGCGCGAGGTTTAGCCGCAAGCCGCAGGAGTGCATGGTTCCGCCGAGTTGCTCGCAGCCAGTTCGAGGATTTCGGCTTCGCGGTTCGCAACGGTTTGCTCGATCGTGGCGAGCAGCGATCGCGGTTGAAACGGCTTTGTGATGTAGTCACTCACGCCTGCGGCCAAGCATAAATCGCGATCACAATCCAACACGTTGGCGGTGAGCGCGATGATCGGAACGCGCCGTAGGCTGCCTGCCTCACGACGACGGATCTCTTGGGTTGCCTCAATACCTCCGAGAACCGGCATCTGGATGTCCATCAGCACGATGTCGAAGGTCTCGCGCGAGACCGCATCGACGGCGGCCTGTCCGTCTTCAACCAGCGTGACACAGTGCCCCCGCTTTTCGAGAATTCGCTGCACGATCAACTGGTTGACCTTGTAGTCTTCGGCCACCAGCACGCTCAGCGGGCGAGTCAATGCGGGCATTTCCGACAAGGCATTGGCCATCACGGGGGCGACAACCGACTTTGCCCGGCGACAGGAGAACGTGAAGTGGAAACGGCTGCCACCCCCCAATTCACTTTGGACCCAAACCGTGCCCCCCATCAACTCGACCAACTTCGCCACGATGGCCAGACCGAGTCCGGTGCCGCCGTACCTGCGGGTCGTTGAGCCGTCGATTTGCTCAAACGGCGCGAAGATCATTTGCAGCTTTTCGGTCGGCATGCCGATCCCGGAGTCGGTCACAGAAACCTGCAATTCGAGCGTGTCGCCACTTTCACTTCTGAGATCGACGTTGATGTTCACGCGGCCACGGTCCGTGAACTTGATCGCGTTGCCGACCAGATTGATGAGCACCTGTTGAACTCGTCCCGCGTCGGCTTCAAGATAGTCGGCGACAGTCGCGGCAACAGTCCACCCCAGCGACACACCCTTGCGTTCGGCCAGGAAGCGGAGCGGTTCGAGTGTTCGGGCGAGTATGTCACGCAGTGAGAACTCAACCGGATGGAGTTCGAGTTTGCCCGCTTCAATCTTAGAGAAATCAAGCACATCGTTGACGAGCATCAGCAGCGAGTCCGCCGACTGCTGGATGAGCGTCAGATGGTGAGCGGCCTCGGGGCTGAGGTCCAACTCCAGCGCGAGCTGACTCATCCCGATGATGCCGTTCATCGGTGTGCGGATTTCGTGACTGATGTTCGCCAGAAATTGCCCCTTCGCCCGGTTGGCATTTTCTGCCCGCTCTCTGGCTGCTTGCAACTCTTCGGCTTGTCCCTCGATCCGCAAGTAAGCTTCGGTCAGTTTGGAATTCTGATCGAGCAACTCATGTTCAAACTGCCGTCGCGCGGTGATGTCCAGAATCTGGCCCACAAAGTAGAGCGGTTGGCCGTCACGATCCCGTACCAGCGAGACGTGCAGGTGCGCCCAAACGATCGTTCCGCTCGGCTGCAAATACCGCTTCTCTACTTGTGCCGTCGAGACCTCGCCGCTCAGCAACCGGCGCAGCAGAGCCAAGCTGTCGTTGAGATCGTCCGGGTGGGTCACCTCTCCAAATGTCATCCGCTCCAGTTCGGCGGCAGAGCGATCCAACATCTGGCAGAGCGCCGTGTTGACTTGGAGAAAGCGGCCCTCCGTCGAGCAAACCGCCATCCCTGTTGACGCATGCTCAAAGGCCAAGCGATTGTGCGATTCACTCACTTGCAGTGCATCGGTCACGGTGGCCCGCTCGACGATCTCCTGTTCAAGCCGATGATTGACTGCTTGCAACTGACGTGACTGTTCGTGCGCCGCTCGCCAGAAGTAAACCAGCACCGCCAGAAAGATCGAAACCGTGACGCACGACAGCCCCGCCAACAGGGGCATCAAAGTGAGTGACTTGGCGATGTTCTCGGGTGTCGGAGTGACCGACAATTCCCACGACGATCCCGGCAGCGACACCTTCGATTTCTGACCCCACTGACTCCAAACGTCTTTGGAAATCGGCCGGCTCTCAAACTCGCTGCGGCCCCCTTCCGTCACACGCATTTCAAACCCGGCGGGAAAGTCGGCGAGACCGATCCGACACAAGTCGCCCACCCCGAACACCGCCCCGAGTGTTCCTCGATATCCTTCAGACCCGGTGATCGGGCAGATCGCAATCACGCCCCGACCGCCCTGCCGCAGATCGACGACCCGCGTTGTCCGCAGCATCCCGAACCGCAGCGCTTCTTTCAGCGTCTTCGCCCGATCCGGGTCATCCCACGGACGCATCCCCACCACTTTTTCATTTCCCAGGGTGGGGAAGACCATCCGAATCTCCCCCGTCGCATCGGTCCAACTGATCGAGCGGATGTCTGGGAAATCCCGCACATGCGACAACACGTCCGCCTCGAATGTCATGCGGTACATTTGGCTGGCACGCGCATGACGGGCCGCCATCCGGTCCAAGGCACGGAGTCGCGAGTGGATGTGAGCGGTGAGTTGTGCCGCGGCAGCCGTCGATTCGGCCTGCGTCAACTGCTGAATCGCATCGACCTCCACACGCGACAGTTTGAAGTGGCTCCAAACTCCGGCGACCAGCCCGAGCAGCAACAGTAATCCAGGGCCTGCCCAATGGGCGAGGCGAGACGGCTCTTCAGGGGAAGCCGCCAAAGTCGAGGCGTACGAGTCCGCACCCAGCTCTGAGCAATCAAAATCAGTGAACGAACCGGCCCGATGGGAATCGCTTTCCGAATCGACGGCGTCCTTCTGAAGAGCGTTGTGGTTCATAACGATTGTGGTCTTCGAGACGACAGCACGCTCCCAAACAGGGAACGGCACAGTGACGACTCACCAAACAATCGAACCTAGTCCAATCGACTTGCTACGCGAGTGGCCTCCGCGCAGTCCATTCGGAAAACACTGAGTGCGATGACGGTTGTGACGACAGTTTCATGGCCACCACACCAGCACCCCACGCGGATCAGTAGCCAGTCTGCTCGCTTGCACCTTGCTGTTGCTCAGCCTTGTAACGCTCCATCGCCCGAATTTGGTTGGACAACTTCTGCTCAGGACCGGTGGGGAAGTACTGCACGTCGTCGTCGAGGTAGTACGCCGAGGGAAGCGTCTGCCCGCCCACAGTCGTCTGAAAGCAACCGGTCGAAACTGCCGACAGCGACAGGCAGCCGACCAGCATCACTCCACGCCAACCACGGTTCACGTTCCGCGTCATGTCAGATTCCTTTCGAGGAACTCGGCGAACACTGCGTTCCAACCGATCTCCCGACAACCCACTTCCTGCCAACCTCACCACTGGACCCAATTTGGTCCAAACGGGACGGCATCCTTGGCAACGTGCCTCGTGCCATCCACAGGAAAGGATCGGCAGTCACAACCCGAATCTTTGGCCGAATCGCTACAGCCGGACAACTTTCTCTGTGTTCGTGGTTTGAGTCTTGATCGATGTGAGCCTTCCGACACATGCTTCGCGCGGGTCTCCCAACCCCGCCGAAACGCCCGACCGCAGGTCTCCTCCACCGACTTCATATCGTCGATCGAGACCCAAAAACAAAAAGCCCCGGCCGGAGAGAACTCCGCCGTGGCGGCTCTTTTTCGTCGATCAACCAATCAACCGCACTCGTGACTTGTTTGCGGTTCAGATTTGCTGCGCGCGTCACCGTCGATGTTGCCGCTCTCGCTCATGCCGCAGACCTGAGAAGGATTGAGTGGCTTTCCCCTCTTCTTGAGCTTGGTGATGCTGCTGTTTTGGCCGTTTCCTTTGTACTCGCAGATCGACGCCAATTCGGCGTTCAGCAGATCGTGGATCTTCTTCTTGCGAGCCTGTCCTTTGGTTTTATCGCCAAGTGTTTTCGCGGCCCCCTTCACTTTGTCCGAGTCATCTTCTTCGATCCCCTCGGCCAATTCGTTCGAGGCGTCGCTGATCGAGCCTTCGCCCACTTGGCCGCTTGCTTGAGCTTCTCGGAGGTGCTGCGAGCCTCGTTCCGTTCGAGTTCGAGACGGTTGCGCCGTTCAAATTCCTCCCGGCGGATGCGAAGCACGTGAACGGCTCGGCGGGAGCCTCGCCCTCCCCAGAATCAACTCGAATGGCGGACAGCCGGATGAATTTGTTTTCGTCAGCCTCGTGTCGTAACGTGACGCCACACATCTGATCCTCCAAACACATCTCCATATCTCGAAGGAAAACGCAGCCATGAAGCGACGTTTCGATCTCCTGCTCCCATGTTCGCGTTGGCAGTCGGCCTCGCGGTGTCCGTCACACAGGCCCAGCAGCCGTCCGCTCCGGACAAGCTCGATCGCCCGGTCCTGCCGATTCCGGAACCGAAACTTCCGCCGATCACCGAACTCGATGTCCGCAACGCCAAGGCTCCGCCGCGATTCGAGGTGAAGGCTCCGGCTGGTGTTCCGAACGTGCTCATTGTGCTGATCGATGACATGGGGTTTGGGCAGTCCAGCGCCTTCGGTGGACCGTTCCACATGCCGACGCTGGAGCGGCTGGCGAAGGGCGGGTTGAAGTACAACAAGTTTCACACGACCGCGCTCTGCTCGCCGACGCGGGCGGCGTTGCTCAGCGGTCGCAACCATCATGTGGGCAACATGGGCTCGATCACCGAGACCGAGACCGCGTTTCCCGGTCAAACGGGAAAGCGCCCCAACAGCGTGGAGCCTCTGGCCGAGATGCTGCGGCTCAACGGATACAGTACCGCTGCGTTCGGCAAGTCGCACGAAACCGCCGCGTGGGAAGTCAGCCCGTCCGGCCCGACCGATCGCTGGCCGACTCGTTCCGACTTCGACAAGTTCTATGGCTTCATCGGCGGCGAGGCGAATCAATGGGCACCGGGCTTGTACGAAGGCATGACCAAGATCGAGCAGCCTCGCGATCCGAATTACTACCTGATGACCGATCTGGCCAATCAGACGATCAAGTGGACCGGCTTCCAGAAAGCCCTCACGCCGGACAAGCCGTTCTTCACCTACTTCGCTCCGGGGGCCACGCACGCGCCGCACCATGTGCCGAAAGAGTGGATCGCCAAGTACAAGAGCAAGTTCGATCAGGGCTGGGACAAGCTGCGCGAAGCGACACTGGCGCGGCACAAAAAACTCGGCGTTGTACCGCAGGACGCGAAGCTCGCCACCAAACCGGAAGCGATCAACGATTGGGACACGCTGAGTGCCGACGAGAAGCGGCTGTTTGCCCGCCAGATGGAAGTCTTCGCCGGCTTAGGTGAATACGCCGACTACGAAGTCGATCGGCTCGGGCATCTACCACGACGGCTGGCTGGCTCACACCGTTCACAAGGCGGCTTGGGAGTCGAAGCCGCGCCACCCGCTGCTCGAAGACAAGTGGGAGTTGTTTCACGTCGAGGAAGACTTCAGTTCGGCCAACGATCTGGCCGCGAAGAACCCTGAAAAGCTCAAGGAGTTGCAGGAGTTGTTCTTGAAGGAAGCAGTCAGAAACCAGGTACTGCCGATTGATGATCGAGGCATCGAGCGTGTGAACGCCGCTCTCGCTGGTCGCCCGGACTTGATGGCCGGTCGCACGTCGCTGACGGTTTTTGAAGGGATGACGGGGATGTCGGAGAACGTCTTCATCAACACCAAGAACCGGTCGCACACCATCACCGCCGAAGTGCAGATTCCCGAGGGCGGCGCCAACGGCGTCATCCTGGCGCAGGCGGGCCGCTTCAGCTTGCCGGCTTCTCGGCGGACGAAGGTGTGGATTTCGGCACGGATGGCGAGACAAACGTGACCAACGACTACAACGAGGGCGACAACAAATTCACCGGCAAGATCCAGAAGGTGACGGTCGAGTTGAAGTGACGTGGTGGATGCTGCCAGCATCCGTCCTCAAACTCACACAGAGAACCCCGCCGACGCTGGCAGCGTCGGCCACGAGCAGTCCCAAATCTTTCAGGAACGATCATGGTGAAAAAATCATCCGCAGTTCCTGCAACTTTTAATGAACCCGCCACGCCGATCAGTGGGCCGCAAGTCGTGATCGACGGCGACTCGCACATCAACAACTTCGGGCTGTATGAGACTCCGCAGCGGAATGTCGTGGTCGATATCAACGACTTCGACGAGGCCACCATCGGGCCGTGGGAGTGGGATTTGAAGCGTCTGGTCGCCAGCGTGAATGTGGCCGGTCGCGAGAACGGACTCGATGCCGAGGAACGGCGCTCGGCCGTGATGCGCTGCGTCGGCGGGTATTCGCTGAACACTCAACGGCTGATGAAACTCGGAGTCTTGGAAACCTGGTCGCTGTTCGCCTACGCCGAACTGGAACGGAACGAAGCGGTCCTCAAATCGGTGGGAATTCAGATCGGCAACAAGTTCCGAGCGGTCGTCAAGAAGGTGCTGTCGAAGGCTCAACGGACCCACAGCGAGACACTGTTGGCGAAGGTCGCTCGGCGGCAAGCAAATGGAGGCTGGCGGTTTGTCGAAGCCCCGCCGATCCTGACGGGCCTCGACAACGCCACGCGGCAGAAGGTCATCTCGTCACTGACCGAGTACGGCGAGACGCTGCCACCAGAGTACCGGAACATGCTGCATCGCTACTCGGTCGCGGATGTGTGTCACCGCGTGGTCGGCGTCGGCAGTGTCGGGATGCGAGCCTATCTCGTGCTGCTGTTCGGCAACGGCGATGCCGATCCGCTATTCCTGCAAGTCAAAGAGGCGGTCGCTCCGGCTCACGCGCCGTACTTGCCGCCGCCGCCCATGCGAATCCAGCACGAAGGCCGCCGCGTGGTCGGTGCCCAGCGTTTGCGGCCATTGAAGGTGGCTACCGTCTTGCGGTTTTCCGAAAGCGACACATCGGAGAAGGGGATTGATGCTCCGATCGGCTCCGTGGTCGGCGGCACACTCGGCCTGCTGGCATTTCTCTTGGCGTCCACGTTTGGAATGGCCGCCTCTCGCTTCGACACGCGACGGCAACTGTTGCTCGACGAAGTGAATGCCATCGGCACCTGTTACCTGCGAGCAGACTTGGTTACGCAGCCAGAGCGTGTCGAAATCCGTAAACGGCTGCGGGAGTATGTACATCTTCGAGCCGAAGCGGTGAAGCAGCCGCAGACGCTGCCGCAAGTCCTCGCTCGTTCGGAGACGTTGCATGACGAACTGTGGTCGCAAGCGCTGCTCGTCGCGAAGAAGGACAGCAACTCGGAGATGCACGCCTTGTTCGTCGATTCGCTGAATGAGGTGATCGACTTTCACGCGAAGCGCGTCGTCGTTGGCCAGTACCACATCCCCGACGTGATCTGGCTGGCTCTGTACGTTGTCTCGATGCTCTCGATGACCGGCGTGGGCTATCAGTTCGGACGGGCAGGCTCGCGCGACTTCGCGATCAGTTTCTGTTTGGCTCTGGCCTTTGCCATCGTGATCTACCTGATCGCCGACTTGGATCGCGTCTACGAAGGAACGCTACAAGTCAGCCAACAACCGATGATCGGACTCGACCGCAAACTCGGAGCGTCGGCACCTTGAAACGGCGGGTGCCTGCAATTCAAATTCGGATTGTCCGTCGCGATGTCGTCTCACCTTGACCAAACTGGAGCCGCACGATGAAGACTTTTGAATTGATCGCTGCCGTAATCCTGTTGGGACAATCGCTGGTGGCACAGGATCGACCTGTCGCACATCACTACTTCTCGAAGACGCCGCACGAACACGTCGCGAAGTGGAGCTACACCGGCTCCACGGGGCCGGCGTTCTGGGGCCAGCTTGATCCGTCATACCAACTCGCGAGCAGCGGAAGGCATCAATCACCGATTGACATCAACACCAAGACGACGCCGGCGGCCGAGTTGCCCGAGTTGAAGTTCGACTATCGCCGCGAACGGATTGCGGCACTCGACAACGGCCACACGATCCAGCACAACGAAGCCCCCGGCAGCTTCCTGCATATCGGCGAGGAAAAATTCTCGCTCGAACAATTTCATGTGCATGCTCCCAGCGAGCACACCCTCGACGGCAAACACTTCGACTTGGAGATTCACTTCGTCCACAAGTCGAAGTCGGGTGAGGTCGCCGTTGTTGGCGTGCTAGTTCAGGGTGACGACAAGTCTGACCTCGATCTCCCGCTCCACAGCAACCTTCCCAAACAAGCGGGTGAGAATGTTGAACTGGAAGCCACCCGAAACCCCTCCGATTTTCTGCCGCGCAGCCGTGAGTACATGACTTACTCCGGCTCATTCACGACCCCGCCCTGCACGGAGCAAGTCCGCTGGATTGTGATGCGGCAGCCGATCAGTGCCCCGCCGAAACTCATCGAGCGGTTTGCCACGATTCTCAAAGCCAACAACCGTCCCGTGCAGAAGCTCAATGATCGCGTCGTGGAGCAGCTCAAGTAGCCGCTGGCGTGGCCGACGCCGCTGGCGTCGGCCGGACCTGAACACGGCGCTGGCAGCGTCCGCCACGGGCTATGGCAGGTAGTGCCAGATTGCGAACTGCAGGCGATTCGCGTCGCCTCTGCTGGCGTTTTGGTCCACCCGATCACCGTAAAGATATTCGAGCCCCAGTCGCATTCGCTCGATCGGCGTCCACAGGATGTTCGCCGCAAAATAGTCCGTGGACTTCAGTGAAGTGGGTGCCACAGCCGGGTTATCGACCGTTGCTCGGCTGTAGGCAATCACGGACTTCATGTTCTGGGTCCAAGCGTGTTCGTATCCGACGTAGCACACCAACGCGGGGACGGCGACAAGCGAACCACCTGCATCGAGCGTGTAACTTGGAAACCCGCGAAACCGCTCGATTCCGTCGCCATAGGCGATCTGCCCCATGACTTTGTCGGACTCAAACACCTTCAGGCTGCTCGACAGGCTGAAGCCCCCAAGCCATGGCTTCGCTGTCCGCACCAACGGGTCGTTCTGGCCGAACAATCGCACATCGTCGGCCTGCAGGCTGCCCCACGGGTTCATGAGAACCAAGGCGAACAGGCAATTCATGAAGAGGCGGGAGTTGTGGCGGATCATTTGAGTTCGAGAAAGTTGAACACCACCGCGACGACAGATAGACGCAGTTGTCCACACCGTGAAAACCTGTTGTCGTTTCACTCGGATCAGAACTGAACGGCCAAGGCCGCGAACGGACCCTGCATCTTGACATCGAATTCGAAGGCCGTGGCTCCCGCGCCGCTGAACTGATCGATGTCCAGGACGCGGTATCCGGCCAGCAGTGAGGTCGATGAGCTCCACTGGTAATCCAATCCCGCCACGATGTTCCAAGCGAGATTCGAGGAACTGCCGATTCCGAACCCACCGACATCGGCACGGGCAAACAGATCGAGGCTGTTGGTGAGTGGTGCTCGCGTCCGGGCACCGATGACCAGATCGACCCAAGTCTTCGATCGTTCCTCGAAGAGTGTCGGCAACGCCGGATCGAACGGATCGACCGTCAAAGCGTTGCTGATTTGGTAGTACCGTGCCCCACCCAGCAGATCGACGGTGAGTGCCTTGCCTTCAACAAGGTAGTCGGAGGCTTGAACAAGTCGATACATTCCCAAGGACTCCATCAGCGTTTGCTGGAGGCTCACATCGATCAGCGCCGGCCCGGTCGTGACTTGAGGTGACAGCCGGATGAGGTTCGCGTCGAGGATCAGGCCCCAATCTCCTCGCCCCACTTCCGTGTGAAGCATGAACGCAACGTTCAAGTCATCCAGGCGTTTGAGGACATCCGAGTCGCTCCCTGCTCATACGAATTCGTAAGAGCTTCCTCCGTCCCCAACGACACGAGCCTGATCACCGAGGTCGTTTCGTGGCCCAACGAGACATTACGGGGAGTGGCGGATAGTGCCGCCGCTTCGGCGGAGTCGTGCGAGTTTCTTTGGCCCTATGTCGCTACGTACGAGTCGTCGTCCGTGAAGAGTGCGTTCAGATCAATCCGGGTGGCCGAGGTGGTACGCGTCAAAGATCGAGTGCCCTCCCGATGAGTCTCACGATCCGCCGCTTGAGCGACTCCGCACAGCATCGCGATGGTGAGTGCGGCACCCAAGCGGATTGAGCGGATTCGCCAAACGAGCGTGGGCGGAACATTCGACATGACGTGCACCCTTGCAGAGAATTGCGAGAGTCGTGATCGGCATCTCAGGGAGACAAACCGAAAGCGTCGGCGCTGGGCGGTCTCCACCGCAGAATGCCGTATCTGAACCATCGGCCTCAACGGACAAGGGACATCATCTGCCGATGGGCTCCTTCAGAATGGACGATCGGGATCTTGGCGATTCTGCCATGTGAATCGATTCGTACGAGGTCTGCCGGTCGGCAAATTTTTCTTTGGCCAACAGCGGCGGTCCGCGAGCGGGCAGGAGAACTCGGCGGTACGCAATTTCTACCCAGCTGCTACTGCATGTTGGGCCTCGTCAGCGTAGCGACCACACCGTACCAAAAGCAGAGGTAGGATCGGTGCGGACTCCATCACGGCGGGTCATAGCCGCCGGGGTGCCAAGGGTGACAACGGCAGATGCGGAGTGCGCCTTTCGTTGCACCTCGGACTGCGCCGTATTTGTTCACCGCCTGAATGAAGTAATGGCTGCACGATGGCTCGAAACGGCAGTGCCTGCCCAGCATCGGGCCGATGAACATTTGATAGAACCGGACACCGGCAATCAGCAGCAGGCTCGGCAGACGGACGATCCCTTTCATCAATGCAGTCATGGAATCGAGTCCGGCAATTGCGGGGAGTTTTCAGGCGGCAACGCGGGGGGGAGTGGCTCGACAGGCCCGAGTCGCTTCACCAAGCGGCGCACCAGTCCGGCGATGGAGACTTGATAGGTGTTGAGCGCCGCCTTGTTGGCCGCCAGCGGAATCGCAATCAGGTCGAGGCCACTCGGAAGGCGAGACCGCTCAAGTCGAAAGGCTTCCCGCAGGAGTCGCTTTAACCGATTGCGGACCACCGCGCCGCCGTGCTTCTTGCCGACGCTCAACCCGATGCGCGTCACCGCCACTTCGTTTCGAGCGAGAAACATCAGCAACACGCCGTCGGCCGCTTTGCACCTCAACGCATAGACTCGCTCAAAGTCGAGACTGCTGCGCAGGTGAGCCGTCTTCGGGAACGAGGCATCCGACATCACGGTGTGTCCGATTCAGGATGTGTGTTGGGTGGCGGACTGTCGGCGGGGAGTTGCTGTTCTGGAAGTGACGATCGCGTCACAAGTCGCTTTGGAGGTTTGAGAAACCAGAACGACCGATCAAGTGGCGAGCAGGCGAGGTCGGGCTTGCGAAACTGCCGACGGAGGCGACCCGCCCACAAGATCGTCAGCGCGGCCATCGCCACGCCGATGATCACAATCCCGGCGACCGCCACCAGACCAATGTAAGCCTTCTTCTTCTTTTCAAGCTGCTCCAGTGTCAGCTCTGTGGGGGGGGCTTCGACCGGTTGTGTGGCCGCTGCAGGCGATGCGGCATCGTTCAAGGAAGTCGGTTCGTCGGCCACAGTACGAATCGAGTGGAACGCTAAAACCGTACAGATCATCGCGATGAATGGGACGAGTCGGACTGACATCTCATGTTCCAGTGAACGAACGGTTGATGCGGTGATGTCACCGTGCAAACGGCGGTGTCGTTTAACCGCGTGGGCAACGTCCCGCGCGCTGTTTGAAGTTGCGGCCTGTTGCACCATCGGCACGCGGGGCGTTGCCCACGCGGTTAAACGAGGTCACAAACCAAACTGCCAGATCACGACATCGGCCAGAGTCCAGTGCGGGGCGAAGTCTCACGTTCGGCCAATTGTTTGTACAGCAATTTATC
Source organism: Schlesneria sp. (assembly GCA_043749505.1). Classification (GTDB taxonomy): domain Bacteria; phylum Planctomycetota; class Planctomycetia; order Planctomycetales; family Planctomycetaceae; genus Schlesneria. The sequence continues at coordinate 6,638 of JAYVDI010000341.1, read as the reverse complement.
CGCGTCGCTGATCTCCTTCGAGACAACGATCTTGACGACGACAAACTGGTCGCCGGGTTGGTGAGTCTGCGGATCGACGATCCCCTTTCCTCGCAGTCGCAACTTCGCGCCGCTGGATGTCCCCGGCGGGATCGTCACGAGCATCAGTCCTTCGGTGAGCGTCGGAACTTCCGCCTTCGCTCCCAGCACCGCTTCCGAGAGAGTGATCGGAACATCGACCAACAGGTTCGAGCCTTCACGTCGAAAATAGGCGTGCGGTTCGATGTCGATGGTCAGGAACAGATCGCCCGCCGTACCACCGCGCGGCGCGGGCGAGCCTTGTCCCGCCAGTCGAATCACTTGGCCCACACCGACTCCCGGCGGAACTTTGACCGCGAGCGTTTCGATCTTGCCACCGCGCTCGACTCGGATATCGACTGCACCGCCACTGACGGCCGTTTCAAACGGGACGCTTACCGTGGCCCGCACGTCTTCCCCGCGCGCGGGTACTCGTTTTCCCTTGCGACTCGAACCGGTCGGTGCCCCGCCGCCGAAGAACTCGCTGAAATCGACCCCTTGTCCGAAGAGGTCGCCGAGATCGATCGGCCCTGCGCCGCCGAACGGATTGGGACCAGCTCCCGCCCGCCCCGCCTGCGCGTACGCACTGCCAAACTTGTCGTACTGTTTGCGTTTGGTGTCGTCGTTGAGTACGTCGTACGCCTCTTGGACCTGTTTGAAGCGTTCGGCGGCTGCGTTGTCGTTCGGCTTCGCGTCGGGATGATTCTCGCGAGCGAGCTTGCGATACGCCTTGCGAAGTTCATCCGCAGACGCCGTTTTGGGAACACCCAGAACCTTGTAGTAGTCGAGATCAGCCATGAGCAGGGATCAGTCACGAGTGGAAGTGAGGCCGGAGTTGCGGGGCGGATTCTAGGGCTGTGATTTGTGTGGAACAAGCTGCGCTCGCTCGCAAACAATTGTGGTGCTACTTCAGGTTTTGCGATACATGGTTCGGTCTGTTATCGCCCAAGGCTTGAAGTTGAGTCAGTCGGTCGATACTGTCCCGCCGCGTATGAGGGTAGCCGATTGGCGGGAAAAGTCCGCGCCGATTGTGGCTGCTCTGAGCCGAGGATCGTGGGACGTTTTTCGGTTGTTTCCAAGGGTGAGGCCGCAATTGTGTGGCCGGGTTCGTGAGGAATTTGCATGTCGACGCAGTACGTTTATTACTTTGGTGATGGTCAGGCAGATGGCAATGCCACGATGAAGTCCTTGCTCGGTGGCAAGGGAGCCAACTTGGCCGAGATGGTTCGCATTGGGTTGCCCGTGCCAGCCGGGTTTACGCTGACGACCGAAGTTTGCACCTATTACTACGCCAACAACCGCACGTTCCCACCCGAGCTGAAGCAGCAGGTCATCGACTCCCTGAAGAAGGTTGAAAAGTCGATGGGAGCCGAGTTCGGCTGTTCGACCAATCCGTTGCTCTTCTCGTGCCGTTCGGGTGCCCGTGAATCGATGCCCGGCATGATGGACACCGTGCTGAACATTGGCCTCAACGACACCACCGTCGTCGCGCTGGCCAAGCAGACCGGCAACGAACGTTCGGCGTGGGACAGCTATCGCCGCTTCGTTCAGATGTACGGCGATGTCGTGCTCGAACTGAAGCCGAAGGACAAGACCGAAGGCGACCCGTTTGAAGTGGCTCTCGAACACAAGCGTGAGAAAGAAGGAGTCGCCGAGGATTCGGGACTCTCCGTCGCGGCTCTCAAAGAGCTGGTCACCGAGTTCAAGCTGCTCATTAAGACTCGCGCTGGGAAGGACTTCCCAACCGATCCGATGGAGCAAGTCTGGGGGGCGATCGGTGCCGTGTTCGGTAGCTGGATGAACGACCGTGCGATGGTCTATCGCCGGACGTACGGCATCCCTCACGAATGGGGCACGGCGGCCAACGTTCAAGCGATGGTCTTTGGCAACTTGGGCGATGACTGTGCGACGGGCGTCGGCCTGACGCGCGACTGTGCTCTCGGTACGCCGGGCTTCTGCGGTGACTACCTCATCAACGCTCAAGGCGAAGACGTGGTGGCAGGGATCCGCACGCCGAAGCGCATCGAAGAGACGCTGTCGGCTGACATGCCTGAATCGTTCGCTCAACTGAACGAGATCGGGAAGAAGCTCGAAAAGCACTACAAGGAAGTGCAGGACATCGAGTTTACGATCCAGCGCGGCAAGGTCTATATGCTGCAAACCCGCAACGCGAAGCGAACCGGTTTCGCGGCCGTTCGGATCGCGGTCGATCTCGTGAACGAGGGCCTCATCACCGAGGTCGAAGCGTTGCAGAAGCGCCGCATTCCGGCAGACGATCTCAACCAGTTGCTCCAACCGATCTTCGACCCGGCCGGGAAAGCGGTCGCGACGAAGGAAGGCCGCTTCTTGGCGAAGGGAATCAACGCGGGACCAGGCGCGGCATCGGGCGTCATCTGTTTGTTCGCCGACGAAGCTGAGAAGTTTCACGAGAAGAACCCGAACATCGACATCGTGCTGGTCCGCAAAGAGACCAGTCCGGAAGACCTGCGCGGGATGAAGGCAGCCAAGGGAATTCTGACGGCGACCGGTGGTGCCAGTTCACACGCGGCGCTCGTGTCGCGGCAGATGGGCAAGGCGTGCATCGTCGGCTGCTCGGCCATCGACGTGGATTACACGGCCTGCACGGTGACGGTGGCGGGGAAGACGCTCAAGGCGGGCGACTTCATCAGCATGGACGGCTTCACAGGCGAAGTCTTCGAGGGCAAAGTTGCCACGAAGGACAGCGAAGTCATTCAAGTGCTGGTCCAAAAGACGCTCAAGCCGGAAGCGTCGGAGACGTATCAGCGCTACGCCCAACTGATGGGCTGGGTGGACAAGTACCGCACGTTGCGAGTCCGCACGAACGCCGACACGCCCGGCCAGGCCGACGAAGCGATGTCGTTCGGTGCCGAGGGGATTGGCCTCTGCCGCACCGAACACATGTTCTTCGATCACCTCGACGAAATCCGGCACATGATCGTCTGTGAGACTGAAGAGACGCGACAAGCGGCTCTGGCCAAGCTGCTGCCGTTCCAGCGAGACGACTTCGCCGGGCTGTTCCGCAGCATGAATGGTCGTCCCGTGACGATCCGCTTGCTCGACCCGCCGCTGCACGAGTTCCTCTCGGATCGGCACCTCGAAGAACAACCGGACCTCGGTCCCAAACTGGCTTCGTGGACGGGTTGCACGCTCGACGCCGTGAAGCGTCGCGTGGCGGAACTTCATGAGGCGAACCCGATGCTCGGACATCGCGGTTGCCGACTGGGAATCGTCTACCCCGAGATCACCGCCATGCAGGCCCGCGCGATTTTTGAAGCGGCCGTGTTGGTCAAGAAGGAAGGGATCAGCGTCGTCCCCGAAGTGATGGTGCCGCTCGCCGGGTTCTTGGCCGAGTTCAAGCACCAGGAAAAGATCATTCGTGCTCAAGCGGAGGCGGTCTTCAAGGAAACCGGCGTCACGCTGGAGTACCTCGTCGGCACGATGATCGAAGTCCCGCGAGCCGCTGTTCGCGCCGACCAGATCGCCACAGCCGCCGAGTTCTTCAGCTTCGGTACGAACGACCTGACTCAAACGACGTTGGCCATCAGCCGCGATGACTACGGTCCGTTCATCGGCTTCTATCGCGAACACGACATCATCGCGAATGACCCGTTCCAAACGATCGATCAGGAAGGTGTCGGCGACATCATGCGCATCGGTGTCGAGCGTGGCCGGTCCACACGCAAGGACTTGAAGATCGGCATCTGCGGCGAACACGGTGGCGACCCCGCCTCCGTCATGTTCTGCCACGAGATCGGCCTCACCTACGTGAGCTGTTCACCACGCCGAGTCCCCGTTGCCAAGCTGGCCGCCGCGCAGGCTGCGTTGGCTTCCAAGTAGCTCCCTGACCACTGAATCGGTTGTGGCGTGCAAGACTTCCAGCAGCCCGGCATCTCCCCGATGCCGGGCTGCTGCTCTTTGAGCATGATCAATCGGACCAGCATCGACTTGACCAATTACTTGACCGGTCTCGTCCAATGCGAAGGTACGCAGAAAGCCGGACGCGGTGTCCTCCGTTGAAACTTTGCCGTCAGCCCGTTCTCTCTCTGGGATCACTTCGATCCTAATGATGCACCAAGCGCATTCGCCTGTGTCACTCTGCCGATGAGATCGGAAATGCTGACTGTCGCAACGCCGTTGATTTGCCGGGTGGGACGCCGGGGAGGTGTGAGTGTCGAGAGTGGAATCTGGCGGGCGAGACACCACCTGCAGAAGTCATCGGTCTTGCTGCCCGGTTCGGCGTGGGAGACGAACATCTCGGTTTCCAGCGCGGCAACGAATCGGTTCCGTTGAATGGCGAGGTCTGCGGTTGGCCGCGACTGCGATGCGGAGAACGGCGACGCGATCAGCAGCCGTCCCTCCTCTACGGCCGGACGCCATGCGGTGGGAATCCTCATTCGCGAGATCTCTCGTGCCGGGCAGACGACGACGGGCTGGCGACCGCGCAGCAGCAGCAGCAGATCGAGGCATTCTTTTTCCATCGGCGAATGGAAACCTTCGATGACTGGAACTCCCGCGTCCCGTAGCGCGCGAGCCAAATCGTAGGTCTGAAGAATCACGTCGCCGGGACAACGGTTCAAGACGCGTTGATTTTTCGGCGATCATCACCGATGCTCATCTCAGCGACCAGAATGGGCCAGCATCAGTCGACTCGGGAGTTTTTTCCCTGACCGCTACTTTTGTTTTCAAGCGACGGAGCGTCAATTGCAGGCGTTCATCGGTGGCTCTGAACCGTGAACTCCGCCGGCGCGGAGATTGGCCTTACGGCAACAGGCGCGTCTAAGCAGTCGGCCTTACGAAAGCAGCCTTCACCGACTCAGACAGTTTGCCGTTCTCGGACGTGTGCAATGTCTCGTTTGGCAATGGGTCGAATCTATTCGGGTAACAGTGTGGCGATGGCGACCGTTTCACCAGCCAGCGTCATGAACTCGACTTCGTAGCCCGCGCCGCTTTGATGGATGTGGACGACGATGCCGATGTCGCCTGCTTGCAAGCCTTCGTCGTGCAGGTCTTGAGTCAGTACCACGCAATCGCGTTCGCGAATCATGAGTTGGCCTCCAAGGGAATCCACGCGATCACACCAATTCCAGCGTCCGCGCGTGAGCGATTTCCTTGGGGCTGATGGGACGCACTTGAGACGCTGAAAGCGAAGTCACTGCCAGCGTCTCTCCGTCCAAAGTCAAGAATTCGACCTCATAGCCAATACCGCCGCGATGAATCAAGACGACCGTGCCGATGTCGCCCGACATTAGTCCGTACTCAGGCAAGTCGGCGGTCAGTACCACGCGATCCAGTTCTTTGATCATGGGTTTCTCCTTCGCAGCGGGTAAGCGGTCACGAATCGTGGAACATCTTCGCCAGATTCCACGAACCAAACTGAGCGAACGCCGGGCGTCCGGCGTTCGCAGCACCCCTTCAACAACATACCTCAGTCCATACGGCAAGTCTTCCGTCTTGGCAATTTCATGTTCGGTCGCATGACGCAACAGAGCCTGCGCCAGATCCTCCCACGCCGCTGAGGAGAAACCGAACTGAGTGAAAAATCCCGCCTTGCCACCGCCATCGGGATGAGTCAGTGAGAGCAGATAATCCGACACCTTGGCCTCGGGAACCTCCGCGTTGTCGAGGTTGGAAATCTTCATCGAATCAATCCTCGTTCGGCGTCGCGGTAGGCGTTTTGGGCGACGATTTTTGCGGGGTCGGGGACCAGCGGGAAGAGTGAGGCATCGCCGGGGGGGGCATTCTTCCTTGCTGTCCGTGAGGCGAGCGCGGTGGTCTCCGTGATCTTCCCATGATCGACGGTCCTGTCATCGTCCAAAGAGAGGAATTGTCCGGTGGTCGATCCACAGGTGATTCACAGTCCGGTGGTGAAGGCGCGGTGGAGCAGCGTCTGCGGTCGGTGCTCCGCCTGTCGCAACGACTCCCGCTGCACCGACCGCAGACGCTCGTGACGAGACACCTGCGACGCGAACTGCTGTTGCAGAGCGAGCGGCGGGAACACCACCGGAGTCTCTTCGATTTGGGTGATGTTCAAAGTTGGCTGACCGACCGTGCGTGTCTCTTTGAGCCAGAAGCTCTGAACTTTCGGAGACAACAAATAGTGCGCGAGAAACTCTCGGTTCGTTCGCGTCCAGTCGGCGGGCACACGCGCGACGGCACGGGCAATGTTGAAGTCTTTCATGGATGGTCGAGCACTCACAATTTTTCCGAGCGTCGCTCCGACGCAGGCGATCAGGATTTCGTCGCCTTTGAGTCGTGAGGCCGAGTGTTGCTCGTCAATTTCGCGTGCGACTCGTTTGAGATGCGGAAGACTCGAATCGAGATCGTCCATGTCGGCAACGCGAACAATCGGAACGCCAAGCCGTGTCTCAGTGCCGGGCTGCACAACGCCGTAATTGATTTTGCCGCCAGCGCGAATGAGTTCAGTGAGGGTCGTCGCGGGCCATCGTTCGCGTTTGACGATGGGATCGCCGAAGAGTTGTCGGAAGGCGGCGGGGAGGAAGGAGTCGCTGAGTTCGAGGGCGTAGCGGCGGGTGCGGCGTAGCCGGTCCGCCTGCTCCAAC
>JAYVDI010000340.1:0-2094 GCA_043749505.1 Schlesneria sp. | reverse complement strand
TGGACAGCCATTCGGCGATCAGCCGATCATACTTCTCGCGCGATTCTGCTGAACCGTGGAGGCCCAAGTAATGATCGTGTCCGGCAATCCGAACGATGGCCTGACCCGAGCTGCGGTGCAGAGAATAGGCAGGAATACTTCCTGACTTGCGTGGCATGTGCGACACCTCATCCCGGATTCCTCAGTACAATACTGAGGAATCACAGGCATTTTGGCCGCACTGCCCGACGCGGGCATGTATCCTAACTACAGGATTCGGCAGACTTTGAAGAAAATATCCCCGGCTGGGGTCGAACCAGCAACCTTCGGCTTCGGAGGCCGACGCTCTATCCAATTGAGCTACGGGAACAAACGAACTTCAGCTACGGAGGCAGGCATGTTGATGGGCAGCAACTGAAGCGTCGAGAGGGTACGAGCCGATTTCGCGAATGTCAATTCGTGGTCTGCAATCGCTAAGGCCATCGCCTTGTTCAACGTACCGTGGGTCGATTTGAATTAGACATTGGCTCTGAATCTCACTTACACCACATCCCGCCTCAAGATCCCCTTCACAATTTGCCCCACTTGTCCGTCGAGCAGCGTCGCTTCGCCGGTCGGGCGGCGGAAGGTGAGCTGTTGCGGGTCGAGGCCGAACAGGTGCATCAGTGTCGCGTGGTAATCGAAGTGATTGACGATGCCCTTCACCGCGTGAACGCCGAAATCGTCGGTCGCTCCGTGGACGTGGCCGCCCTTCACGCCTCCGCCTGCCAGCCACATCGTGAAGCCGTAGGTGTTGTGATCGCGGCCGATGTTCTTCTCGTTTTGAACGACCGGCAGGCGACCCATCTCACCGCCCCAGTGGACCAGCGTCTCATCGAGCAGACCGCGTTGCTTGAGGTCCGCGACGAGAGCCGCGCAGGGTTGGTCGGTTCTCAAACATTGAGCGGGCAGTGCCGTGGTGATGTTGCCGTGATGGTCCCAGTTCTGTGTTCCCGAGAAGATCTGCACGAAGCGGACTCCGCGCTCCACGAGCCTCCGTGCGATGAGGCATCGCGCCGCCCAGTCCTTCGTTTTCGGATCGTTCAAGCCATACAACTCCTGCGTGGCGGTGGTCTCTTGCGACAGGTCGAGAGCCTCCTTCGCGGCCGTCTGCATCCGAGCGGCCAGTTCATAGCTGGCGATCCGTGCGGAAAGATCATTCTCCCCCGGATGCCGTTCCAGGTGTTCGCGATTCAATTCACCAAGCAGTCCAAGAAATCGGTCCTGCGGAAGTCCAGCTAACTGTGGCGGCGGGTCGAGATTGAGGATTCGAGGCTCGCGCGGGCGGACAACCGTTCCCTGATAGAGCGACGGCAGGAAGCCGTTCGTCCACATGTCGGTCCCCAACACCGGTAGCCCGCCCGGATCGGTCAGTACAACGTAAGCGGGCAGGTTGGCGTTCTCACTACCGAGACCGTACGTTAGCCACGAGCCGAGCGATGGCCGCCCCGCATTGATGCGTCCAGAACTGAGCGCGTACAGCGACTGTCCGTGATTGTTGACCCCGGTGTGCATTGATCGAATCAGGCAGATGTCGTCCGCGATCCGGGCGAGGTTCGGGACGAGTTCACTCAGTTCCATTCCGCACTCGCCGCGTTTCTCGAACTTCCACGGAGAGCCGAACAACTTGGCACTCGACTCGGCTGCGTTGTCGTACTTGATTTCGCCATCGAACTTTTGGAGATGCCGCTTCGTCAATTCGGGCTTCGGGTCGAACAGATCGATGTGACTCGGTCCCCCCTGCATATACATCGAGATCATCGCCGTCGCCTGAGCTGGTTTCGGAGGCTGCTTCGGCAACAAGTCATACTGCGGCCGCTCCAGCGCCGGTTTAGCGGGAGCCGCCAGCAAGCCGTCACGCTGCATCAAGGTCGCCAGCGCGAACGATCCAAGCCCAAACGCTTGCTGTTGAAGAAAGTGCCGTCGTGAGTGCATGGTCTTTCCTTTGGATGCCTTCTCTTTGGAGTGCGCCGACTCGACGCCGCTTTGGCATATTTGCGAAGCCGTTTGAACTGTCTTCGTTTAACCGCGTGGGCAACGCCCCGCGCGTCGAGAGTGAGTTAGGCCACAACGTCG
>JAYVDI010000339.1:0-7255 GCA_043749505.1 Schlesneria sp. | reverse complement strand
TCCCTTACGCCCCAGAACCGGGGGCTTACGCCGCCCCGCTCAGAGGTCTCGTCAAGGACCGCGCGAAGTATGGTGTTGAGACCGTTTCCAAGAATCACCGGCGGGGCCACTCGCCACGTTCACCGAACACGCACACGATGGCCATTCGCACCGCAGACATTCAGCCCGCGCTTCCGCAACGGGTCCGTATTAAAAGGGAACTCATCATGCGTTGCACTCGCACTCCTATGAAGTCCGTGCCGAGTCAAAGACCGACGACGAGCCTCGTTCGTGAAAGCCCGACATCGCGCGGCTTTACGCTCGTGGAGATGCTGGTGGCGGTGACGCTCGTGCTGCTCATGATGGCCATGTTCGCCGAGATTTTTCAGATCGCGGGTGGTTCGATTGCCAAGACGCGCGGTTTGGCCGAGAACGATCAGCGATCGCGAACCCTTCAAACCATCATTAAGGCCGATCTTGATAAACGGTCATTCCGTTGGGTCTATCCATTTGCCGCGGGGGAAATAGCGTCCGCCCCCGAATCCAATATCGGCAACCGGCAGGGCTATTTCTACGTTTCGGAGAACAACCCAAACAACGCCCTTGATGACGTGTTGCAGTTCACAATGGTCTCGACCATCACCAGCCGTAACAAGGATGAGTCGCCGTATTACGGCCAAGCACTCACCTTGGCTGGCTTTACTTATCCCAATCAACCCGACGCGGACGATGGGCAACTCAACTCCAACAACACCGGCCTATCCACTGTCGCCGAGGTGGTGTACTTCGTCCGCAACGGTAATCTGTATCGCCGTCAGTTGTTGGTCCGGGAGCCACTGGCGATTGCCGGAAGCAATGCACAACCGGACGATAGCATTCCCGTTACAAAGCCAAGTGGTAAAAACGTCTTCGATCCCACAGTGGTCGCACCCTTACCAGCATTCCAGTATTCCGCCACAGGGCCGTTCTGGAATGACTTCGACTATTCGGCCTACTATAACGAAGTACCTGCCGGCACACCGACGGGGGCACACTTTCTTGGTTCTGACTCGTTGAACAACAGCAGTGCGGTCAGCTTGGGTGCCATCGCAGCGCCGTTTCGGCGATTTGGTCATCATCATTTTGGGTTGGGAGTTACGGCCGGTCAGGCGGGGCGGCCCAAAGAGTTTGCCGCCAACACAGTCGGAGCCGAGTTCATCGGGAGATTCACGTTGCAGGAGTGTTCGGATACGGATTTCCGGTATCCGCAGAACAAGACTACAGCGGGCAATACACCCACCAGCCCGACGTTGGCGCTGATGCTCGATCCGAACGACAAGACGATCACCGGCCCGGACAATTTCAGTCAGGGGGCACGGCGCGGTGAAGACTTGCTGCTGTCGAATGTGCATGCGTTCGACATCCTGATTTGGGACGACAACTACAGTGGCTTCGTCAACATTGGGGATCCCAATTTACCAGCCACGTCAGACTTCTCCATGATAAAGCGGCGCAATGCCAGTTATGGTCCTCGGCTGCCCGCCACCGCGACGGCATCGCTCACAGATGATGTTGACAATGCGGTCTTCGATACTTGGCACCCGTTTCTCGATGTGGATGGCGTCGCCGGAAACGACGAGCCACCGTTCCGCGCGATGACGTTTCGCCCGAACTATTCCCCGCCGTACGACACGCCGCCGGGCTACCCAATGTACAACACGACGGGCTACACCGAGCCGTTTCCGAATAATGGTCCTAGACCGACAGTCTGGACGGAGAACACAGCGTTTCTCATCGGCGATATTGTGTTTCCGACTGTGGCCAAGAATCCCACTGGGGCGCCTTTCTATTATCGGTGTATTGACAATACGAAACCCATCAAGCTGACCAAGAAAAAAGGGAAAGGGAAGGGGGCGGGAACTGCTGGGCGCAGCGGGCTCAATCCTGAAGACGAACCAGTTTGGCCGCGGGCTGCGGGCTTGATCGTTGAAGACAATACCATCGGATGGCAGGCGGTGGACAATCGAAGACATCTGAGGGCGATAAAACTGGAAATCCGTTTTGTCGATGCTTCAACCCAACAACTACGGCAACTGACCATCATCCATTCGCTGGTCGATTGACAAGTACGATATAGGCGACTGAACGGCGGCGGAACATCTCATTTCGCACGCACGACTGAAAGAATCACTGGAGACAGGCCATGAGAAATAACTCTTGCTCGATGAAGTCGCAGTTGCGCCAGCAAAAGGTCCGTTCGCATTCGCTCGCCCTCGAACAACGGCGCGGGTCTACCATATTGATTGTGATGGTACTGATGGGGATGCTGTCGCTGCTTGGTGTGATGTTTTATACATTCTCGGCACAGGAGCGAAGTAACGCTGAATACTATTCGGAAGCGGCCAAAGAGTTCGGCGAGCCGAGCCTCAATGCCGATGTGCTGTTCGATTTCGCATTGGAGCAGGTCATCGTCGGCACAAACCCTCAGTTCAAAAACAGCATGTTATGGGGCAGCCGTCACTCGCTGCTGTCGAACGCTCTCGGCTTCGGTCTCCACAAACCGGGCGATCTGCATCCGTTCAACGGTGAAGGGGTCAACGTCATCACCGATGCAACAACGGGGGCACTCGGGGTCGATCAAAATCGAAATGGTCTGATTGACGACCCAACGGTGAATTCGTCTGAACCTGATAACCGTTATCTCCTCCTCTACAATGATTCGCCCTCAGCTCAGAACGAAGATGCAAACCGGAATAACACCCTCGACTCAGGTGAAGACCTCAACGGCAACGGAGTTTTGGATGTACTCGTTGAACGCTCTCTGGCGGACGGAACCTATCCCCAGAGCGATGTCGGTTACACGTATCCGGACATCAACAACGCCTTTCTGTGTTATGTCGGCAGAGTGCGGGACGCGAATGGCAATGTTCATCAGGTCGTCAAGCCATCGTATATGGTGCCGGGAATCCTGCGGACATCGTCCACAATGGCTCCTTTGACGTATGAAGACACGAACAAAAACGGCGTTCGCGATGGAGGCGAAGACGCCAATGGAAACGGCTTTCTTGACGATTGGTCCGTTTCACCCAGAACAGTCTCAAGCATCATGCGTGCTCACCCCAATCACCTGTTTGTTCCTGCCAACCCCTCATCGGGGGTGACAGTGAATAGGTATTTGACGAGTGCGGAAGCCACGGCAATGCTTGGCCCGTCCGGGTATGGTTTTCCATTCAAACCGATGGCTGATACGTATCGCACGACCCCGGCAACCGCACCAACCGGGCCCGCCTATTTGGATGGCAAGATGGGAGCCTACAGCAAGCTGGCCGCATCCGCATCCGCTCTTGTGGCACCGGCTGACGATCCGATTGAGTTCGATTATGACAACGACGGGGACGGAATCCGGGAGTCGATCCTGATGGACCTCGGACATTGTGTCCGATCGGATGCGTCGGGCAAAAAATATGTGCCGCTATTCCTGATCACGGTTCACGAATTAGATTCGTTGGTCAACCTGAATGCTCACGGAAACCTCGCCAAGATCCTGTATGGGCCGGGCGATGTGACATCATCCGCCTCAACATTGGTTAGCAACTCTGCGGCGAATCCGTTTGGTTGGGACACTGCGGGTTCGGGAGCTTTCTATTCCATTTCGCAGTCGAATCTCGGGATGGGGCCATCGGAAGTTAATCCATTCTGGGCGCTGAACGCCCGCTATAGCGTCGATGGTAGTGGATCGGTATTCAATCAGCATCAGATCTTCTTCGGAGTGGCACCCCGGCTGCTCACGGGCGCGAACCCACCGTGGGGTGAGACCGCTAATATGGAACTACTGTGGTCCAAGATCGGTCGGGCTCAGTATTCCGGCACTACGATTCAAGAGATGTTTCCTGGCGTTTATGGCGAAGAAGGACGGCTGTATCAAGCATTGATCCCTTACGGCAGTGGTACTGTTTCAAGTGCTGGTGGACAAACGTTGCCACGGCCCGGCACCTCTCTACAAGACGACAACGGAGATTTTGCGGAGGGCCAGGAGTATCCTAACTCGACAGCGAATCCCTATTCCTCGTTCCAACATCCGCTGGATTACACGGGGCTTGGTTCTTATTTGAACTCGACTGCGGGTAGTCTCAAGCAGATTAAATGGTCTCCGACCTCCGCTACCAACCCAAATCGTTGGATTGAATACACCGGCTACGGGACCAACAGCACGACACCTGCCAGCAGCAATGTCAAATGGGGCCAGTCTGCCTCTCCGGTGTTAATGAAAAAATCGTTGACACAGGCGTTGGGTGACGATCCGCAAGAGGTCGCGTTCTACGCGGAGGACAAGCGGGACATCGACAAAGTGTTTACGCCAGATGAAATGCTCTATCTGCAACTGAGCAACACGGACATCGGCACCCTGAATGTCTCCAGTCGCTTATCAAAACTGCTACCGTTCAACTTCGCTGATAACACAACCGACAATAGTCGGGGCGAGGCCATTCGTAAAAAGTTCACCACACTGGGTAACGATCGTAAGAGTTTCAGCCTGCCATCCGTCGCCTCCAGTGCGACCTATGGACGGGCTTGGGAATTCAGTTCGGATCCCGCGTCGGGCAGGTACACGTTTCCACCTCAGTTCGGTTCGGTCACTCGTTTCGCAACCACGGCACTCGCCGAGGATCCCTTCCGTCAGGCGGTGCGATATCTGTTGGAAATCGAAAAAGACGGCACACAACCGACATCGCCTCGACTGCAGCGCAAGCTGAGTCTCAACCAGTTGCTGACGGGCGCGAGCAGCAGTCAGATGGAATTCCGCAGCCTGACAGCACATCCGGAAGACCCCGGTGCGGCAACTATTGCTGCCACGACCACCTATCCGCCGACCACATCCGCCGAATTTGAATACTGGGCGCGACGCGACCGCCAGCAGATGGCGCGCGATATCTATGTGTTGCTGTATCTGCTCGGGCATGGCAATGACGTGATCAATACCGCGACCACGGCCAATACCGGCGAGGCGGTCTACACGGACATCCAACTGGCCGAGATGGCGCACTTCGCCGCGAATCTCGTCGATGCCATGGACCGCGACGATGTCATGACGCGGTTCGAGTACGACACGGATTTGAGCGATGGCTGGAATCTCGACGACAATGCTTATACATCATCGGGCGAGAGTGATCGTGCCGAAGTTTTCGGTATTGAGCGACTCGACCTGACCATCAGCGAGACACTGGCGATCCAAGCCAAGAAGTCCACGTCCGATCCTATGGACACAAGCTACAATGAGGGATCAGCCGATCGTCACTTCGTCTATGTCGAGCTTCGCAATCACGGGCCATTCAACATCACATTCAATAGTAAAGAAGCATGGCAAGTCGTCATGAAGCAGGATGCCAGCGGATCGAATCCGGCTTGGGAACGTCGAGTCAGTTTCAAGGGGGGAGCGATTAACTCGGGGTCCGCGCCATATGTCATCGGCTCTACCGACGCCAGTACCGCTGCCTCCATGTTCAAACGAAGTACGTTTGGCGTCGATCCCACTTGGTCTGGCACTCCACAGCAGATTGCCCCCAACGGCAAAGACTGCGATCTGGACATGGTCGATGATACGACAAATATTCGCATTGAAGACGAGAGCAATACTGATGTGACGAGTACGGTCGGCTCGTTCCTGAGCGCCTTCACCGGCCCGTCACCCATCGGCAGCGTAACAGCCCCGGTCAAGTTCGTGCTGCGTCGTCGAGCACATCCAACACGAACCAGAGCCACGACAACGACAGACAATCCGTGGGTCGAGGTTGATTCGATGACCATCGACAACAGCGGAACGAGTGGCGCGATGCCACAATCCTTCAGACTGTTTGACGTGGGGGCATCTCCTTCGGGAACATCTATTCCTCCGCTCTTGGCCGCATTGACCAGTCGCGAGCGTTCGCAGCCGTTGGACTCAACTCCCCCATCGCTGGATGGCAGCACCCCCGCTGGCCAAGGAGAGGACTATCACGGCCAGACACCGCCTATCGCCAACACTCTGGGTGGCAGTGCGCCTGCTGACAACAGCAATCTCGTTTCGCCATTCAACATCTGGCAGCCACATTTCGACCGCGACTTTGCCTCGGTGATGGACCTGTTGTTGCTCCCCGTGTTCGGCCCGGACAGAATCACGTCATACATGAGGGGACTCAACAAGGAAACGCCTCAGGGACAACTGAGCAGCACTGCCGGTGTTGCGAAATCTGCGGTGGCCAAATTCCTGCTGCCCGAGGATCCATCGAACGCGAGTTCGATGACCCCCGACCGCACTTTGGACAATCGCTGGCATCGGTTGCTGGAGTTCCTCGAAGTTCCGACTCGCACCAATCGCAATTTGGGAGTCGGCACAGACCTGTCGATCCCGCGCGTTCCCGGCCGGATGAACTTGAATACGTTCCGCTTTGCTGACAACTTTGCGGCGCTGTTGGATGACTCGCGAAATTTGAACTTCAGGATCGACGGAACCAATCCTGCGGGAACAGTGATCCACCAAGTCGATCCCGAGGCTGGCGAGCTATACGACCAATTCGAGGGAACGGCTCGCAATTGGTGGGATCAGCTTCTGAGGAGCCGTGATCGAGTCGATCCCTACTTTAGTTCCACAGTCAGCGTGCCGGTACCGGGGCTGCCGGGATCGAATCCCTTCCGAAGTTTGGCTGAACCAGGCTACACAACATCGGGAGGAATCAAGCACGCCAGCGTGGAAAACACCGTTCTCAGAAGTCTTCCCGCCGACACCTCCGTCGTTGGGAGCAAGCGGCGGCTCCTAGAAATCGGTACTGCCACCGAACACTCGAATGGAACCGTCGATCCCTTCGTCCGCAACCGACTGCTGGCGAAGATCGCCGGGAATACCACGACCCGCAGCAACAGCTTCGCGATCTTCGTTTCCGTGAAGTATTTTCAGGCTGTCGAAGACAAAACGACAAACCCCGCCGTTCCTGCGATTCGCATCGGCGGCCCGTTCAATGGCATCCCGGAACCCGAACATCGTGGCTTCTTCATTGTTGACCGTTCCAAGCTCGAAAAAGGACAGGCATCGGGTGGGACTAAATATGACTTCCGCGACTTCATCGAATATCGCAAGACGCTGAAATGAAGACTCGGTAGTCACTGCTATTGGCCGTCACATCCCACGAAATCACCAAACCCCAAGGCACGAGAAGCCGGAGCATCGAAGGTTGTTCGTGCTGAATCGGTCGAAGGGGTGAGAACGCTGGTGTCGCAGGCGATCAGCCTGTTAAGAACTCTATCGGGGGGAGGGCGAAGCGGC
>JAYVDI010000338.1:0-7384 GCA_043749505.1 Schlesneria sp. | reverse complement strand
GACGGCATGTCGTTCCTCGCGCTGGCTGCCGCCGATGATCTCGCCGATGCGCGGGACGAGGACGTCCATCGCGCGGACCGTTTTGCCGTCCTCGTTGCAGCGCATGTAGAACGATTTGATCTCGCGCGGGTAGTCGGTCAGGATCACCGGCTGCTTGAAGTGCTGCTCGGTCAGGAAACGTTCATGCTCGGACTGCAGATCCTTGCCCCAACTGATCGGGTACTCGAACGGATGACCGGACTTTTCGAGGATGCCGATCGCCTCGGTGTATGTCAGGCGGATGAAGTCGTGCTCGACGATGTTCTGGAGGGAGGCGAGCAGCGTCGGCTCGATCCGCTCGTTGAAGAACGCGAGGTCGTCGTGACAGTGATTCATCACGTCCTTCACGATCGAGCGGACGAAGGACTCGGCCAGGTCCATGTTGTCATCGAGTTCGTAGAACGGCATCTCGGGCTCAATCATCCAGAACTCGGCGAGGTGCCGCGTGGTGTTCGAGTTCTCGGCGCGAAACGTCGGGCCGAACGTGTAGACATCGCCGACGGCCGTCGCGTAGATCTCCCCTTCGAGCTGGCCGCTGACCGTCAGCCCGGCTTTCTTGCCGAAGAAGTCGTGGCTGTAATCGAGCGGTCCCTTCGACTGCTGCAACTTGGCAAGGTCGAGCGTGGTCACCTGAAATTGCTGCCCGGCTCCTTCGCAATCGCTGGTGGTGATGATCGGCGTCTGGACGTAGAGGAATCCGCGCGCCTGGAAGAACCCGTGGATCGCCGCGCAGAGGGCGTTCCTCACGCGAGCGATCGCACCGAACGTGTTGGTTCGCGGGCGAAGATGGGCCTTCTCGCGAAGGAACTCCATCGAGTGGCCCTTCTTCTGGAGCGGGTACGTCTGCGGGTCGGCCGTGCCGAGCACCTTCAGGCTGCGCGCGTGAACCTCGACCCGCTGGCCCTTGCCGAGTGACTCTTTGACTTCGCCGACAATGGCGACGCTCGCGCCGGTGTGAATCTGTTTGATCAGCGTTCCGTAGTCGGGGACGTTCGCATCCACCACGATCTGCACGTTGGCGAGGCAACTGCCGTCGTTGACTTCGAGAAACGCGAAGTCCTGTTTGGACTCACGCTTGGTGCGAACCCAGCCTCGCACATCGACTTCGGTGCCTGGTGGAACCTCGCGGAGAATCTGGACGACTTTGGTGCGCGGCATGATGAGTTCGATCCGTCGAAGGAAGGCGAGAAGAAGGAGTCAGAGGGCAGGAATCAGAAGAAGAACGACCGAGAACAGTGGTCATGCCTGACTCCTGATCCCGGTCCCTCCTTTTGTCCGAGTTTCCTTGCTCATTCAACAACATGCAAACGAAAGCGGCCCTCGGATGAATCCGAGGGCCGCTGTTCGATGTAGCAGTCCAGTCCTTGCGGGCTGGATTTTCAAGTCACTTCAGTCAGAAGGTTCTGTCCGAGCGATCAGTCCAAGAGACCGAGCAGCGTGGACAGGTGGCCCTTGCGGCTGTTGGAAGCCTTCTTCTCTTCTGGTGGAACCGGAGCCGGAGCGGCTGGTTCGTGGGCTGGCATCATCGCTGGAGCGGCTGGAGCACAGCCACTATTGCAGCCGGTGCTGTTGCAAGCCGTCGTGCAACCCTTGTCGCAGCAACCCTTGACCACTTCGTAGCCGCACAGGCGGAGAGCCTGCTCAGACTGACGAACAACACCCTTATCACAATCGCCCAACGCACAGGTCAGAGCGGCCACGACTTCTGGGCAGCAGCAGCAGTTCTTGCGAACTTGATCGCCGATTTCATCGGCAGCTTCCCTCCGGACCCGATGATCGGCATCATTCAGGGCATAGACGAACGCGGTCATGATTTCCGGGTTGCAGATGCAGTCATACCGGTTGCCGAGCTTGCGGATCGCAGCCCGACGCTGACGAGCGTAGCAAGCGGTCTGCGAGGTGTAGATCAACTGAGCGATCTCGCAGGCATTGGCATTGCAGCAATTGGTGGCACAAGGAGCGGCACAGTTGGCACCGACTGGACCACAGTTGGCGGCGGGAGCCGCACACGCTGGAGCACAAGTCGAAGCACAGGATGAACCGCAGCATTTCTTACCAAACAGGCCGCGGAGGCCGGTCAGGCAGCTCTTCGAACCGCAGCTGGAAGTCGCACAGCAGTTTGAAGCAGGAGCGGCACAGGCTGGGGCACAAGCGACTGCGGGAGCAGCACAGCCTGGAGCACAACCGTTACCGGCACCTGGCCCGCAATTGGCAGCAGGAGCTGCACAAGCGGGAGCACAATTCGCGGCGGGGCCGCAGTTAGCAGCGGGAGCTGCACAGGCTGGAGCACAGCCAGCACCGGCACCGGGACCGCAGTTCGCGGCAGGTGCCGCACAAGCTGGAGCACAGTTGGCAGCAGGAGCTGCACAGGCCGGAGCACAACCGTTACCACCAACGCCTGGCCCGCAATTGGCAGCAGGAGCTGCACAAGCGGGAGCGCAGTTGGCGGCGGGAGCCGCACAAGCCGGAGCACAACCATTGCCACCTGCACCGTTACCGCAACGATTTGCTGGCGCACAGCAACTGGCCGGAGCACAGCAGCTATCGCAGCATGGCGGCTTGATGTCCGAGCAACGTCGTTGATACGTGTGGACCGTCGGGCAGCAAGGCTTGACGATCACGGGTTTGCAACACGCCGGAGCGGCACATGACGTACTGCAGTTCGCTTTCGCGTCCCCACAACACCCCTTGTGTCCGTGAAACAGCCCAGCGTCAGCTAGACTGGCCATGCCCATCGCGGCGAGCATGGCACCTGTCATCTTGATCCATCGCATAGAACTCAAACTCCTTCCCTTGGGAAATCTCGAACCTGGGTCGTCCAGACCCATGGAACGCAGGTATCGGTCAGCCGAGGAATTCCAGGCAGCTGTTGTTCGCCGCCTGCGACGCGCGTCGCAGTTCAAGCGGCTGGTTGCCGTTACCCCGTTCCGGTCGCTACGACCGTCAAACGTACGTCCGTCCACAGACAGTTTCAGCCAGTAACATCGCAGTCACCGCAACCCCCTTCACAGATCGCGTTGCGATCACAGCGGGTGCCCTGCGACAGTTACTTCGGCGGGACTAGGACTATGGATCGGCGCGACAGGCACGACGCCTTGAATCTCTCAACCCGTTATTTTGTAACAGACTTACGTCGTTTTTATCCGCGAGTTGTCCACCGGTGACGCCTAGTTAAACTGCACCCGACTTTGACGTCGCGCAATCGCGTGTTCTGGCCAAAATCAGCTCACTCTGGGAAGACTGCGCATGGCGAGGCGGTTCATAGGCGACTGATTTGGTCGTGCCGAACGATCCTGCTGTGACGCCTCGCAACGAAGACGCTCCGCCATGGGAATGGAGTATTCGGATACTTCCGGCTATCCAGGTTACGACTGACTGCTCGGGAGACTCAACGCAACACGCAAGGTCGCTGTCGTCGGCTTCGCAAAGGCGATCGCTGGCCATGATCACGACAGATTGGGCCGGCCATCGCAGCCACAGCGCCATCCAAATAGGGCTGGCGACAAAGCAACGCGAGAGACTCGGAAGGCCGATGAATTCCGAGCCTGGTCAGTGCTAGAGTACTTCAGCGGCGCGATTCGATCAGTTCGAGCAGGTACTTTCCGTAGCCGCTGTTCTTGAGCGGCTCGGCTAGGCGGCGCAACTGGTCCACATTGATGTGGCCCATGCGCCACGCGATCTCTTCGAGGCAGGCGACCTTCAAACCTTGACGGGCTTCGAGGACGTTGACGAACGTGGCCGCCTCTAGCAGCGAATCGTGCGTGCCCGTGTCGAGCCACGCCGTCCCACGGCCCAAAATCTCGACGCTCAGCAAGCCGCGTCGAAGGTACTCCAGATTCACGTCCGTGATTTCGAGTTCACCGCGCGGTGAAGGCTTGAGGTTGTGAGCGATCTCTGCCGCCTGACCGTCATAGAAGTAGAGGCCCGTCACGGCGAAGTTTGATCGCGGCTGCCTTGGCTTCTCTTCGATGTCCGTGGGGCGTCCGTTTGCGTCGAGGACGACGACACCGTAGCGCTCGGGATCACGCACATGATAGGCAAAGACGGTCGCACCGGTCTCGTTCGCTGAGATCGCCTGCATCGCTTGGGCCATCCCGTCGCCATAGAAAATATTGTCACCAAGAACCAAGCAGGCAGGTTCGCCCGCCAGAAACGCCTCTCCGATGATCAGTGCTTGAGCGATCCCTTTCGGCTCGGGTTGTTCGGCATACTCGAACCGCAGGCCCCAATCAGAACCGTCGCCGAGCAGTCTCCGGTACAACGGCAAATCGTGCGGCGTGCTGATGACCAGAATGTCGCGGATCCCGGCGAGCATGATCGTCGAAAGCGGGTAGTAAACCATCGGCTTGTCGTAGACCGGCATCAGTTGTTTGCTGATGACTTTCGTCGCGGGATGCAACCGCGTCCCCGAACCGCCGACGAGAAGAATGCCTCTGCGTGTTGCCATGTCTGCCTGCTCAATTTCTTGTCCCCTCGCCCCGGCCTTGCGGGGAGAGGGCTAGGGCGAGGGGTCTTCACTTCGGTCTTCAAAGCCGAAGTCCGGCTTAGCTCTGTTAGCCGGACTTCTCGACGGCCATGTCAGATGCGAGCCAACTCGGCACGATAGTATTCGACCGTTCTGACCAGTCCCGTCCGCAAGTCAACCTCGGGCGACCAACCGAGCAGCGACCGAGCCTTAGTGATATCGGGGCAGCGCTGCTTGGGATCGTCTTGCGGCAGAGGAACATGCTCGATTGTGGACTTCGATTCCGGAATCGCCCTCAACACTTCTTGAGCCAGTTGCAGCATCGTGTATTCGCCCGGGTTGCCGATGTTGACCGGGCCGATCGACTGATCCTGGTCCATCATCAGCATCATCCCGCGAATCAAATCGTCGCAGTAACAGAACGATCTCGTCTGTGTCCCCTCGCCGTAGATGGTGATCGGGTTGCCTCGTAATGCTTGCATGATGAAGTTCGATATCACGCGGCCATCGTTCGGATCCATGCGCGGGCCATATGTGTTGAAGATGCGGATGATCCGTACCTCCAGTTTGTGCTCTTGGTGATAGTTCACGCAGAGCGATTCGGCGACGCGTTTCCCTTCGTCGTAGCAGCTTCGCGGGCCGATCGGATTGACGTTTCCCCAATAGTCTTCGGTCTGCGGATGAACTGTTGGATCGCCATAAACCTCGGATGTGGAGGCGTGCAGGACACGAGCCTTGCAACGCTTAGCCAACCCCAGCACGTTGACGACGCCAACCGTGGAAGTCTTGATCGTCTTGATCGGGTTGTACTGGTAGGCCACGGGCGAGGCGGGACACGCGAGGTTGTAGATCTGGTCCACCTCCAACGTGATCGGCTCGACGATGTCGTGGCGGATCAACTCGAACCGCGGGTTCCCCATCAGATGCAGGATGTTCTCCTTGCGACCCGTGAAGAAATTGTCGAGACAGACAACGTTGTCGCCTCGTTCGAGTAGCCGCTCGCACAGATGGCTGCCCAGAAACCCGGAACCGCCGGTCACCAGAATGGATCGCATGTTTGTCCTCGGCACGATGGCCTCAATCAGGATGGCTCAAATCGGCACGGCCCCAACGCTCACCCGAAGCGTCAGCGAGGGCGTCGTGAAATCCGACTTGGAAACGTTCTCACTCACACTGAGATGGGATGTGGAAACCACATTTACGAAACCGACCAAGCCGTCAGTTCCTCACGCTCGATCTGAACGCATTCCACATGACACCCCGCTCGCTGCACATCGGCGATTGCGGACCGAATCGCCTCCTCCAACGAGGCCGCTTCGCGTGAAAAGCTCACAGTAGCGATGCCACGCGAACTTCCCGCAGTCCCGTCATCGCAGTCCACTTCAAACAAAGCGTTTGCCAGCTCATCAGACACCTCGTCCACTCCCGCGAGTCGAACCGTGAATTCCCAAGTCGTCATTCTTCGTTCTCCATCAAGTGGGGGCACGGCATCCACTTTTTTGCGCAACCAACGGGCGTGTTGCACAGGATTTCGGGGTGTGGACCAGACCGAGTACCGACAGCCTCCGCGTTGATCAAAGTGACACCACAACTGACCGTGAGCGCGACCACCGGACAAAGTGTAACGCCAAACAAGAGCCAAGGCGTACTCGAGGATCTCGCCGATATCAGAGTTTGGATGGCGCTTCGCCACGAGGTGATCCCCATGTACCGCGCGTGCCGATGCCGCGCAATCAACAGCCGTGATAGCTTCGATACCAGTCCACGAATCGCCCGATGCCCACTTCAATCGGCGTGCTGGGCTTGAATCCCACGTCGCGCGTCAGATCGTCCACGTCGGCATACGTCGCGAGGACATCTCCCGGTTGGAGTGGCAGGAAATTTTTGACCGCCTGTTTGCCGAGTGCCTGCTCAATCGTCTCAATCAGGTGCATCAGTTCGACTGGCGCGTTGTTGCCGATGTTGTAGATGCGGTACGGGGCGCGACTGGTTGCCGGGTCGGGATGCTCGCTCGACCACGCGGCATTCCCCGTGGGAACACGATCGGCGACGCGGATGACTCCCTGCACGATGTCGTCGATGTATGTGAAGTCGCGCCGCATCAGGCCATTGTTGAAGACATCGATCGGGCGGTCGTCGAGGATTGCTTGCGTGAACAGCCACACCGCCATGTCAGGCCGGCCCCACGGCCCGTAGACCGTGAAGAATCGCAGCCCGGTCGTCGGCAGTTGGTAGAGATGGCTGTAAGTGTGCGCCATCAACTCGTTGGCCTTTTTCGTTGCGGCGTACAGGCTAAGCGGATGATCGACGTTGTGATGGATCGAGAATGGCATCGTCGTGTTGGCCCCGTAGACCGAACTCGACGACGCATAGACGAGATGCTTCACTCCTGTATGCCGACACGCTTCGAGAACGTTCACGAACCCGACGAGGTTGCTGTCCACATAGACGTGCGGGTTGGTCAGCGAGT
Source organism: Schlesneria sp. (assembly GCA_043749505.1). Lineage (GTDB taxonomy): Bacteria > Planctomycetota > Planctomycetia > Planctomycetales > Planctomycetaceae > Schlesneria. The sequence continues at coordinate 410 of JAYVDI010000338.1, read as the reverse complement.
ACCGGACTCCCGCCTGCGCCCCGAGATTGATGACGACATCAAACCGCTCCGCCTCGCACAGCTTCGGCAGGCGGTCGCGATCCGCTAGATCGACCTCCTCAAACCGGAAGCCGCTCCGCCCGGTGAGCTGTGCGAGGCGATCGCGCTTCAACTGGACGGTGTAGTACGAATTGAGATTGTCCAACCCGACAACCTCATCCTCCCGGTCGAGCAGCGCCGTACTGACGTGCATCCCAATGAACCCGGCTGCCCCCGTGACGAGGTACTTCATCCTGCTGACCTCCCGAAACAGTCGTCCCCACGACAGAACCTGTACCTCACGCGGTCTTGGATGAGACGTTTCTGTAATTTCTGTAATTGGTGTCTTGGTGAGCCGGGCGGCGTCAGCCCCCGGACTCTTCACGAAAGGA
>JAYVDI010000337.1:0-6019 GCA_043749505.1 Schlesneria sp. | reverse complement strand
GGCGTCAGCCCCCCGGCTCTTGGGCGTCAGCCCGTTTTCAAAGAGCCAGGGGGCTGACGCCGCCCCGCTCAGAAATGTCTCACCGGGGATCGTGCGAGGAACAACTCTTCTTTAGCAAGTCCATCCCCCTACTTGCCAAGCTTCTCTTTGAAGAGCTTCTGCATGTCGGCCCAACTCTGTTCGTCGGCCGCCTTGTTGTACTGAAGGCCGGGGAGGTTGAACTTCTTGGACACGGCATCCGCTTCGACGACGGTGAAGCTGTGACGCGCGCCGGGATAGGAATGGAACTCGTACCTCGCAGCGCCCTTGTCGAGAGCATCGCGGAACGATTTGACCGCCTCAGCCGGGATGAAGCCGTCGTCCGCACCGTGGCAGATCAGAATCGAAGCCTTCGTCGCTTTGACTTGTTCGGGCGTCGGCGTGACCAGCGCCCCGTGAAAGCTCGCGACCGCCTTGAGGTCCGTTCCCGCGAAGGCCAACTGCTGGACCGTCGATCCGCCGAAGCAGTAGCCGATCGCCGCGAGGTTGCTCTTGTCGCACTCGGGTTGAGACTTCAAGGCCTCCAGCGCCGCCAGCCCTCGCTTGCGCCAGTCCTCGACGTTCATGCGCACCTTCCCGGCCATCGCCCCCGCGTCCTGAGGATGCTCGACCGTCTTCCCCTCGCCATACATGTCGGCCGCAAACGCGATGTAACCGAGCTTCGCCAGCATCTCCGCCCGCCGCTTGGCATAGCCGTCGAGTCCCCACCATTCATGAACGACCAGCACTCCCGGCCGTGCCCCCGCCACAGCATCGTCCCAAGCCAGAAACCCATGACACTCCAAATCGCCATGCTTGTACGTGACCTTCTTCGCCTGAACGGCCGCATCCGCAGAACTCACCAAAATGGATAAGCCGATCAAACATGCAAACGCTCTCAACATGATGTTCCTCCGCTGAATAGCCGTCTGTTGGTTGTTCTCGAACTCCGTAAACGAACCATATCGTAACGTTCGCCCGTCATCCAGAAAACGAAGGCCGTCAACTGCGCATGAACGGAACGATGCCAGTAAACTCCATCTCGCGATTCAGTGGTTTCTCGCAGAAAAGAGTGAGGACCACGAATCTCACGAATCTGCACGAATGAAGAGAAGGACAGAGGGCAAACAAGTAGCACGCCGCCTCGTTCTGCTCTTCATGATTCGTGCGGATTCGTGAGATTCGTGGTTGGCCCCTGCCTGCAACTCACCCCAGCCTGACTGGCCTTCATCGGAGTGTTCGCTCTCATGACCTCGCCTTATCTTGATCTTGTGGCCTCGCTGCGGCAGGCGTTTCCTCAGCCGGTGTCGGATCGGGTGCATGATGCCTACTTTGTGTTCTCGTTTCTGCGGGCGCTCGATCAGTTGGATGCGATGAAGTCGGCGTCGCCGTTGTTGGGGGAACCGGCGGTTCTCGATTACGACGCGGCCAAGCGGTCCACGGTTGATGACGGGCCGAGGCCGCTCGAACAAGTGACGCAGACGCTGGTCGAACATTTGTCTGGCATGTTCATCTGGGGACATCCGCGTGCTCAGATCAACGTCATCCCGCCGCCGACGATTGCCAGCGTGATCGGCGGGCTGTTGCCGTCGATCTACAACCCGAACTTGTGCAGCGAGGAATCGTCACGGCAGGTGGCGGTCGCCGAGGTTGAGGTCTCGTCGATGACGGCGGCTCTCGTGGGGTACGAGCCTCAAACGTCGGCGGGCCTCTTCACGTTTGGTGGGACCGCGACGCTGCTGTATGGCGTGAAGCTCGGCCTCGAAAAAGCGTGCCCCGGATCGGGCAGGGCGGGGCTGCGTGAGCGGGTTGTGATCCTCTGTTCCGAGCGGGCGCACTACGCCTGCTTGAGCGCGGCCAATTGGCTCGGCATTGGGCAGGAGAACGTGATCCAAGTTCCGTGCGACGACCGCAACGAGATTCGCGTGTGCCTGCTGGAGTCGATGGCCCGCGACATCTTGAAGAGCGGCGGCAAGATCGCGGCGGTCGTGGCGACGATGGGGACGACAGATCACTTCGGGTTGGACGATCTCGCCGCGATCCACGATGTGCGCGAGCGGCTGGTCGATGAGTTCCATCTCGATTACCGACCGCACATTCACGGCGATGCCGTGATCGGCTGGGCGTGGTCCGTTTTCAACGACTACGATTTTGATAAGAACCCGCTTGGCTTCCGGCATCGCACGGTCAGGGCACTCGCCGGAGCGAAGCGTCGGATCGAGAAGCTGTCGCTCGCCGATTCGATTGGGATCGACTTCCACAAGACTGGCTTCTGCCCCTACGTCTCGACGCTGTTCCTTGTGAAGGACGCTCATGACTTGGAGCTGATCTCACGCAAGCAGTCGGACACGCCGTACCTCTTTCACGACGGGCATTATCACCCCGGCCGCTACACGCTGGAGACATCGCGTTCCGGCAGCGGACCACTCGCCGCGCTGGCCAATCTGCGGCTGTTCGGCAAGGACGGGTTGAGATCGCTGCTCGGCCATGTCGTCTCGATGGCCGAAGTCCTGCGCGAACACTTGGAAGGTCACGCCGCGACGACCGTCTGCAACCGAGGCAACTTCGGCCCGGTGACACTGTTCCGCGTCTATCCCGACGGCGTGGACACGTTCGGCGTGCTGGAACGCGAGCAGAAAGACGCCTCGTACCGCGACCAGCTTCGCGCCCACAACGACTACAACCGCCGCATCTTCCACCTCGTCCAAGAAGACGCATTGAAGGGCGAGGGCGTCGTCATCTCGCTCACCGACTGTTACCGCGAGTCCGACTACGGCGAACCGATGTCCGCCCTCAAGAGCTACATCCTCAGCCCCTTCGCCGAAGAGCAGTATGTGGACGCCGTGCTGCAATCACTGTGGAAGGCACGGGCCAAGGTCGCGGCGGAGAAGCCAGCGTAGTTTCAACGAACGTGTGGCGTTGGCTTACCCTGCAACTTTGAAGGCAATCGCTCGGAAATGGATCGACAATGGAAAAGCGTCATCAGGTCTTCGTGAGTTCAACCTACAGAGATTTGGAGTTGGAACGACAGTCCGTTATTCAAGCGCTGCTTGAGCTGGATTGCATACCAGCAGGTATGGAGCTGTTCCCCGCCTCCGACGACGATCAGTGGACGCTCATCAAGCGAGTCATCGACGACTGCGACTACTACATCGTCATCATCGCCGGACGCTACGGCTCCAGCGGGCCAGACGAGATTGGCTATACCGAGAAGGAATACGACTACGCCGTCCAGACTGGCAAGCCAATCATCGCCTTCTTCCACGAGTCACCGGAAAGCATTCCGTTGGACAAGAGCGAGAAAGAGCCTTTGCTCCGAGACAAGTTGGCGGCCTTCACTGAAAAGGCTAAGAGGAAAGTCGCCAAGCTTTGGAAGAACGCCGAGGATCTCAGTGGCAAGGTCTCGCGAAGTCTCGTGCAACTGAAGAAGACCCATCCGGCTGAGGGTTGGGTGAAGGCTCGGTACGCAAGCAGCCCTGAGGAAACGCTCAGGCTTCGTTCCCAAATCGACGAACTGACGGCCCGACTCAATTCGTTAACGACCGTCGCCCCTGAAGGAACCGAAACTCTGTCCCAAGGTGCCGATGTCGTCACAATCGAGTACCGGGAACATCACCAAGTTTATGGCGATGATATTTTGAATCGAACTCTTCTGACGAATTGGGATGAAGTGTTCGGCCTCATTGGGCCGTTGATGTTTGAGGAAGCCGACGAAATTAGGATGATGAGCGCAATTGGGGAACACATCACGTTCAGGCAAGCACCGGCGGATTCGTACACCGTCTGCCTACCAACAGCGTCGTTCCAATTATTGAAAGTCCAGTTCGTTGCTTTGGGATTGATCACCCTGAGCGACCGCAAACGTGGGGTCCACGACAAGGGAACGTATTGGAAACTGACGCCGTACGGTGTCAACTACGTGATGAAGCTCATGGCACAGAAGCGACCAGAATCTCAATCAACTCCGGAGTCTGCGGATGAACGCCGAAACAATTCGCGGTGAAGCGGAAGCGATCTACATGGAGCGGGTGCTTCGTGCGCAGGCGACGCCGCCTGACCAGAAGTTGGTGGATGGTTTCCGCTTGTTCGATCGTTCGCGCGGACTGATGCGCGATGGAGTTCGGCATCAGTTTCCGGACGCCACCCCCGTGCAGGTTGAAGCCATCGTGCAACAGCGACTCGACATCGTGCGGGAGATGCAGGATGGCGATCTCTACCGCCCTTATCAGGAACCAGCGCCATGACCGGTGAAGAGTCTGCCGTGATCCTCATCAAAGCGTTTGAAGCGATGGGCGTTCCGTACATGTTGGCCGGATCGTTCTCCAGCAATTTCTATGGCATCTCTCGCAGTACTCAGGACGCAGACTTTGTGATTGAGTCGCGGGGCGTGACTCTGGCGGGCCTGCAACAGCGGCTTGGTCCGGCGTTTGTCGTCGATCCCCAGATGTCGTTTGAAACGGCCACGGGAACGGTTCGCACGATCATCACCGTGCCGGAAGCCGGCTTCAAACTCGAACTGTTTCGGTTGAGCAACGATGCACATGACCAAGAGCGATTTCGCCGTCGTCGAACGGTCTTCGTCAGCCAGTTGAATCACAATGCGGTCCTGCCAAGTCCGGAGGATGTCGTCGTCTTCAAACTCCGCTGGGCCGTCAATGCCGGACGGAGCAAGGACCGCGAGGATGTTCGAGACGTGATCGCTGTTCAAACAGGTTTCTTGGATTGGGATTACATCTGTCGATGGACCGCAGAGCATGGGACGCGCGATTGCCTCGACGAAATCCTCTGTTCAATTCCTGCCAAGTTCCAAACAAACATTCCGCTCCTACCCCATGCTCCTCAGCCATCTGAGCAACCTGCCCCATGAAGATCGCCCGGATATCTCTGCCTATCGAGTGGATATGTCTCACCACCAGCGGGGTGACAAGTTACCTCTCCTAAAGTCCGCTGGCGGAGGGATGACGGGGTTGCCTCATCCTCACCGTCTGGTGCCCGTTTCAAAGGCAATCTCCCTGACTGAAGGGCCGAGACCGGACGCGGAAAACTCTGCCATAAGCTGCAAGCACTCTTATTTCTCAGGTGTTCTTGAGCGACATCGGGCAAGGCGGTTGCTGCTTGCTCGGCTCAATGAAGTGCCGTCCGCTTCGGTATGCCGGTTGCTTGGTTGTGGTTTCTCGGCTCTCCGCCGTTTGTGTTGGATGCTTGAGTGAGCGGCACGGCGCTAGCCGCCGGTGTAGGCGAAAACGACCGGCGGCTAGCGCCATGCCGCTCACGGGACACCATTTTCAACACAAATGGCGGAGAGCCGGTTTCTCGAAGGTCGGTTGCCTCACACATCGCTTGATCGGGATCGAGTTTTCTTCACTCTCAGCGCGGTTATCTCATGCGTTTGGACAACTACTCCACGGACGGTTTCTACGATGAAATGTTCGACATGGGCGGGCAACCGCGCGGCGGGGCGGATGCCTTGGCTAAGCGGTTGGCGTTGCTGTCGGATGGCGAACTGGTCCGGAGGCAGAAGGCGGCCGACCTGACGTTGCTCAACATGGGGATCACGTTTGCCGTGTATGGGCACGAGGCGGGGACTGAGAAAGTCTGGCCGTTCGACATTGTGCCGCGCATCGTCGATGCCACCGAATGGAACAAGATTGATCGCGGGCTGAAGCAACGCATCATGGCGTTGAACATGTTCGTGGCCGATGTCTACGGCGAGCAACGGATTCTCAAAGAGGGGGTCGTTCCGCAGGAGTTGCTCTTCTCGGCACCGTGTTATCTGCCGCAGTGCGTTGGCCTGAAGCCGCCGGGTGGAGTCTGGTGCCACGTCGTCGGGACCGATCTCGTCCGCGATGCCGATGGCGAATTCTATGTGCTGGAAGACAACCTGCGTTGTCCGTCGGGAGTCTCGTACGTCATCGAGAACCGCGAGGTGATGAAGCGGACGTTTCCGCAAATCTTCGGTGGACTGAGGATTCAGCCGGTCGAAGATTATCCCGAGCGATTG
>JAYVDI010000336.1:0-11408 GCA_043749505.1 Schlesneria sp. | reverse complement strand
CCTGTCCAAAAACAATGTCGTCTTTCGCTCCGCGAAAGAACGCCCTTTCGCAGAGCGAAAGGCGACAAACGGCGGCGTAATTCTTGGACAGGTTCTAAGATGAGAGTTTGCGAGCCGCATGCCGTCAGGCTGCGTTTTTTTGGTCGCGTGGCGGAAACCCCGTGGCCTGACGGCAGACGGCTCACCTCGAACATCATGCTCATTGCCCTGCTCACACCTCGCGGCTCGTTGGTTTCGTTTCGAGGCCGTGACATAATCTCGCCGCGTCATCACTCACCCTTTGAGGAGTTCCTCCATGCGAGTCTTCAAGTCACCGCGCGTTCTTTGGTCCGCTTTGTTGGTTCTGTCGGCTCTTACCACCGAGATGACTCCGTCCGTTTCGGCTGCCGATGTGTCTAAAGGATCGCAGCTCTTCAAGTTGGGTGGATCGACGAAGAAGGCAGATGCGTCGCAGACGAAGGAATTGGAACCGCTCGCGCGATTGACCGCTTTCAACAGTTGGGTGACCAGCGTCGCGTTCAGTCCTGACGGCAAGCTGCTGGCGGTGGGAGCAAAGGACGCCGTGCAATTGATTGATGTCGAAACAAAGTCCATCGTGCGGGAACTGGTGACGAAATCAGGGCAGATTCGGGCCGTCGCGTTCTCGTCTGATGGAAAGGTGTTGGTGACGGGCAGCTATCAAAATGTTTCGCTCTGGAACGCAGCGACGGGTGAGTTGGTAAAGCTGCTCAAAGGTCATCACGGTTACGTGACGGGCATCGCGTTCTCGCCGGAGGGGTCTCGACTGGCGACGGCGTGCGAGGATGAAGTGGCTCGTGTGTGGACGCTCGAAGGGGACGAAACCCCGCTGCTGTTCAAGGATCACAAGCTGCCGGTCACAGGCGTGGCGTGGTCTCCCGATGGCAAGCTGATCGCCACGTCAGCGGGCGACGACACGCGGCCGACAAAATCGGGCGAGGTCAAAATCTGGAATGCTGCGACGGGTGAAGTTCAGCAATCGTTTGAGCTCCACACGAAGGCCGCGACCGGCGTGGCATTCTCAGTGGACGGGAAGTATGTCGCGTCGAGCGGCATTGACGAACACGTCAACATTTACGACTTGGCCGCGAAGAAGCCACTGGGTTTCTACGCGGGACACAGCCGCCCGACGAACGCCGTTCTGTTTCATCCCGATGAAGAAACCGCGATCAGTGTTAGCGGAGGTCGAGCCGTGGGTAAGAACGAGTTGAAAGTCTGGGAATTCGTGTCAGGAGATGAAGTGGCGACGGCGGAAGCTCACGACGGTCGCATCGCCGCGCTGGCTCTTTCCAAGGACGGACGGACGCTCGCGACGGCGGGCTACGATAAGAGCGTCGCCTTGTGGAACGTCGGGTTTCTCGCGATCGGTCTGCCTGAGGTTGCGGCAGCAAGTTCCGCTCAGGACACAGCGTCCACTGAGCCGAAGCCCTTGCGAGCGGGGATCATTGGCCTCGACACTTCACACTGCGGAGCCTTTGCCAAGACACTCAACGCCAATCCGCAGAAGCCCGATGTCGCGGGAGTCCGCATGGTCGCCGCGTATCCGAAAGGCAGCCCCGACATCGCGTCGAGCGTGGCTCGTGTCCCCGAGTACACTGAGCAAATGAAGAAGCTGGACGTGGAGATCATCGAGACCATCGACGGCCTGCTGACGAAGGTCGATCTGGTCTTCCTCGAAACAAACGACGGCCGTCCTCACTTGGAGCAGTACATCCCCGTGGCCAAGGCAGGCAAACCGTGCTTCATCGACAAGCCGATCGCCGGGTCATTGGTAGACGCGATCGCGATCTTTGAGGTCGCGAAGAAGTACAACGTGCCCGTCTTCTCGTCGTCGTCGCTCCGTTTCGGCAAGAACAGTCTCGCCGTGCGCGGCGGCTCCATCGGGAAGGTCATGTCGTGCGAAACGTCCAGCCCCGCAAGTCTCGAAGCGACTCACCCCGACCTCTTCTGGTACGGCATCCACGGCGTTGAGTCGCTGTTCACCGTGATGGGGACCGGTTGCCAATCGGTCACACGCGGCAAGACGGAAGACGGCCGGATCGAAGTCATTGGCAAATGGTCCGGTGATCGCACCGGCATCTTTCGCGAAGGTAAGGGTTACGTTGGTAAAGCTGTTGGAGAGAAAGGCGAAGCCCCGGTCGGCTCCTACGACGGCTACGACCCGCTCCTGTTCGAGATCATCCAGTTCGCCCGCACCGGCAAGCCTCCCGTCACCGAAGCTGAGACGCTGGAAATCTACGCCTTCATGGAAGCGGCCGACGAAAGCAAACGCCAGAGTGGCGCGAGCGTCACGTTGGAAAGTGTCATGACCAAAGGCAAGGCTGAAGCCGCCAAGAAGCTGGCCGAACTGAAGTGAGTTCTCTCGACAACCACTCGCTTCGACTCCAAGCATGCCCGCCATTTCAGCCGCCGTGGTGGTTGAGGAGTGCTCACGCACAGACGCTGGCGGCGGCGTTTTGGTCCGTGCGGTTGCCCGAACATTGCGCGACGGCTCGTCGAGTGGAGTTGGGTGACGGCGATGCGGTTGTCGTTCACGATGACTGTCCCATGGGCTGGCAGAATCAGGGACGGGTCGCGTTGCTTGCACATGGATTGGGAGGTTGTCACCGCAGCCCGTTGCTGGTCCGTCTGGCGTCGAAGTTGAGCGCGCGGGGAGTGCGGGTCTTTCGCTGGGATATGCGCGGGTGCGGAGCCGGTGTTGGGCTGGCCAATCGCACCTATCACGCGGGATGCTCGGATGATCTGCGGCGCGTGATCGAGTCGGTGTTGGGCTGGTGTTCGGCTGGAGCAACGACCGCCGCGTGTCAGCTCTCGTTGTTTGGCGTGTCGCTCAGCGGGAACATCCTGCTCAAGTATTTGGGTGAGTCGCCCGAGTCAGTTCCGTCGCAGGTCGTGCAGGCGATCACGGTCAATCCGCCGATTGATTTGGCGGCCAGCGTGAGAACGCTCAACGGGCGGATCAACCGGATGTACGACCGGCATTTTGTGGTCTCGCTCACACGGCATCTGGCTGAACGGCAGCGGCTGCGGCCCGACGCACCGCTGCCCGCTGTCGCCCAGACGCCTCGCACGTTGTATGAGTTCGACGACTGGTACACCGCGCCGATGAGCGGCTTCCCTGACGCACCGACTTACTATGCGAAGTGCAGCGCGGCGCAGTTCGTTCCGCACATTAGAACGCCGACGACGATCATCACCGCACGCAACGATCCGATGGTGCCGGTCGAGATGTTCTCATCGGATCGTGTCGCTTATCCCGAGTCTGTTCGACTGCACATCGTGAACGGCGGCGGACACGTCGGCTATATCGCAAGGCCGGGGATTGATCCTGACGTGCATTGGCTCGACTGGCGTGTGGTCGATCTCATTACGGCCTGCGAAGCCAAGCATCAGTGGGCTGACGCCGCCCCGCTCGCCTGATGTCACACCTGACCGACGGCTGATACTCTTTGCCGTGTGGCAGACGGTGGTCTCAAAAATCTCAGAGGGATGAAGAACATGACACTTCAAAATCTGGCATATGTGCTGTTTGTCGGCGGCACTCTGCTGAGCGTTGTATCGACTGTTGAAGCTCAAGGGGCAAAAAAAACGGCTCCGGCCAAGGCTGCGGACAAGCAAGCACCTGCCGTCAAGAAGAGCGGCCCGGCAACACCCGCCTCGGTGCGCGAGGCCATTGCGGTCGTGGACCTGCGGTCGTTGGCAACGCTCAAAGATGCGGAGTTCAACACGCAGGCGGCAACGCGATTGGAAGGGCGCGCGACGGGTGCAGTGAAAGCGGCGGCCGAGTTCTATTTGGCTCAACTGACGAAGCTCGGTTGGAAAACGAGTGCCGAACCGAACTCGCAGATGATCACCGAAGACTACGCGCAGGCGGCTGTCGAGAAGAGTGGTTTCGTGCTGGCGTTGTCGATCATGCCTGGACAGATGCCGGGGCTGGTGAATGTCTCGATCATGAATCTCGGCAACGTGGACGCACGCGAGTTGCCACGTCTCGCAGATGCGAAGTTGATCTATGGCGGGCGAGGCACGGCGATGTATGTCTCACCGAAGAAAGTGGCCGATGTTGCGGCCGAGACGCGCAAGCTGCTCTTGGCCGCCGGGTGGACGGAGTACGCGGCTCCGTTCTCTCAGAAAGCCGTGATCCCCGACCAAGAGATGTTCGAGTTGCGGCAGCGCGGCGTGTCGATGACCGCGTACATCTCGGTGGCTCCCGCTCAGAAAGGTCAGACGGCGATTCAGTACTCGTCGCGCATGCTCCGTCAGGAACTGCCCGCTCCGACCGATGCCGAAGCCCTCGAATTTGATGACCATCGCCCGTACCTGAAGTGCCTAATTCCTGGCAAGCTCGCGGTGGCGGTCGAGTTTTATTCCAAGGCATTCCCCGAGATTGGCTACACCGAGAAGCGGTCGGTTCATGTGTCCGATGCCGATGCCGTGGTGGTCTTTCGCTCTCCCGCTCAGGATGTTGTCTTCGCTCAAATGAAACCGGTTGAGGGAGACAAGGTTGAAGTAACCGTCCGCATGTTGACGGCCGCCTTCATCGCAGAGTTGAACAAGCCCGCACCCACTAAGACCGAAACCAAACCGGCTGTTCGCGAAGAGCTGTACACGCCGGTCATCGCGCTTCCCGAAGGGGCGGAAGGAGTCACGTGTCCCGCAATGGAAATCGTTCAGTTCCATTTGAAGAAGTCGGTTGCCGAGTCCGCGAAGGAGCTTCGGTCGCACTTCAAGACACAGAAGTGGCGCGAGGACGCCCAGTTTTCGGCCGTCACTCCGTTTGCCGGTGTGCTGGAGTTTAAGAACGGACAGGAGAAGCTCACGGTACTCGTCGTGCCTGGAAGCGATGACACGTCGAGCGAGATCACTCTGTCAGGAAGCAAGCTCGCAAAGAAGAAGGGCGAGTAGCGTGACGCAGGTTCTCGATGCTCACTTTCTCACCGACCATGCTGCGCCGGGACGCGCGTGCGGAAGCTGTACGGCATGTTGCTCGGCGTTGGCGATCGTCGAGTTGGCAAAACCGGCTCGGCGCGCCTGCGATCATTTGTGTCGAGCGGGATGTGGAATCTATGAGCAGCGCCCGGCGAGTTGCCGTGAGTTTCATTGCCTCTGGCTGCGCGGGGCGATCGACGGGGATGAGGCTCTGCGGCCGGATGCTCTCGGCGTGATGTTCGATTATTTTCAAATGGACTCGACGGGCGAGACGCATCTCATCGCGTCGGAACTCTGGCCGGGAGCGTTCGACTCGAAGGCGTCGCAGTCGCTGCTCAACGAACTCGTGCAACGCGGCGACGTGCAACTGTCGTATCGCGATGGCCGGTGGAGTACGCTCGGCCGTGATCCCATGTAGGACGGGCACTCTTGCCCGTCTTACTGCTAGAAAACGACGGGCAAGAGTGCCCGTCCTACGAAGCCTTCGTGAGACAACCCCTCCACCGTGACCGATCCCCGCCAGACCAGTTTGTTTTCTGAAGCCGAGCTGCCGCCGAACCTGCTGCCGTGGGAGATCGCAGCAGGGGAAGATCGCTTGCTCGCGGAGGTCGTCTTCAACCGGCCGCTCACGACGATCTTTCAGTATCTCGTGCCGAACGAACTGCGCGAGTTGATTGGGCCGGGCCAGCGGGTGCAGGTGCCGTTCGGTCGCGGCGACAAACTGACGATCGGCTTCTGCGTCGGTCTCACCACGACGTTTCCTCCCGGCCGCACGATCAAGACCATCGCGGCGCTCATGGACCGCGAGGCACTGCTCGACGCGCGGATGCTCGAGCTGACGCGCTGGATCGCGGATCGCTATCTGTGCGGTTGGGGCCAAGTCTTGGAGAGCATCATCCCGCGCGGTGTGAAGTCGAAAGCGGGGACGCGCGAGGTGACGTTCTTCGCGCTGGCACCTGCAACTCAATTGGACCTCAAGCTCCCCGCGAAGCAGCGGGCGGTGATCGAGGCACTCATTGCGGCGGGTCGGCCGATGCGGGTCGATGAGTTGTCCGAGGCGGCTCAGTGCGGAACCGCGCCCATTCATGGACTGCGCGACAAGGGGCTGATCGTCGCGCTGCGCGAGCGTGTCCTGTCCGCGCCCGTTATGCCGACACCCGAAGCGCATCGTGAGATCAGGCTCAACCCGGATCAGCAGCGCGCGGTGGACACGATCCTCGGCGTCGTCCGCGCGGCTGAGCATCGCACTTTACTCCTGCACGGTGTCACGGGGAGTGGCAAGACCGAGGTCTACATTCGCGCGATCGAAGAGGTCGTCAGTTACGGGAGGCAGGCGATCGTGCTGGTTCCCGAGATCAGTCTCACGCCGCAGACGATCCGCCGGTTTGCGAGTCGCTTCCCGTCGATCGCCGTACTGCACAGTCATCTCACCGACGCCGAGCGGCACGGTCACTGGCAGCAGATCGCGAGCGGAACCGTGCAAGTCGTCGTCGGTGCCCGCAGCGCGATCTTCGCACCGACGCCGCATCTCGGGCTGATCGTCATCGACGAAGAGCACGAGACGAGTTTCAAGCAGGACAGCACGCCGCGCTATCACGCGCGCGAGGTCGCGCGGCGACGGGCGGAACTTGAAAAGGTGCCGCTCATTCTCGGCTCGGCCACACCCACGCTGGAATCGTATTTGAAGGTGCTACGCAATGAGGACGTGCTGATCTCGATGCCGAAGCGCGTCGAGCGACTGCCGCTGCCGCCGGTCGTGATCGTGGACATTCGTAATGATCCGGCGATGGCGAAGGGATCGGCCATCGGGCGGGCACTGTTCACGTCGATGCTGGCTGCGCTGAAGGAAAAAGGACAGATCATTCTGTTCCTCAACGTGCGCGGATTTTCGCCGGTGCTGTGGTGTCGCGGTTGCGGTGAAGGAGTGAAGTGCCCCGACTGCGACATCACGCTGACGTATCACAAGGAGCGAGCCGTTGCGCTCTGTCACAGTTGCGACCGGTCCGCTCCGCTGCCGAAGGTCTGCCCGAAATGCGGTAAACCGGGACTGCTCAATCTGGGGATTGGGACCGAGCGGTTGGAGGCCGAAGTGCGCGCGCGATTCCCCAACGTGGCCTGTCTCCGCATGGACAGCGACACCATGAGCCAGCGCGGCAGTCACGACGTGGCTCTCGAAAAGTTTCGACACGGCGAAGTTCAGATTCTGCTTGGGACGCAGATGATCGCGAAGGGACTCGACTTCCCAAACGTCACGCTGGTGGGCGTAATCGACGCCGACACGCTGCTGCATCAACCCGACATTCGTTCGATGGAGCGGACGTTCCAGTTGATCGCCCAGGTGGCGGGCCGCACCGGGCGCAGCGCGAAGGGGGGGCGAGTCCTCGTCCAAACGTCGTCGCCCGAACAGCCACCCATCGTGCGGGCGGCGGCTCACGATTTCCTCGGCTTCGCAACGGATGAGCTTCGTCATCGGCAGGCATTGAAAGTCCCACCCTTCTCGCAAATGTGTCGCGTCATCGTGCGCGGGCCGGACGAGAAAGAGGTCCATGCGTACTCGGACAAAGTCGGCGAACTGCTGCGTGCGGCGGCGAAGGATTTGTCGCTCGATGTTCGCATCCTCGGCCCGGCTCCGTGTCCCGTGACGCGGCTGAAGGCGAACTTTCGGTATCACCTGCAGCTCACGTCGGCCGAGTTGGCTCCGCTGCAAAAGATCTGGCTCCACGCGGCCCCGCAGTTTCCAAGTTACCCCGAGGTCGAGTTCGTCGTGGATGTCGATCCGCTCAACCTACGGTAGCGCGACCAGTTGGAAAAGTCGTGGGGCGGGTCTGTAACCTATCCCACGCACTCGCCTCGGACCGGCGGTGAAACGACATTGCCAAGCGACAACGCCGAGAAAGCGGCAGAACCACAGATTTCACGGATCAGAGGAAAGCCAACACAGACAAAGATCAACACGAAGTTCTTTCTTCCCTCTTCATCTGCGAAATCTGTGGCATCCGTGGTCGCTTTTTCGCTTCATGGGCTTGCTCTCAAAATCGCGCGGAATAAATTGGGATCGTTGAATGCCTCACAGAATGGAATCGACATGACGGCTTCGGAATCGGAAATTTTGCGAGATGTCTGGTACATGGCCTTGCCCGGCCGCGAGCTGAAACGCGGCAAGATGCAGGGGAAGATGCTGCTCGGGCAGTCGATCGTGCTGGGACGCGACGCCGACGGAAAGCCGTTCGCGCTGCGAGACATCTGTCCTCATCGCGGCATCCCGCTGAGTCACGGCAAGTTCGACGGGCGCGAGATCGAGTGCTGTTATCACGGCTGGCGGTTTCAGTGCGACGGCGGCTGCACGCACATTCCGTCGCTTTTGCCGACTCAAAAGTTTGAACTCTCGCGCGTCGGGGTCTTTCAATTTCCGTGTCGTGAAGTGCAGGGAAATATTTGGGTTTTCATACCCGCGGACGAACGCCAGTTACCCGATCCGTTGCCGAGCGTCCCGCTGATCCCGAATGTCGAGGCGGTTCACTGCCAGATGATTATGAAGAGTCTGTTCCCCTGTTCGATCGATCACGCGGTCGTCGGGCTGATGGACCCAGCACACGGCCCGTTCGTCCATCAGTCATGGTGGTGGCGGTCGCAGAAGTCGATCCACGAAAAGTCGAAAGCTTTCTCGCCCTCGCACTGGGGCTTCACGATGGTCAAGCACAAGCCGTCGTCCAATTCGAAGGCGTACAAGTTGATCGGCGGCGAGGTCTCGACCGAGATTCGCTTCGAGCTACCCAGTACTCGCATTGAACACATCACGGCGGGCCAGCATCACATTTGCGGAGTCACCACGCTGACGCCGCTCACCGCGACACAGGTCGAGCTGCATCAGTTCTTCTATTGGACGATCCCGTGGCTGTCGTTCGTGCGTCCGCTGCTTCGTCCGTTCATGAAGACCTTCATCGAGCAGGACCGCGATGTCGTCGATAAGCAGCAGCAAGGACTGAACGAAGACCCGCAACTGATCCTCATCAACGACGCAGATAAGCCCGCGCGGTGGTACTACCAGTTGAAGAAGGAGCTTCAGCAGTCTCGCTTGGAGAACCGCCCGTTCCAGAACCCGGTCCCCGAAACGACACTGCAATGGCGGAGCTAAAAACGTAGGGTAAGCGTCTCGCTTGCCCGCTTGGACTGCGGACAACGGGCAAGCGAGACGCTTACCCTACGAGCATCGCCGCCGCCTCACCGCTGTGGATCGCGTCGGGGATGCCGACGCCGCGATAGGCGTTGCCCGCCAGCGCCAGTCCGCTGTGTCGCGCGGTGAGGGCTTCGATCCGAGCGACTCGGTCCAGATGTCCGACGTGGTACTGCGGCATCGCGCGGGGATAGCGGACGACGAGTGCGATCTCTGGCTCACCGCGCACGCCGAGAAGTTCGGACAACTCGGATTGGACCAGTCTCAGCAACTCGTCATCGGGGAGGTCGTTCAGTTCCGGTTGCATCGCGCCGCCGACGAAGGTGCGCAACAAGACAGAACCGGCGGGAGCACGCTCGGGAAACTTCCGGCTCGAAAACGATGTTGCCAAGATGCGCCGGCGTTCACGGTGCGGCACGACCAGCCCGAACGAGTCGAGCGGATGAGCGACATCGGCCAAGCGGTGGCCGGTGACGACGATGGCACTCGAGGCGTATTCGATCTGTCGGAGCTCACTCGATAATTCGGGAGCCAGTCCGTCGAGTAACAGCGCGGCGTGGTGAGTCGTCGTCGCGACGATCACGGCGTCGAAGGAGTGATGCGTGCCATCGGAGAGAGTGAGGCGAAACGGGGATGCTGAAGCATCAACGCTGAAGGCTCCTCGCTCACGCTGCGGGTTGGTGTTGTCGGGCTGAATCGCGACGACGCGCGTGTTGAGCTTCACCGTACAGCCCGCTTCCACGCGAGACCGCAGCGCTGCGAGCAGGTCTTCCATGCCGCCCGCCAGTCCCGCGAAGAGGCCGTAACGTGCGCCGCTGGATGTCTGATCGCGCGCTGTGGCTGACGACGACTTCGCGCCGCGCGAGGACTTGTTGC
Source organism: Schlesneria sp. (assembly GCA_043749505.1). Lineage (GTDB taxonomy): Bacteria > Planctomycetota > Planctomycetia > Planctomycetales > Planctomycetaceae > Schlesneria. The sequence continues at coordinate 1,411 of JAYVDI010000336.1, read as the reverse complement.
TCTTCACCGAGCGCGCGGCTCGGATCAGGCTACCGAAGTCGCGCTCCTGCTCCAGAAAACGCGGCAGCGTTGCGGCGAGGCTGAGTTGTTCGGGATCAGACGTGTAGATGCCGCCGACCAGTGGCTGTACCAGTCGCTCGAGAACTTCGCGGCCGAATCGCCGTCGCACGAATGACGCGAGGCTTTCGTCCGTCAGACCTGTCACATCGCACGCGGTGCGGCCGGGCACGAAGTACTCCATCAGCAGCCGCAGCTTGCCCCACGGTGAGAGAATCGGGGTCGTGAGCATCGGCCAGATCGCAGTCGGGCTGAGGAGTTGAAAGCCCCTCGGAACGGGGACCGGTCGCCCATCAAACACGACGTGAACGCCGCGATACCGTGGGTCGGTCGCCACCAGTTTGTTCTCGATGCCGAGTCGCCGACAGAGACTGATCGCACCCGGCTTGTTCGTCAGGAATGAGTCGGCTCCCGTATCGACGAGGTAGCGATCCAGATGCTTCGTCCCCACGATGCCGCCCAGTCGTGGGCCCGCTTCGAGCAGCGTGATCTCGTAGCGAGGCGAGGTGGGTGACGAAGCTGGCGGTGTCAGCTCAATCAGCCGATGCGCGGCCGCCAATCCCGACAGACCACCACCGATGATCGCGATGCGGCGCGGTGAAGACTCGGTGGAGGAATGAGCGGTGGGCATGGTGATGTTTCACATGAAGCCGGACTTCGTTTGCGGGGGCAATTCAAAACGAAGTCCGGCTAACAAAGCTAAGCCGGACTTCAGGGACTCCGCCTCGCGATCACTTTGCGCCGAGTTCATGCACCATCTCGACGAGGGCTTTCACGTTGTCAGGCGGGACTTCGGGGAAGACGCCGTGGCCGAGATTAAAGATGTGGCCCGGTCGTCCCGCTGCCGCATCGAGGACCGCTTTGGCACGCGATCGCAGCGTTGGCAGATCGGCCATCAATGAGACCGGGTCGAGATTGCCTTGCACCCCCACGTCGTATCCGACCGTCCGCCAGCCATCGGCGAAATCGACTCGCCAATCGAGGCCGATCACGTCGCCGCCCGCCTCGCGCAGCAGCGGCAGCAACGCGGGATTGCCCGTCAGAAAGTTGATGACCGGCGTACCGGGACGGATGCCGTCGATGACCTGCTTCGTGAACGGCATCGCATAGCGGAGGTAATCGGACGGAGACAGGCAACCGGCCCAACTGTCGAAAAGTTGTACCGCCTGACAGCCCGCATCAATCTGAGCGTTGATGTACAGAATCAGGCTGCGCGATAGACGCTGCATGAGCGTCGTCCAGGCTCCCTCGTCGCGGTACATCAGACTCTTGGTAGCAAGATAATTCTTCGAGCCGCCCCCCTCGATGACATACGACGCGAGCGTGAACGGCGCACCGGCGAAACCCAGCAACG
>JAYVDI010000335.1:0-7444 GCA_043749505.1 Schlesneria sp. | reverse complement strand
GGTTTTCACGCAGCAGTTCGGGCGTGGACTTGGTCTGCTGCGAGCCGTCGCCGCCCGAACTGATCGACGTGCCAACGAACTCGGTCCCGATCACCGGCGACTTCTCGTCGTCGCAGTTGACCTGCAAGTCGTTCACCCAGTTCGTGTGAATGTCGCCGGTCAGGACGATTGGGTTGAGCGACTTTCGTTCGGCGAAGAACTTCAGCACGCGCTGGCGATTCGCCTCATAGCCCGACCACTTGTCCATGCCGTATGCCTTCACTTCGCCCGGCGCGAGATCGACGCGGGCCAGCATCACCTGCTGCGTCAGCACATTCCACGCGGCGGGCGAGGCCGCGAGCGTCTTGTACAGCCACTGTTCCTGAACGTCTCCCAGCAACGTCCCCTTCGGATCGAACACCTCGGGGCACGGCGGCTTGACCCCATCGCCGCAGGGCTGATCGGTGCGGTACTGCCGCGAGTCGAGAATCTGGAACCCGGCGAGTCGTCCGAACGCGACCTGACGATAGAGCAGCATGTCCGGCCCCTTCGGAAGCTGTGCCCGGCGCAACGGCATGTGTTCGTAGTACGCCTGATACGCGAAGGCCCGGCGGAAGAGATACGTCACGGGTGACTCGTCGGCTTTCTCCGAGATCGCACCCGCGCAGTTGTTGGCGAATTCGTGATCGTCCCACGTCACCAACCACGGACACATCGCATGCGCCGCTTGCAGGAAGACGTCCGTCTTGTACTGGGCGTGCCGGTTCCGATAGTCCTCCAGCGTGTGCAGTTCCGGCCCGACGTGCTGCCGCACCTGCTTCTCTTTGCCGGACCCCTCATAGATGTAGTCGCCGAGGTGCGCGATCAGGTCGAGGTCTTCCTTGGCCATGTGCTGGTACGCGGTGAAGTAACCGCTCTCAAAATGCTGGCACGAGGCGAAGGCGAACCGCAGCCGATCGGGCAGTTCATCGGCGCGCGGTGCCGTGCGAGTCCTGCCCTTCGGACTGACCTCACCCGCCGCGCGGAACTGATACCAGTACCAGCGTCCCGGCTGGAGGCCCGCGACTTCGACATGGACCGAGTGCGCGAGTTCTCGCGCCGCGACAGCCGTGCCTTGTGCGACGACCTTCGTCATCGCTTCATCGTCGGCGACCTGCCAATCGACGATGACGTTCTCGTGCGGCATCCCACCCCCTTCGAGCGGCTTCGGCGCGAGGCGCGTCCACAGCACAAAGCCATCCGGTGCAGGATCGCCGGACGCCGCGCCGAGTGTGAACGGATAGCTCGGCAGCTTCACGCCCTTTTGAGCGATCGCCGAAGTCGGTCCCGTGAGCATCGGCCACGCGGCAACGGTGGCTCCACTGGCCAGCAGGAACTCGCGGCGAGACCAAGCGCGACCGGGCAGATGCAGACGTGGCAAGGACATGGCTCAGATTCCCAAGGTGATTGAGTAACTCATTCGACAGCGATGGCCACTCTAAGAGGAGCCGTCGTGGATCGGCAACCTCACGGACCAATCTTGGCGAGCTGTTCATCACTCACACACGGAGCATTCACAGTTCGTGAGGATCGGCCCATCAATCGCTGTCGCAGAATCTGTTGTCGGACGCTCTCGTCCGGACGACCACTCGCAAACGGTGACTGTGATTGATGTACCGATCCCAAGCCGTTTGCTCACTCGACCACCGGCGGGATCGACTTGCCGTGTGGGTCGATCGACGGCTGATTGAGTTCCTCGGCGAGCTTCGCTTGCAAGGCTGGGTCGAGGAAGTGCTCGACGCGTTCGGCTGTCGCGTGGAGTTGTTCGCCGGGAAGGTCGAAGTGGCGAGCCATGTAGGACTCCCACAGTCGGTGCGAACGCACGATGTCCTGCGCGAGGCGGCGACCTGTGTCGGTGAGTTCGTCACGCAGGACTCCGATCTGGATCAGACCTTTCCGCAGCAGGCGACGGCGGGCGATCCAGGCTGCCCACGTTCGAGGCGGTGTCCCGATGACGGTCGGCATTTGAGCGTTGTAGTCCGGACGCCTAAGTCCGGACGTAGGCGTCCGGACTACAACGTCGGTGGCAGTGACTGCGTCACGCCTCAGTAGTTCGCCCTTCGCGCCGGTGACTCGTTCGAGTTCCTCGCGGCGATACAGCCTGCCGAGCAAGTCTTCGCGCGCGATCCGCACTTGCAGCCGTAGCCGGTCGATCAGTCCACGCACCAGACCTTGCTGCGGATTGGCAATGACCACAAACAGGAACAGCACGCCGGTCGTTACGGCCATCATGCCTGCCGTGCTGGCGTCGTCGATGCCGCGCAGGCCGATGCGAGAACAGATCATGGACGGAAGCGTCAATGCTCCGACATGACCCAGCACGGCACCGACCGCCGCGATCAGCGGTGCGAGAACCAGCAATGCCGACAGCCGATTCGTCAGCAACCGCGCCGTTGCTGCGGGAACGATTAGCATCGCGATGACTAGAATCGCCCCGACCGATTCAAACGCCGCGACGACCGTCGCGGCTGTCACCGTCATCAGCGCCAGTGAAACCCAGCCCGCCCGCAGACCCTGCGATTCAGCCAGTTCCGCGTCAAACGTGGCCAGCCGCAGCTCCTTGAAGAAGACGAGAACCAGCAGTCCGTTCATTAACAACATCGTCGCATTGACGATCACGCCGCGCGGAATGCCCGTCCCGGCGAGCGTATCGAACGCCGTGGTCTCGAGGTTGCCGTACAACACGCAGTCGGCGTCGATGTGCGCGCGATTGGCAAACAGCCGGATCAGGAGCAGCCCCAGCGCGAACATTGACGTGAAGACGACTCCCAACGCGGCGCTCCGTTCCAGCCGCCCCCAACGCTGAATGAGTTCCGTCAGCAGCGCGGCCACGATTCCCGAGATCGCCGCGCCGACGAACAGCACCGTCTGACGGCGTGCCACGCGCGCCAAGTCTCCGGTCACACTTTGCGCGACCGTTTCTTTAACCGCGTGTCCAACAACCACTGGGTCCGCGCGATCCGACTGCTCCAGCCAGTTCATCCCGAGAAACGCGACGACAATCCCCGGCAGTACCGCATGACTGAGAGCATCGCCCAACAGACTTTGGCGACGGAGCAGCAGCCACGTCCCCGGCAACGCGCACGCCATCGCCGCTAACGCGCCGGTGATGGCGATCCACGTATCCAGGCCCTGCCAGTCGGAGAGCAGTCGAAGAAACTCAGCGATCATGATGAAGCGTTTCTAAGGGATGACAGGACGAGGAAGTGAACCACGGGGAACACGGGAGGACACGGGGAAGTAGTCGCTCATTGGTGGTAGCCCTGTCGCTCCGCGACAGGAAGCGCGATCGCAGACAGGCGTCTTGTGTTGGTTTGAGTTGATTCGACGGAACGATGCTCTTGGTTCGTCGCGCCTCCTGTCGCGGAGCGACAGGGCTACCTTCGCTATGCCCTTACTTCACAGTGTCTATTTAAGTGACCACCAATTGGCGACTGCCCTCCCTTCACGGATGCGGACTCACCGGGACCGTCATTCGCAAGGTGTCTTGCTCTAACAGCTTTTCTAGTTGTTCGATCAATTCCGGTTCGAGGATGTGTTCGATCTGATCGGCCGCCCGGTCCACACGACTTGGGGCGAGGTCCGCGAAGTGGATCAGATACAGCTCCCACAGCCGATGATTGCGGGCGGCAAGTCGTGCGCGGCGCGCACCTTCATGCGTGAGACGATAGTGATTGTCAGCGTCGAGCCGAATCAAGCCGTCTCGCAGCGCGGATGACAGCACACGCGAAAGCCTGATGCTCGACCAAGCGCGCGTCGCGAGCAGTGCTTCGCGCGGGATGGGTGTTGCCGTGAGATCCGATTCGCCTGTGAGAACCTCGCGCTGTTGCGATTCTTCCACCGACTCGAAGCACGCGCGGAGCAGGTCAAGCTGGCCGATGTGCCGCTCGGAATCGCGCTGCTCCAACCAGTGCCACAAGACGCCGCGTTGCTTTCCGAAGATCATGCTCACGGCGAACGCGCACGTCCCCGCCAGCACGATTATCGCTCCGGCAGCCAATTGCGGAACGAGGGCGCTCACCAAACTTCCCGCCGCCGCGCTGGTCGCTCCAATCAGCCCCGAGACGAGCGTCATTGTGCCGAGCCGATCGGTCCAGAACCGCGCGGCCGTCGGTGGGATGACGAGTTGCGCCACCACCAGCAACAGCCCGACACTCGGCATCCCGATCACCGTCACCGCCACGACCAGCGACGTAAGCAACAAGTCCAACCGTCCAACCGGCCAGCCCAACGCGGCGGCATACGCTTCGTCGAAACAGAGGAGCGAGAACTCCTTGAACAGCCCGAAGCAGACGGCCAGCACGAGACCGCTCGCAATGGCGATTGAGACCACATCGCCGACGGTCAGCGCCGCCGCTTTGCCGAACACGAACTCGTTCAGCCCGGCGCTTCCAGTTGGCAGACGCTGCACGATTGTCAGCAGCACCACGCCGAAGCCGAAGAAGATGCTCAACACGATCCCCAGCGCGGCATCTTCCTTGATGAGCCGGACTCGCTGAATGAGCTTCGCGCACAACAAGCCACTCGCCGCACCCAAGCCCGCGCCCGCGAGCAACCACGGCGGCGACTTGCCCGTTCCCGGCGCGAGTATTTCCAGCACGAGATACGCAAGCGCGACACCCGGCAGCGCCGCATGACTCGCCACGTCTCCGACCAGCGCCTTCTTGCGCAGCAGCATGAACGTCCCGACCACACCGCCGCACGCGCCGAACAGCATCGTCCCCAACAACACGATCCGCGTGTTGTAGTCTTGCAGCAGGAGGACTCGCAGCAGCGGATCGGTCATGGTGTGAGTCACTTCCCGCTCATCCGGTGTCCGACTTGATCGAGCAGCGCCAGTTTGCCGCCGTAGGTGCGACGCAAGTTTTCCGCCGTGAAGACTTGCTCCACCGGACCACTCGCGATCCGTCGCATGTTCAGCAGCAAGACCTCATCGAAGTACTCGGACACCGTTTGCAGATCGTGATGCACGACGAGTGCCGTCTTGCCCGCCGATCGCAGTTCACGCAGCAGCTCGACAATCGCCCGTTCGGTCGCCGCATCGACACCGGCGAACGGCTCGTCCATCAGGTAGAGGTCCGCGTTCTGAACCAATGCCCGCGCGAGGAAGACGCGCTGCTGCTGGCCTCCCGATAGCTGGCTGATCTGCCGCGCCGCGAACTCCGCCAAGCCGACTCGTTCCAACGCCGCCAGCGCCTGTTGCCGATACTTCCGCGAGACCGGCTGGAACCAGCCGATCTTGCGGTACAGGCCCATCGCGACAACACCGAGCGCGTCGATGGGAAAGTCCCAATCAACACTTGTCCGCTGCGGCACATAACCGATCCGCGACCGCATCTCGTGGTAAGGCTTTCCAAAAAACGCGATGTCTCCCGACGCACGCGGCACCAATCCCAGAGCGGCCTTGATAAGCGTACTCTTGCCTGCGCCGTTCGGCCCGACGATCGCCACCAGCTTGCCTGATGGAGCTTCGTAGTCCACGTCCCACAAGACCGGCCGACGTTGGTACGCCACGGTCATGTCGTGGATTGAAAGCGGAGAAGGATTGCGGTCGTCAGTCATGGGCTGGTGTGCAATTCGGGACTCGGGGGAAAGAAGAAGTTCAACCACAGATTTCACGGAGAACACGGATCAAGAGGGAAGCAAATTGTGGGGTTGGCTGTCGTGACAACTCGCGCGGGCAGGACTGACTCGTTTAACCGCGTGGACAACGCCCCGCGCGTCGTGCAGCGAAACAATGTTTACGCCACTCTTCGCGCGGGGCGTTGCCCACGCGGTTAAACGAGCGAGACTTGACTCACCCACAGTTCATTTTGCTTCCAGCTTCCCATCCATTCCCTTCTCAGGTGCGTCACCACCCAATGCCCGGACGATCGTCGTGACGTTGTGGTCGATCATGCCGAGATACGTTCCCTCGTAAGTCCCATCCTGGCCCATTGCATCCGAAAACAGTTCGCCGCCGACGCGAACAGTCACGCCGCGCGAAGCGGCTCCCTCAATGACCGCCTTGATGTTCTTCGCGTTCACGCTCGACTCGACGAAGATCGCGGGGAGCTTGCGTTCGACGAGCAAATCGACCAGCCGATTAACATCCGACACACCCGCTTCCGCTTCCGTGGAGACTCCCTGCACCGACTTCACCTCGATCCCATACGCCTGCGAGAAATAACCGAACGCATCGTGCGCCGTCACCAGCACGCGCTGCGATTCGGGGATCGAGGCGATCGAACGCCGCGCGTAGTCATCCAGTCGAGTCAACTCGGCGCGATGCGCCGTCGCCCGTTGGCGGTACTCGTCGGCATTCGGCGGATCGAGTTTCGCGAGCGACTCACCGACGTGCTCGACGCACTGGCTCCACAATGCCGCGTCCATCCAGACATGTGGATCGTGATGATCGCCGAATTCGGGAGGCGTTCGGAGCGAGGCCGCTTCGATCCGTTCGGTCACGGCGAAGACGGGCTTTCCCGCGCGACGCAATTGCTCGAACGTTTCACTCATCCGACCTTCCAGCGCGAGGCCCGAGTAGAACACAATATCGGCGTCGCTCAATCGCTTCACATCCCCGCGCGTTGGCTTGAACAGGTGCGGATCAACCCCCGATTCAATCAATCCCGTGACGGTCCCTCGGTTTCCTACCACATGCCGCACAATGTCGCGCACCATGCCTGTTGTCGTGACGATGCTCCGCGTCGAGTCACTGCGTGTGGCGGTCGTTTGGCCAGTGGAACTCGTCGTCGAGGAACTTGTTCCTGACGAAGCGGCCCCGCCGTTTTTCGTGGTTAACGCACCACGATCACAACCGACGAACAGCCCCCCACTCAGCAGGACAATGGTGGTGAAGAGCCTGCGATCGAACCGACTTCGCAGCGGAATACTTTGAGGTACTGTAGAGACAGCCATGAGGGAACCACCGGACTCACAAAAACAACGGTTGCTAGAAACTTAAATTTTGACTATTCAAAACAGTAGCCGTGCCGGAGACCGCCGTCAATTGCGAGTCTTGTCACTGAGTTCACGTTGAAATACCAAGCGACCGCTCGAAGTCCGGCTTTTCCGAAAGCCGGACTTCAAACCGAGGAACCCCGTCCCGACTGGAAACCCGTCAATAGAGCGGAAACTTCACGTGGCCTAGCAGCCTGTTGAGAAACGTAGCTTGGACGCCTCGTCCGAGCGAAATCTGCTTGGAAAAGGACGGACGAGGCGTCCATCCTACGGTTCTTCAACAGGCTGCTAAGGAACACGGACGCAATAACTTCCCAAAGAATGAAGTCATCCAAACCGGGGCTAGCGCCCTGCGGCTGATCGGGAATTTATTGCGACCTCGTTTCTAAGAACCTGTCCAAAAACAATGTCGTCTTTCGCTCCGCGAAAGAACGCCCTTTCGCAGAGCGAAAGGCGACAAACGGCGGCGTAATTCTTGGACAGG
>JAYVDI010000334.1:0-30803 GCA_043749505.1 Schlesneria sp. | reverse complement strand
TGACGCCACCCGGCTCACCAAGAATTACTCAACACTGCCCGCGCATGGTTAGTCTGCTGCTTCTTGAATGGCTTCATCGCCTCGTTTGGAGTCAGCTTCATGTCCGACACATCTTCCTCCTCGATGCACGAATGTCTCGCGCTGGCCAAGCGTGGTGACGGGCCGGCGCGTGAGCGATTGTTTGCGGCATGTCGCAGTTATGTCGCGCTGCTGGCTCGGGCGAATGTCGAAAAGTGGATGCAGGCCAAGGTCGATGCGTCGGACCTCGTGCAACAAACGTTGCTCGACGCTCATCGCGACTTTGACCGGTTTGCCGGTCAGACCGAAGGCGAATGGTTGGCGTGGCTGCGGCAGATTCTGGCACACAACACGGGCGACGCGATTCGACATTTCGGCATGGCGGAAAAGAGAGCGGCCAAGCGTGAGGTCTCACTCGCCGGAGCAGGCCCCGACGATTCGGCGGGTTTCGCGTGGGAACCAGCCGCGCCGGGAGCCAGTCCCAGTCAACTGGCTCTGCACCACGAAAGCGAACTGCTGCTGGCCGAGGCGATTGACAAGCTGCCCGAGGACTACCGCAACGTGATCGTGCTGCGCAACCTCCAACGGTTGCCGTTCGATGAAGTGGCGAGCCGACTCAACCGCTCACGCCCCGCCGCACAAATGCTGTGGGCACGCGCGATCCAAAAGCTGCGCGAGTTACTGCCGGAGTCGAGTACGCTCGGTGAGACGACTTCCTCTTGTCCCCTCGCCCCGGCTCTGCGGGGAGAGGGCTAGGTTGAGGGGTCTTCTTGAACACAAACAGGATGTTCACCATGAAGTTTTGGGGAAGCGCGATGAAAGTGATCACGTTGATCACAGCGATGGTCTTAACGGCGGTGCTGGTTCAAGCGGCCGACGTGCCGGCAACGGAAGCGCACCAAGTGCTGTACCTCGCCGATGCGGGAGTCGTGGTGTTGCGGTTGTCGGTCGTCATTGAGGGGACCAGCCCGAAGCAGTACCACGAGAAGTTTGTGGACTCATTGCTGAAGGCTCTCGACAAGAATGGTGATGGCGTGGTGACGGTCGATGAAGCGCGCGGCCGCATCCCGACACCGCGCGAAGCTCAGCAGTTGCAACTTGGAACCGGGACCGAGCCGGTGGCGATGGATATGTCTCCCGAGAGCAATCCCAAGGATGGCAAGATTACGCGCGGTGAGTTGCTGGCGTACTTCAAGCGGCTCGGGCTGTCTCCGTTCTCAGTGCAGTTCCAGCCGCGGCAGGCTCAAGCCAATCCGAACACCGGCGCGATGGCGAACGTCGCGACCGACACTCCGCTGTTTGATCGCCTCGACACAAACTCCGACAAAAAACTGTCGAAGGAGGAGTTGGCCAAGGCACTCGACGTTCTTCGCAAGCTGGACCGCGACGATGACGAAACGATCAGCGCGGTCGAGTTGCAGTCGGTGCCGACTCAAGCCGTGCCACAGAACCCGCGCACTGCGAACAACAACGCGGCAGCAGCGGCCAACCCGTTCGTGAGTCTTTCCGGCGGTGAGTCGATCCAAAAGTTGATCCGCCGCGTGATCGATAAGTACGACAGTGCCGATGCCGCCAAGTCGGGTGTGTCGGGAACGACCGTCAAAAATCAGAAGCTCAGTCCGCAGGAACTCGGTCTGCCAGAAGCGGCCTTCAAGAACTACGACGTGGATGGTGATGGACAGCTCGACTTCGATGAACTGCGTTCGTTCGTGACTTCAACCGAACCAACATTTGAACTGACAATCGATGTTTCAAAGGGAGTGGTCACGGCGACGGGATCGCGCGCGGGAGATGTTCTTACGACGCCGGACGGAGCCGCTCACCTACACATCGGAGCGGTGCAGATCAGTCTCAGCGCGACGCCCGAACCGGCCGCGTTCAATCCCGAGTTGATCGTGAAGCCGCTCTTCATGATCAGCGATGCGAACGCGAACGGCTACTTGGAGAAGGAAGAGGCCGCGCAGCTCACACAACTCGGGACGACATTTGAAGACCTCGACGCCGACAAGAACGGCAAGCTGTTCCTAGACGAAGTGACGGCGTACTTGAAGACTCGCATTGATGCCGCCCGCAGCCGCGCGGTCCTGACCATTAACGAGCAGGGTCGCACGCTGTTTGACATCCTCGACGCCGACCGCGACCGGCGGCTGGCTCATCGTGAAATCAGAGCGGCCATCGATAAACTGGCTCTGTGGGACAAGGACAAGGATGGGCAATTGGCTGAGACCGAAGTGCCGCTGCAATTCCAAATGGTTGCTGCCCGAGGCTCACTTCCCGGTTTGTTCGGTGGTTCCGTCAATACGGTCGCGATGGCAGCGCCGGGAAGTTTCGCCGAACGCACAACCGGTCCCGTCTGGTTCCGCAAGATGGACAAGAACCGCGACGGAGAAATCTCCCGCCGCGAGTTCCTCGGTGAAGTGGAATTGTTCGACGCGCTGGACCTCAACCACGACGGAGCCGTCGAGCTGAATGAGGCGATCCAAGCGCAGCCGTGATGCGGAAGTCCGGCTTTAAGAAAAGCCGGACTTCAAGAGGCTCACGCAGCCGCGCGCTCGTCAACCTGCGTTGGAGGTTGCTGTTTGCCGGTGAGCATTCGTTCGGCCTGCTCGCTGAGTCGGTCCATCGCCTGTTGTGCGATGGCGATGTAATCGTTGAGTTGTTCGCGCGAAAGGTCATTCGGAATCGGGATCGTCTCGCCCGTGATGACGTAGATCGTGCTGAACGGCTTCGGGATGAGCAGGTCGGTCCACTTCCCTTTCGGTCGCCAAGCGCGCGTCGCGACGAAGGCTCCCGGCAGCAGGCTGCGGCCTAGCTGAGAGGCTACGAAGACGCAGCCCTGCTTGAGTTGTCGCCTCGGCCCGCACGGACCATCGGGAGTGAAGACGATGTGCTTGCCGGCGGTGTCGTCCAGCAGTTGCCTCAGCGCATTCGCTCCGCCCCGCCGACTCGAACCACGCACGGTGCTGTAGCCAAGCAGTGCCATCGTGTTCGCAAGGTAGGAGCCGTCCTGATGCTGGCTGACGAGGCAACACGTTTGCTCGCGCACACCACGCGGTGCGGCGAACGTCGGGATCAACAGCTCATCGTGCCAAACACAGAGGACGTAGCGTTCGTGGTCGTGGGGAGTCGGCACGAAATCAAGCCGACTTTGCTCATGAACGCTCACGTAAACCTTACGGCAAGTGGCGAACAACAGCTTCGCCAAACCGACGACACTGGCGGCGGCAACCCATGTCAGCCAGCGGCTCCGAATCTTCATGACACTGCGCTCCCTCGCACGGACCTTGAACGGGGCGGGACTTTAAGAGAAAGCCCTCACGCGGGGAATGGCAGTCGCTGCGTGTCGTTTTATACCTCGCACAGCCATGAATGAGATGTTCGAGGCGAGCCGTGTGCCGTCAGGCCACGGGTTTCCTGTGACGATTAAGAACCCGCAGCCTGACGGCATGCGGCTCGCCAAGCTCTCAGCTTGGGCCGCGTGGAGTATACCGCGTGGGCAACACCCGCAGTTAAGCCTGCCATTTGTATGTACGCCGCTCACCGGCCTCGATCCAACTCGCTTCGCACAGCTCGTAGTCGTATTTGAAGCTTTTTCGTAATGCCAGCATCCAAGAGTATTGGTAAAGCACTTCACTGATGATGCCGAAGCAAAACGGGACAGCCAGCCCCCAAAGAAGGGAAGCGTGAAAAGTGCCGGTAATGGCTTTGTACCCTAAGTCCAACGGCACAATGAGCAGCGACAGGAGGCCAGCAAACCCGATCAGCTCCGCGATGCCGTGAAGCGCGTAACCTACGGGCCTACGCTTCTGCTTGCCGATACGTTGGTTTTCATGCTCCCACATTGGATGTATGAACAGCATTCTGCCGCCTGACGAAGCAATGGTGTCGAGTCACTTGCACGGCATACCAACAACACAGCCCGACTGCATTGGCAGTCGGGCTGTTGTTTTGGATTTCAAGATCGTGTGAAGCCGAGTCGTCTTCACCAGGGAAATCACAGACCGGGTTCGAGTCGGATCAGGCTACCGTTGGGCTTGTCGCCGGTGTCCTTGCCACCTCCGAAAACGGTGATGAGCAGACCACCCTCTTTGTCGAAGGCGAGAGACGTTGGGCGGTCGAGGCCGATGATCTTCTTCGTTTTGACTTCTTCGCCCTCGATCGTCAGTTCAAACAAACCACCGTTCATTTTGATCTCTTCAGCCCATGCGAAGTCGGTGGCGTAGAGCTTGCCGCTGGGGCTGTAGGCGAGGCCGGTGATGTCGTTCAGCCCGGTCTTGTAGCTCTTCACGAGTTTGCCTTCTTTGTCGTACATCGTGAGCAGCGCGTCTCCCGCGACGTTCACTTCGCCCATCTGACCGATCACCAGTTGCGACTTGTCGGGGCTGACCGTGATCGCCACGGGAGCATCGACTTGAGTCGCTTCCTTGGTGGCGATGGATCCCGTCAGTTCGCCCGGCTTGCCGTCAACGATCTTGGAGGCCACGACCCAGCCCTTGGTGTCATCACCGTTCGACGTGACGTAGATCGCGTCGTTCCAGACGGCGGCTTGATAGTAGTTGCCTTCGCCCTTGGCCCCTTCACCGGTCCCCTTGATCGGGCCGAGCGTGAATTCGGCTTCCGCCTCTTTGCGCGGCTTGCCGGGAACCGCGTCTTCAATCTTGTAGACGCGCACGACTTCTTCTCCATCGGGGCGGCTGCCATCTGGCACAACGAGTCGATCCGTTCCCCACAGCGTGCAACCGAGTGGGCCGACGTTGTACTTCGGCCCCTTGCCGTAGACATCCGTCGGGAAACCTTCGACTTCGAGGTAAATTTTCTTGGCCTTGCCTGGCTCAAGCACCAACCGGAAGACACCCTGCCGTGAGGTGATGAAGACGTGTCCCGTGGTGGGATGAACGCAGACGCCCGAAGGGTTGTCGAGGTGCTGGACCATTTCCGTCTGCTTTGGACCAGCAGGCTGTTCGACAGGCTTCTCTTCTTTTTTCTCCGCCGGTTTGTCAGCGGGCTTCTCTTCTGCCTTGGCGGCGGGCTTCTCAGCAGGCTGGTCTTCCTTTTTCTCGGCATCCTGGGCAAAGCCGATCAGACCGAGGCTCAGCATCAACGAGGCGGCGGTCAGGCTGAAATACAAACGGCGCATGCTCACTCCAACTTTAGTCATGGGATCGGGATCACGGAGGCCACGGTCCACTGCGAACAGCGCACAAGAGAGAGCGTTCGGCTCGCATCGTGTGGGAGACACCTCGACAAAGTGAGGCGATCTCTTTCAGAGCGGCGCGAGTCAGTCCTTGGGCAGACCGGGCGGCGGGGATGGTACTGGAGCCTCCGCAGCGATGCAATTTACGCAGGCCACGTTGGCGGATCAGCCGCGTCGAGAGTTGGCACAATCCAACATGCGAGCTAAGCCCACCGAACCGTCTCTACGGCTTTTGTTCGGAGACACCCGGTGCATTGGCCGTGACCCATTTTTCCAACTCCGCGATTTGAGCGGCAGTCAGACGTTGGCTCTTCAGAATCGTGGCACAAACGGGGGTTACAGAGGCACTCGCGGCCTTGGCTCCCCCTGACACGACGGGATTGTTCAGCAAACCTGCTTTGTTTGCTTTCGTGACATCTTTCTCGTTGGCATCAACTGGCCAAAAGGCGAGATAGGTCTTCCAGAAAGCGGACTTCCACTGAGGATCGTTGGGTGTCTGTTGAGCCGCTTTGGCGAGTTGAAGAGTCATCTCCGTCACAGCAAACACCACTGAGGCCGGGTTGGAAGCGGGCGGAAGCGGGACACGTCCCAATCCCTTCGCGGCCTCAGTCCGAACCGCCCACGATCGCTTTGGATCGCTGACCACTTTCTTCAAGGCCGTCACGACGATCGGCTGCTTCAGTTGATCCAGCGCAGCAGAACCCAATGTCCCCACCAGCCTCAACTCGTACCAACCGCCTGTCGTGTGATCGGCTTCCTTGAAATTATTCAGTTCCGAGATCACCGCTTCGACAATCCGAGTTCGTTCATTCACATTGGGCGTCCCGATCTTCAGGATCCGCGTCAGCCCACTCGCCGCGAGCAACTTCACCGACACGTCTTGCTTGGGGTCGAGGATCACTTTGACCAGCGTGTCGAAGACAGGCGTAAACGCTTCGGTCGCGATCGCTTTTGAGGGGTCAGGATTAGGAACACCCACCACCAATTCCAGTTCATTCATCAGAATGACGACCTGAACCCGCACGAGGAGATTATTTTCCAAAAGTGGAGCGGCTTGCTTGACGAACTCCAGCATCAGATTCCGACGGAATTCAATCAGTGCGGCGGGCTTCAAATCCTTCGCGGCAGAACCGGCTCCATTGAGATCCCGCCGCAGATTGTTCCTGAGCGTGGTGATGTAGTACGGCTGCTTTTTAGAGTTCTCCGCTTGGAGGTTATCCTTCAAGGTCATCTGCGCGAGGCGATACCGAATACCCGCCCTGATCACGGCTTTACTGGCGTCGTCCGAGAGAGCCTTGTTGAGGACTTGTTGAAACTTGCCCTCCTCTTTCTTCAGTTTCTCCAGCTCATCCGGCAACGCGATCGGCATGTCGAGTTCAAGGAGCGGGCTCCGATCCTTGGGAGGCGTGTAGTTGGGTGGCAACGCTTCCGGATCGATGATGAGCGGCGCTGCGGGGCCTTTCGGCACAGCCGGTTTCGCACCGGGACCACCGGTTGATTTGCCCTTCGACTTGGCGGCTTGGCCCCACGCGACATCCGTCGCAACGAGACCACAAACCATGGCCAGCAACGCGCCGTACAGCCAACTCGGATACGCAGTTCGACGCCGCGGCATCCGCATCACAATCACGCTCGTGTCTTGCACGGGGCCATCCCTTTTTGTCACGAATCCGTGTTGTAGTTGAGGTTCCGCAGGCATGAGACAGATGTGTATTCCGACAGCGCTCACTGAGATCCAGACTGACTCAAGATCGGGGAGCGAACACTGAGGTCGCAAACACTACACGCCGATTCCGGGTTTTGCCACCCGACACATGGGGTTTCCCGGCACTTCATCGCGATCCGAACAACGCGCTCCCCATCGTTCAGAACTTTCGACAGAGCGGCGATGGCTCACCCACAACTTCGATCACCTGAGAACTCGTTCACAAGCACAGACAGGCACGACAACGCGATGGGATAAATCAGGGCCTCTCAACAATCACGAAATCTAGCTGGCCTCTACCATTCGTCGCGGCGGCACGTCAAAACTCCCGGCTCACCAATCCCGGAAGTTACTCGGCCCCGAAAGCCCTGACAGATGAGAAGTTCTTTCAGCATGCCGCACACTCTGTTTGTCGGGCCGCTGCGGAATGCACCGGTCCCTCACATCGTGCGGTCTGTTGAGGAGAAGACCATCGGAATGGAGCGGGAGCGGCGAATGTGTTGGCCGCAGCGATCATCCTGATTTTCGGATTCACAGTTACTCAACCTGCACCACTCTTTTTCAAAATGGCATCCCATGCCATGTCCACTACTGCGAACGTAGTCTGGATCCCTTGGTCCGGACGAGCGTGTCCGCTGCCGTCCTCGACATTTTCGTCCGGACCAAGGGGTCACCGCGTATCGGGGAGTTGTTTTGAACCAGTTCCTAAGACCACGAGGCATTCACGACCGGGACCATCATGACCAGACCACTTCTCAACCAAATGCTTCTCGCGCTGAGTTTTCTCTCGCCATTCCAACTCAGCGCGGCTGAGCCATCCGCTGCTGAACCGGAGCCTCCCGCGTGGATCAAGCCCGTGTTTGATCGTGGCCTGACGAAACTTGAGTTCTACGACCCGGTCAAGACCCCGCAGAAGTTCCCCGGTTGGACGAACTACAAATTTGAACTCAACCACCGCTTCACTTACGAGTACGAATTTCGCGAGACCACAAAGAAAGAGTCGTCGAAGAAGAAAGTCGTCGTCACGGTCATCCCGACGTTCACAATGGTCGAGTTACCCGTGCGACATCAAATTCTGTTGCCTGAGCGGTACGACACACCGCGTGTTTGGGACATGCCGCTGGCGCAGCATGAACTCGAACACGTCGCCATCTCGGCACATCATCGAGTCGCGCTGCTGGCCAAGCATCTCGTGAACAAGATTCAGAAGATCGAGCGGACCATCGACAAGCCGAGTCAGATCACCGACGACTGGGTTAAGAAGTTGATTGATGAGTTAATCACACCGCGCCGTGAAGCCCTCGACGCGCTCCTCACTTCAAACAATCGGCACCTCGACAAGCTGACCGGCCACGGCGCGAAACCACTGCCCGACCGTGACGCTTTTTTCTCTCAGATGTATCTCAAGGAGAACCTTGACGAGATGAAATTCCCGTTCCTGCCCGATGTTCTCGATCTCTTGAAAGAACGTCACTACCAAGAGGCCCGCTGGGAATCGCCGCCGCCGTAGTGGAAGCCTGGCGTGGAAGTCCGGCTTAGCTTTGTTAGCCGGACTTCCGGTGGGGATGACGCACTGCTGCCCGAAGTCCGGCTTTCGGAAAAGCCGGACTTCGGGCAGCAACTTCCGAATCGACAGGCACAGGTCGAACCACCATGATGCTCATGACTGCTTCAGCCTGAGTTTCCTTGGCCGTTCGGCCGGAGATCGTGCTTCCATGAAACCGATTCCTCGCGATGTCTCGCCGCCCGAGAAACACGTTTCTCCACCCGCCGCCTCGCTGAACGAATTCTCTCCGCGCGAACGCTGGTTCGTGCGCGGACTGATCGCACTGGCGATCACGATCATCGCGGCCGGACTCTGGCAGACGGTCGGTCGTGACGCTCTGTTGGCCACCCGCCGCCTGCCGGTCTTTCGTCGAGTCGCCTCGCGGCCCAACTCGAACACCAAAGTCGCGGCGAACCGACAGGAATCTCAAACGGATTCGACCCACTCGCTCTCTGCTCAGTCCGCTTCATCCGGCCTGACCGGATTGCCCTCAACGTCGCGTTCCTTCGACGAGCGATCTGCGTTGAACAATGCCGCTCGACCAGCCGCGAACACTGCGGCTGTCGATGGCGAGGCGAAGCCGCTCGCAGACCAGCCACTCATTGCGAAGGAGACCGCTTCGCCTGACAAACCGGTTCCTCGCGACAAGCCGGGCGCAGTCGAAGTGGTCTCGGTCGATCTGCTGCAAGCGGCCGCTCAATTGGTCAGCCTCGGCTGGCAGGACTTCGCTTACCCTGCGACGTGGTTTGCGTCAGAAACGTCGAAGCCGCGCATGCTCTACAACAGCCATCGCAACAGTCTCCTGAACGCGATCGCGCATCCCCAGCCTTCTGCGCTCTCGTTGACTCAGTCGAGAAAGGACTACGCGGCCGCAATCGAACAATTCCGCGACGATCCTCGGTTGGACTACGCCTTCGGTCTCGCACTGTGGCATCACGGCGAACGCTCCGAAGCTCTCGAAGTCTTCCAAACAGCGGCTCGCTTGGAGGGGACGCCGTTCCTTCCCGCAGCCCTCGCCGTCGGTTGGGGACGCCTGCTGGACGGTGAAGAGCGGCGGGGACTCGATCAGTTATCGCACGTTGCCAAGCTACTCGGCAGTTCCTCGGAAGCGGCCTCAACCGAAAACACTCCCCTCGCCCCGGCGGGCACCGCCGCTTCAGTGGTCCGGGGAGAGGGGCCGGGGGTGAGGGGTTCTTTTTTGGGCGTCAAGCCCGTCTATCCCACCGAACCCCAGCGCGAGTACGCGGCACTCTGTCTCGGTCGAGCTTTTGGTTTTCTCACCGGCCCCGGCCGGACAACAGAACTGGGCGAGGCCGCAGACTTAACCGCCCGCAACGTGCGAGAACGCCTGCCCGCCGACCTGCTCAGCGAATTTGAAGTGGGCTTCGCTCAAGTCGGTCAACGCCAGTCGGACCTCTTGCAGTTCGCGTCGCTCCCCGAGAACGCCCTCGCGACCGAACACCGTCAGCAAAGTGACGAGTTACAGACGCGCATCGATACGCTTCGAGCAGAGATGAAAGAGACACGCGATGAACTCGCGCGAGACCACCTGTCGTACCTGACCACGATCACCCAGTACGTGACCGACACGCTGAAGGCCCGTGCCGAGTCCTCGAAGTTGCAGCCATTGGCCAAGAAAGTTAAGGACTCGATCATGCAGCTCTACCAGCCTCAGCCGCACGCCGTCATGCGATCGCCTTCGGGTGAACTGGTCCCCGTCAGTTCGAGTCCCTCGTCCACGACCGGTTCGAGAACGAGCCGAACGACTTCACTCGGATCGAGTTCTTCGTCGTCCCGAAGTTCCTCACGCAATGGTCAGAACTCGCGCGGCAGCGCCAGCCGCAGCCCACAGATTTTCCTGATGCCCGAGACCACCCAAGAACGTGCGGCCCGAGTGGCCAAACTGGAAAAGGCTCGCACCGAACTGAAGCGAATTCAAACCGAACTGGCCACTCTGCGTGAACGGCACAAAGCCTTGCTCGACCAAAAGCACCAAGCCGACGCCGAGCAAAAAGCCGAGACCAAGGAACAACAACAGGCTCAAGCCGACCGTCGCCGCGAACAACGCGATCTGGAACAGAAGCTGAAGGAACTCAACACGGCCCTGCGCCAAATGCAAAGCCTCCACAATTCGCTCGATACCGTCGCCGCCTACGTCCCGTGGACAATTCCGGTCGAAGGTGCCGCCCTCCGCCAAGCCCTCATCAAGAAACCCGATCCCGCAACCAACGCAGCAGCCCAAAAGTGATCACCGTAGTCGTAGGGTGCGTGAAGTCTTCGCAACGCACCATCGGTGAAGTTGTGAAGGTCGATATTCAACCGGTGCGTTCCGAAAGACTTCACGTACCTTCCTCCTGCACGAACTCGGAAAGACAACGAAGAATGAGAATCCGCCTGACTTTGATTGTTGCTCTGCTGACCTTCCGCTCAGGAGTGGCCTGTGCCGCTGAGCCAGCCAAGCCGGTGAAGGTCTTCATCCTTGCTGGGCAGTCCAACATGGAGGGACAGGCGGTCGCGGACCTCGAAGGGAAGGACTACAATGACGGCAAGGGGACTCTGAAGTTCCTGCTGAAGGATGCGAAGCAGGCTCCGCTCTTCAAACACCTCGTCGGCGCGAACGGCGAGTGGACCGTGCGCGATGATGTCTGGGTCCATTACCAGATGGAGCGCGGTCCGTTGAAAGCCGGTTCGCTGGGGATGGGTTTCAATCCGTATGGCAAACACCACTTCGGTCCCGAGCTGCAATTCGGCCACGTCCTCGGCGATCACTTCGACAATCAAGTTCTGCTGATCAAGACGGCGTGGGGCGGCAAGAGTCTCTTCAAAGACTTTCGGCCGCCATCATCGGGAGGCGAGGTCGGGCCGTACTACACGAAGATGATCGCGCAGGTTCGCGACGCACTGACTCATCTCAAACATGACTTCCCCGACTACGACGGGGGCGGTTATGAGCTGGCCGGTTTCGTCTGGTATCAAGGGTGGAACGACGGCGTCGATCCAAAGAATGCGATTCCGGAGTACGAACAGAATCTGGTCAACCTCATCCACGATGTTCGCCAAGAATTCAACGCTCCCAAGCTGCCAGTCGTTGTCGGCGAACTGACCGGCGCATGGGTCAACGCCCCCGGAGAATGGATGACGCTGCGGAACGCACAGAGGAAGGGAGCCGAGCGAGCGGAGTTCAACGGCTCGGTCCTGTTTGTCGAAACGCACGACTTTGTTCGCCTCCCCCAAGACTCACCCAACCCCGGTCACGGGCATCACGAATTCGGCAATGCCGAGACGTACTTCCTCGTCGGCGATGCCTTGGGAAAAGGGATGAAGCAATTGCTCTCGCCCAAGGTCGGTGAGGACGCGGCGCGGGCCACACCACCCAAACAACAGTCCGAGCTTCCTCAACCGACATCGCGCACCGTGAAAGAACTCGAAGGCTGGACGATCCGCGTCGATGACCGGTTGCTCGGCGAGACGCCCGACGCGGCGCTCGGCACGCGGGCGCTGCGGTTTCTCGAAGCGAAGCTCGTCGAAATCAAAGCGGTCGTCCCGGCGGAGCGGCTCAAGGATTTACAGTCCGTCACGATCGTGCTGGACCTGAACTGCGGCAAGCTCGGTTCGATGCAGTATCACCCCGAGGCCGGTTGGTTGAAGGCGAACGGATACCAAGCGGACCTCGCGCAATGCGTTCACCTCCCGCGCGCCGCCGACCTGCCAACTCGTCACAACATCAACGAGCAACCGTGGGTGATCCTGCACGAATTGGCTCACGCCTTCCACGATCAGAAGCTGGGCTTCGATGAACCCCGCATCAAGGCGGCTCAGATGCAGTTCAAGCAAAGCGGCCACGGCGACACCACACTGCTCTACAACGGCAAACGTGTGAAGCACTATGCCCTGACGAACCAGATGGAATTCTTCGCCGAGATGACCGAAGCCTTCTTCGGCGTCAACGACTTCTACCCCTTCAACCGCGCCGAACTCCAAGAAGCCGAGCCAGAACTGTTCCACCTCCTCACGGAAATTTGGGCCAATTCTGCGAAGGCATCACCTTGAATGAGGTTCATACCTCGCGCGGTCGAGGCTGACACTCACCCGAAGCGTGAGCGAGGAACCCAACACATCTCCTCGTTTACACTTCGGGTTAGTGTGCCAATGTATCAGCCTCGGCCGCGCGAGGTTTATCTGAGGTTGTCGGAAGGATTGGAGATTCATGCCGGACGGATGAAGTCGCTGGTTTTCATCCCACAGGGATGAAGCCCGCGCCCGCCGTCACTTGGGCGATTGAGCATCGCGACGTGTTCGACTTCTTGGCGCACCCGTCCTGCCTCGACGTGACCGATCCCGAGTTCCAGACGATCGACCTGATCTGCGACCTCGTCCAAAAATCCCCCGACAAAGCCGAGTTCGCCGACCTCGACCGCCGCGCTGTCGAATCGACGAAGAAGAATTGAGACACCGCCCGTTCAGATGCCGAGGTGGCGTGAGGGGCAATCACTCTGTGAGGATATTCGTCTGCAGACGGGGACTGACCAACGGGAAGGCCCTGTAGGATCAAACTCCATCAAGCACTGTGGGCCATCCGATCCTGCCCCGCCGTTAAGGTGCCTGAAGTGTTTCATCGTGCAGCCCGCAATTGCGAAACATAATTCCGCTGTCTCGCCCGAATTGGAATGTCACAATCAATGCTCCCTGACCAGGAGCATGCATTTCCCATACATCGGGTCGCTCTCCGTCATCTGCTTCGGCTGTACCTTTGACCCCGTGCAACTTGTGTACACGCCACCCCTTTGGATAGGGTGGATTCGGTCGGGAACAAAACCGACGAATTGCCTCGTCGATTTGTTCTTGCTGCGCTGGGGTCAACTTGCCGTATGAGCGGTGAAACAGGGATGTGTAGGAAAGTTCCACGAATTTCCCTTGCACATCACCAAGGCTTCTTGAGGCTTGCGATCATGTCTTCAACCGAAGTGAAGCTCTTCACGTTGCCCTCTTGAATATCGCGATCCGCCTCAGAATCGCCATCCTTCAATGAACCATCAGGGTCGTCAAGGACTGCGTTGAAGTTTGTGGAGCGACCGAATCTCCGTCGAGCAACTCGCGGCAACCAGCGGCAGCCAGCGGTGGCCCACCCAGAAAGCTGCTTCCCACCTGCTTCATTCTTGCTGTTCATCATCTTCTTCACCATCTTCCTCATCGGGAGGTAAGTCAAACTGCTCAAGGAACGCTACTCCATTGTTCGTCATGAACTCGTGTGTTTCACTGATGTTTTTGGCTATCTCGGCAGTTTTAGAGATATCCATAAATTCCGTGAAATACTGCCGCGATTCAACTTCAATCCAGATGTAAGACGTGTCATCCGAGTAGATTTCATACCGAACAGTCAAATAGTCATGCTTCGCGGACCCGCCACGACCGTTGTCGAATGGCTTCAAATCTTCCTCGTCTGCTGGGGCAAACCGAAAACGCATCCCATAAAACGACGGTGGCCTATTGAATGGATCAACTTTGTCCATCACTCGCGAGGCATGGCAAGCGAGTAGCACAAGTGGATGGCGACAATGAATCGGTTTCCAGAGGGCTCGTACTGTGCTTCTTTGGCTGAATATTGGAGGGTTCACGTCCCTCACTTCTGCCGCAGCTTTCAATACGTCCGTAACAGATTCTGAAAACTCCTCTACCGTCGATTTTGTGCGACTTTCACTCATCAAAATGCTGTGATCACTGATTTCACATTGGCGTGACATCTTTCCATTAGGCATCGTTTCGGACGTGGACAACAAAATGCTCGGCTCTTGCAACAAATTCTTGTAAGCAACCCCTGAACCGGGTTTGCGAAGTTCTTGGTACAAGTCAGCAGCAAAATCGCCGTCAAAATGAAGTCCTTCGAGTGGGACGAACTCTAACTCGTTCTCGAAGTAGATCGTGATCGCTTCCGACGACATTCCAACTTCTTTCTGAAGGCGGCAGCAGGCCCCGAGGATTTATCGACAATCGTTTGGGTGGGCTGGTTCGTTGAGACGATTAGGAATGCCTTGTACTCTGCTGGGCAAAGTATGCCCAACCGCAAGTCGCGTTGTCCAGCAGGACGATATCGTTTTGCTGGTCTCGTGGAGGGCGTGGCATACCCGAAGATCCAACTTCGGGTCAATGCCGGAACACACTCACGTTTCCACACCATTGCGATCCGAAAACTGCGATTCCAAACAGCCAGCAGCTCTTTGTCATCGGGTAATTCGGCGGTTCTGAAGTTGCGAGACAAAGGCCGCGTGTTCGAGCGAAGCCAGTCCGGTGTTGAGGACTTCCAACACGCGACGCAGGTCGCCCGCCAACAGCGCGGCGGGGTCGAGCCACAGGCCCGGAAAGACTTCGCTGCGGAGCAAGCCATCGGACCCCGCCTCCAGCCGTTCGTAGCGACCGCCGCGATGGACGAACCAGTCCAAGGCTCCGTCTTCGGTGCGCCAGACGAAGTACTCGCGCACGCCATTGCGGCGGTAGGCTTCGAGTTTGTCGTGCAGATCGTAGCTGGCACTGCTCCCGGCGATCTCACCCACCCATTCGGGGGCGAGGGCCACGTAACCCTCGTCGTCGCGCGACTGGCCGCCAAACTCGGGCAGGATGCGCAGACTGGCATCCGGCTGCGGCTCATTGTCCCAGTCGAGCCGCACCGTCGCGTTGTCAGAAGTTTGGACTCCCGGTGTGCCCGCTTCGTAAACACACAACCACGTGACAACTCGGGCGTGAGGAACTCCATGCAATTCATTACGAACGGGTGAGGCCACGTGAACCACTCCTTCGATCAGTTCCGCTTTGAAGGACTCGGGAGCGTTCAGATAAAGCCGCTCGAACTCGGTGCGTGACAGCCGGTCGCCGTCACGCAGCAACGGGTGGACCTGCCGAGTCGCTCTGCGAATGGGCGGGGCTGCAGCTCGCACAGCCGTCTGTTCCAGAATGTCAGTCGCCATCAGAACTCTCCTCACAGAAGCGGACATCGCCGCAGAACTCGTGTACGCCGGTCACTCTATCGTGATGAAGACGCCGCAGTGAAGACTGTCGCGAGGCGCTGCGTCAGACCAAAGTAGCCATCATCGCTCCGCGTGATGAGCCTTTCACGAACCACCTCTCGAAGGGTTGAGACCGTTCGAGCTCAATCTGATAAGGCTCATCACGCGGAGCGATGATGGCTACTTTGAAGGCGGACGGACGAGGCGTCCATCCTACGGCTGTCACTTCTGCGTCAGTTCCTTGTAGACGTGCTCGATGTTCTCAGTATTCAGCTTCACATCGGCACCGGTCCATTCCTTGTACCACGGCAGGTCGAGCGACTGCTTGATCTCGTCGAGCGACTTCTTGGCGTTGATGGCCTCCTGGATCGCCTGCCTCAGTTCGACGAAGTAGCGTCGCTGCGTGGTGACGAGCGTGGCGTCGGACATCTCGCCGTGGCCGGGGCAGATCCGTTTGATCGGGAACTTGGCCATTTCGGTCAGGACGGCGATCCAACTGCTGGTGCTGCTTTCGCCCGTGTAGTTGAACGCGCCGTTCACGCAACTGTCTCCCGTGAACAGGATGCCGTGTTTGGGGAGCCACGCGACCGCGTCGCCCGGTGTGTGGCCGTGGCCGATGTGAATCAGTTCGACTCGCTGGGTCGAGTCCTCGATCACCATCTTCTTGGGGAAGTAGAGCGACGGGATACCGTACTTGAGCTTGCCGTATTCCTCGGACTTCTCCTGCTTTTGCTTGTCGAACGACGCGATCCCCTTGTTAACGAACTGGTCGCGACTTTGCTCCGACGCGATCGCGCTGGCTCCTTCGGCGATGAGGACCGGGTTGCCGTCCGCGTGATCGCCATGCCAGTGCGTGTCGAACACGTACTTGATCGGCTTGTCGGTCGTCTTGCGAATCTCCTTGATCAACTCCGCCGCCTGATTCGGAAAGCTGGCCTCGATGACGAGGACAAAGTCCTCGAACACGATCCATCCCTGATTGCAGCCGATGAATTTGGGTTGGGTCTCCACCTTGCGAAAGAAAACGCCGGGAGCGATCTCGGTCACGACGGTCTCGTCCGGTTTGAACAGACCGAGGGCGAGGCCGCTGACACCGGCCATGATGGTGAGGGTGAGCAGTGCGGTGACGAAGCGGCGGCGTTGGAGGAAGAGCGGCATGGGGAACTCCACGAGAGGGGGCGGGACGGGCAGACTTGATTTGGTGAGCCGGGCGGCGTCAGCCCCCGGACTCTTCGCGTTGAATGAAAGAGTCCGGGGCAGACGCCGCCCGGCTCACCTGATTCGACCCTTTTTGTCAGGCGTGCATATTTACGAAGAAGGACGGGCAAGAGGCCCGTCCTTCGTGTCATGACTCGTCGCTTAGTACTCGCGTTTCTTATTGATGCCGGGGGCAGGCACCGGGTATTTGCCGTCGGCGTCACCGGATAGTGGCGAGGGGCCGTCGATGACGAGTTGATCGACGTTCGGGGCGAACTCGTGGTCGCTGTTCAGGATCTCGTCGTAGGTGATGACTCGGCCGGTGTGGCAGGCCATGCGGCCCATCGATGTAACGAGGCTGGCCTCGGCACCGCGTTTGGCTTCGTTGTAGGGCTTGTCCTGGCGGATGGCGTTCATGAAGTGATCCCACTCGCCCTGGTACGGGTTCACCTTGTCTTCGCCCTTCCAGACGGCTTCGCTATCGACCATCTTGTGCCCCTTGAAGATGGTGGCTCCCGACGGCCAGTGGCCCGACTTCGAGATGATCGCCGACCCCTTGCTGCCGTGCGCGTAGCTGGCGAACTCGGTGGCGGCCCCTTCCATGCAGCGGCCTTCCATAATGAGCTTTGTCCCGTCGGCGAAGGTGTACTCCGTCGTGTAGCTGTCGAAGTTCTGATCGATGTAGTCGCCGCGATAGTGTCGTCCGCCGTAGCCTTTGGCCTCGACGGGCCACGCGTTCTTCATCCAGCAGCACTCGTCAATGTTGTGAATCAGGAAGTCGCTGAACGCCCCGCCGCTCAGCCACAGGAACGAGTGGAACCGGCTGATCTGGTACATCAACTCACTCATATTGTCGGGCTTCTTCTTGGAGAAGGCCGAAGCGGTCGGGCCGGCACAGCGGTAGGCTCGCAGCGTGATGATGTCGCCAAGTTGGCCGTCCTGAATGCGCTGCCAAAGTTCACCGCGTGCTTCGCAGTGACGACACATCAAGCCGACGCCGACCTTCAGCCCCTTCTTCATCGACTCTTCGTAGAGGGCCAGCATCTTGCGAGTGCTTGGTCCATCGACGGTGGTCGGCTTCTCCATGAAGACGTTCAGTCCCTTGGAGATCGCGTAGCCAAAATGCACCCAGCGGAAGGCGACGGGCGTGGTGAGGATCACCACGTCGCCGGGCTTCAGGCAGTCCATCGCGTTCTTGTAGCCATCAAATCCGATGAACTGGCGATCCTGAGGAACATCGACTTTCTCTTTGAACTGGTCGCTCAACGTCTGGTGACACAGCTTGAGCCGCTCAGGGAACACGTCGGCCATCGCAGCCAACTTGACCGGGCCGAGCTTTGTCTGAAGTGCATTCTGAGCCGCTCCCGTTCCACGACCGCCCGCGCCGACGAGGGCCAGTTGCACGGTGCTCGTTTCGCCCGCATAGACATACTGCGGCAGGGCGATCCCCGCCAAAGCCGACGCCGCGACGATCTGGCCGGATGTTTTGAGCAACTCGCGGCGAGTCACGCCGACGTTGTTCGAGGAATCCGTCTTGGTGCTGGTCTTGTCCACGGTGATGTCTCCTGAGTTGATGAAGGGCCGTCGGGATCGTTGTGTCTCAATCTTCAAACCGCCTCGACCCGCGACGACGAAACCTCGGATCGGAAATGGCGACGACGTTGTACCGCCCGCTTCTGCCTCACGCGAGCGAACCGTTGGACCAAGTGTTTCTGAGAAGGTAGCCCTGTCGCTCCGCGACAGAAGGCGCAATCAACAAGCGGCACCAAACTGCCGAGTCATCTTAAATCAACGGCAAACGCCACTCGGGCGTTCGCGCTTCCTGTCGCGGAGCGACAGGGCTACCACCAAGCAACGATTGCACCCTCACCGCCTCGTCAGGTTCGTTGGCGCTCGCGTCGTGAGTCGTCTCATTTTAGGAACGGCTCCAACTTGCGAACGACATCGGGTGAACCGATTGCCGCTTTGCCAAACCCACTCACGGCACCGAGGGCCACCGCCTGCTGGTCATACTTCGGAAAGTTCGTCACCAACATCACAGGCTTCGTCGCGAGAGCGTCCTCCGCCTTGAGAGCCTTCACAAAATCCAACCCCTCGTCGCCATCGGTATCGAACTGGCGGTTGACCAGCACCAAATCAAACGGCTGTTTTCTCAAGAGGTCGAATGCTCTGACCGCCGTCGCTGCGGCAGTGACCTCCACCTCGAACTGACTGCTCAAGAAGCGGCTGATCGCGCCGTGATCGAACCCGCATTGACCGACACTGAGAACCTGCTTCATGGGATCGCTTCCGTCTGTGGTTGGTTTATACCTTGCGCGGCCATGAGTGGGATGTTCGATGCGAGCCGTGTACCGTGAGGCCACGGGTTTCCTCCTCGAAATCAAGAACCCGCGGCCTCACGGCACGCGGCTCGCCAAACTCTCCTCTTGGGCCGCGGGAGGTATAGCGTGATTACAACGTCACGCGGTTAAACGACTCGCTAATTGGACGCGCTTGCGGTCACGCGGACAGTCTGGCGGATGGCGACGTGGTGCGCAAGTGAGTCCGATTGCCCTCGCTGTGAAACAGACTCGCTGGACAGAGACTTGGCTTCTCGTAAAATGCCGCACCCGCTCTCCCTTTCGGCTCTCTTGGCCGGGATTTTTCGAGTGGATACCGCACAGTCGATGCACCTTGTGCAACGGGATCGCTGCTTGCGACTGGACTGATTCGCGGCCCTCGACTTCTGATGACACCGCCCCGGCTTGCGTTCGCGCGGTTCTCCGTTCAGGATGCCCGGCCCGAACGATTGGAGAGACACCATGGCCAGCAACAAAGACCTGTTTGACGATTCCGCGATGACTTTTGGCGAGCACCTCGAAGTGCTCCGCTTCCACCTCATTCGAGCCATGCTGGGACTCGCGGTCTGCGTGTTTCTCGCACTGATCTTTGGCGAAGACCTCGTGCGTGTCATCCGTCATCCAGTCGATGCGGCCCTGCGGCGAGCAACCAAAGTCACGGAGGTCCAAGACGACGTGGAGGGCTTCGATTTCTGGAAGTCCGTCAGCGGCGCGTTCTACAACATGACTTTCGCCCCCAAGGCCGCCACTGCGGAAGAGATTGAGAAGGTTCGTCCTCAGGAGCAAGAATCGCGGCGCACCATCACGCTCGAACTGTCGGCTCACGAGCTGGCATCACAGCTTCACGAAGCGTCTCCGCAACTTTATCCGGCCGCTCCGGAAGAACTGCGGGAGAAGAAACTCACGTTGCAGGCCAAGTCCTCCACGTTCGCACAGTTCTGGGCAGGCTTCGAAAAGATTGAACGTCCCGTGACGCTGAATGTGCAGGAAGCCTTCGTCACCTACATGAAAGTCTCGTTTATTGCGGGCTTAGTCGTGGCGAGTCCCTGGGTCTTCTTCCAACTGTGGCTGTTCGTCGCGGCCGGGCTGTATCCGCACGAACGCAAGTACATTTACACGTACTTGCCGCTCTCGATCGTGTTGTTTCTGGGCGGGATTGGCTTCTGCTTTTACAGCGTTCTGCCTACGGTGCTCGACTTTCTGCTGGGCTACAACGTGCGCATGGGTCTGACCGCGCAGATTCGAATCTCGGAGTGGATCAGCTTCGCGGTGATGTTGCCGCTGATGTTCGGCGTCAGTTTTCAGTTGCCGCTGGCGATGCTGTTTCTGTCGCGGATCAACGTTTTCAAAACCGAACAATACATCGCGCAGTGGAAGCTGGCCGTGCTGGCGATCGCCGTCATCTCAATGATTTTGACGCCGACTCCCGACCCAATGACCATGTTACTGATGATGGCCCCGCTGCTGGTCCTGTACGGATTGGGCATCGTCCTCTGTCACTGGACCACTGCAAAGACAACTGTCGCCGACGCGACGTGATTCACCATCGAAGCCTGACGCGCAAGCGAAGTTGGACGCCGCGTCGCTCCTTCGCTTGCGCGTTAGATTTTAATGCGCAGTGGCATTACTTTCACGCCGATGCTTTGGGCGTCAGTGACGATGCACTTCCTGTGGTTGTCGGTTCCTCAGGCGGTGTCAGGAACGAATGGACGACCAGCATGATCGCACCCACGACCAGATACATGTCGGCGAAGTTGAACGTCGCCCAGTGGAAGTTGCCGAAGAACCAGAAGTCGAGGAAATCTCGCACGGCACAGATCGCCTGTCCTTGAGCATCCTTGAGACCGTGCAACCCGAGACGGTCAAACAAGTTTCCCAGCGTTCCTGCCAGCAGCAGACCAGCCGCGATCGTCAACCACCACGAAGCCGTCGCCTGTCCGTTGCGAACGAAGTAGCTGATCACTCCGACTGCCACCACGCTGAGCGACGCAAAGAACCAAGTTTGTCCTTGGCCCATGCCCCACAGGGCACCAAAGTTCAAAGTCGTCTCCAGTTGAAACTGAACGGCGACACCCAGAACGGGGCCTTTCCAGACAGGATGGATGCCAGGTCCGGGCAAAACTCCGGGACAACCTAGGGCGGCGAAGACTTGGTACTTTGACCACAGATCCCAACTCAAACCGGCGGCCCCGATTACCAGCAAGACCAGAGTACGAACTAGCGACGATGCGGCGGAAACCGGCACCCTCAGCCCGTGAGCGGGAGTCCCAGCGACGAGTGGATCTGAACTCAGAGGCCGACCGCCGCCATCAATTGACTTTAGCATTCGCTCGCTTCACGTTTCTGTTCGCATTCGACACAGTTCTTCGTGTACGGAATCGCTCGCAACCGCAGCTTGGGGATCACGGACTTCGCCAGTGATCGACCTTCCGATTGGCATCCCTGGCAAATGCCAAAAGACTCGTCGTCGATTCTCACCAGTGCCGCGTCAATTTCCTTCAAGAACTCCTGCTCATTTTCAACCTGACGTAGCGCGAAGTCGATTTCGTAAGTCTCAGTCCCGAGTTCGGCCAAGTGAGTCGGCGATTTCGACTCGGACTCACCATCGTTTCGGTCTAAAGCTTCGTGCGTCATCTGCTTAACGTCACCCCGAACCCGTGCCCGAAGAACGAGCAGGAGCCGCTTAAATTCATCAAAGTCCGCTTTTTTTAACATCGGCAGGCACCTTGGCAGACGAGTGTGACGCTGGTTTGCAGCTCAGGAAGGTTGGAAAGAGCCGCAGATTATTGGTTTGCGTTCCCACCGTGGTCAAGCCAAGCTTCTCACTCTGAGTCCTCGTCGCCCGAAAACACTTCATCTCGGCAGTTTGCGATGAATTTGCCGCCTGCCTCAAAGTGGAAACCGAAGCTCAGCCGCTCCAATCGAATTCTGTTTGGCTGCTTTGGCGAACGACATACAGCAAAACCATTTCCTCCAACACCTTAAGGAACATCATGTCCGATTTCACAATCCCCGGGGTGGGAGTCAAAGCTCCCGAGTTTGATCTCCCCGCGTTCCCCGACGGCCGACACAAACTCAGCCAGTATAAAGGGAAACAGAACATCGTCCTCTATTTTTACCCGCGAGACGATACGCCGGGGTGTACGACCGAAGCATGCGAGTTCCGAGACCTGATCGGCGACTTTCAGTCATCCGAGACCGTCGTACTGGGAGTCAGTACCGATTCCGTCCAGTCTCATCAGAAGTTCGCCCAGAAATTCTCGCTCCCGTTCCCGTTGCTCACGGACGAAAACCATGAGCTGGCTGAGAGATATGGAGTGTGGGTCGAAAAAAACCTGTACGGCAAGATTTCGATGGGGATTCAGCGGTCCACATTCCTGATCGACAAATCAGGAATCATCACGGCCATGTGGCTAAAGGTAAAAGTCGCTGGCCATGTGGCCGAAGTCGCCGCGAAGCTGGCGGAACTGGGATAGTGCGCCAACCTGAAATGAGTCCGTCTCACGAACTTTTTTCCGCGCAACTATGCAGCGCGGCGTGACGGTCCGTGTATCGCCGGAACGAACGCTGAACGGCGACCGGTCCAATCGTGAGCGGCCAGACTCTGCAAGACGGCGCCGGCGACGATCATCGCCTGAAGTGCCTGCTCGCCATCGACGTGCGGTGAACTGCCGTTGCCCACGCATTTGACGAATTCAATCAGCTCGTGCGTGAGGGCGTCGGGGCCGGAGGCGTTGATTGGCGGAGTCTCCACCGTGACGAAACGGCCGAAGACATCTTTTTTTAGCTGCTCGATATCGGCTCCCGGTTGGCGAGCCAAGTCGAGGGGAGCGGGGCCGAATTTCAAAGAGTCGGACGGAGCGAACCGCTTTACTTCGCGCGTGTGCATGTCGCATGTCACACAGCCATTTGCCGACCAAGCTTGGAGAGATCTGGCTGCGACCGGACTGATGCGGCTGGCGGTCAAGTCCGCGACGCAGCCGTTTTCAAACCAGAGCCTGGCCTGCGCGACATCTTCATGCCCTCCCATGACCGTCGTGCCGAAGGCCTCTACGCTGCGGAGCGGGCTGCGGACGAGAGACAGCACGAGGTCGATGTCATGGATCATGAGATCGTGAACGACACCGATGTCGGTCGATCGGAACGTGTAGCCGCTGGTTCGTTCGGCGCGGATGTATTTCGGCTCGACGATCAACAGGCTGGCAGCTTGGAAGGCCGGATTGAATCGTTCGATGTGCCCGACTTGAAGCAGCGTCCCTTGCTGCGAGGCCAGCGCGACGAGTTCGCGCGCATGGGTGACGTTGGCGGCCAGAGGCTTCTCAACGAGGACGGGGATTCCGGCTTCCAGAAACGCTCCCGCCACTTCGCGATGTGCGACCGTGGGAACGACGACAGAGACCGCATCAACCACGTCGCGGCTCACCAGTTCGTGGTAATCGGCGACCCAGCGCGTTCGGCATTTGGTCGCGATCTCTTGACCTTGCTCTGTACGACTGTCGGCCACTGCCACCAGCTCGACCTCAGGAAACTCACTGAGAATTCGCGCATGATGTCGCCCGAGAGCACCGACACCGACAACCGCCAATCGCAACCGAGGCATGGTGAGAATCTTGTGTTGTTGGGGGGAAATGAAGGGGAGACCTTCGGTCGGGCGTTTCGACGGGGTCGGGAAACCCGCGCCGAGCAAAACGTGACTCACGCCGCGCGGCGCTCGGCTTCGGCAGCGGGCTGATTGCGGTACGCCTCGCGGCCGCGACCGTTCTTGCCCTTCTGGGTCCACTCGCAGAAGTTCAGCAGCGTCATCAGTTCGAGGGGCAGCACGCCCTCGGTCTTCTCAATCAGTAGTGAACGAACTTCTTCGATCTTCTTGTGTTCGCGGTACATCAGTTTGAAGGCTTGCCGGACGAGAACGATCGCGGAATCCGAGATGCCTCGCCGCCGCATCCCGACCACGTTGATCGTGGCGATCTCGGGATCATCGGCGCTGATCGACATCATGTACGGCGGCACGTCCTGCACAACGCGACACATCCCGCCCACGAAGGAACCGGTGCCCAGCGTGCAGAAGTGGCTGATGGCCGAATTGCCCGAGACGATGGCGTAGTCGTGAACGTGAACGTGCCCCGCCAGCAGCACGCCGTTCGTCAGGATCGTGTTATTGAAGACATGGCAGTTGTGAGCGACGTGGGCGTTGGACATCAGAAAGTTGCGGTTGCCGATGCGCGTGATGCCGTCTTCCTTGTCGGCACCGCGATTCACGGTGACACCTTCGCGGAAGAGATTGTCGTCGCCGATCTCGACCTTTGTCGGACCACCCGCGTAGCAAAAGTCCTGCGGCTCTCCCCCGATGACTGCGCACGGGAAGAACCGGTTTCGTTCGCCAATCGTCGTGTGTCCGGTGATGGTCACGTTGTTGTCAAGCTTGCAGCCGTTGCCGAGATTCACGTGCGGGCCGATGACACAGAACGGGCCGATGTCGAGGTCATCGCCCAGTTGAGCTTGCGGGTCGATGTGAGCGAGGGGCGAGATGCGGTTGGACATGAGTAAGTCCTTCGGAAGTGAGGTTCTTCGAGGAGGAAGCAATGTGTTGGAAGCGGATTCAAAACTAACTCGCAGCGTGAGCGAGGAGTGATTCCAAGCTGGCTTTTCCGAGTCTCTCGTTCACTTCTTCTAATTTCTTCGCTCACGCTGCGGGTTGATGTTTTGAATCGCCGCCAATCAGGCGGCTCGTAAGAGCGGATGGGCATGCGTTGTGGACGCCAGCACCTGACGGCAGATCGCGTGATTCTGATTGTGTCCCGAGCGGTAAGCGCGAAAGTGACCATGGATGTCACAGCCGAGCAACGCGAAGTCGCCGATGCAGTCAAGAACCTTGTGACGCACGCACTCGTCGGTCGCTCGCAATTCATTCCCGATCACGCCATCGAGACCAAAGACCAACAGGTCTTTTTCAGTGACACGGCTGCCGTAACCTTGAGCCTTCAATGCCGCGACCTCTGCTTCGAGGACAAACGTTCGTGCGAACGCGAGGTTGGCGACGAATGACTCGGGCGAGAACTCGAACGTCAGCAGTTGCGGCTTGATCGGCGAGCGCGGTCCGTAGTCGAGTTCGTAACTGATGACGAGCGTGCGACGGAAGACAGGCCCGGCGGTGATCTCGGACTGGTTCCCTTCGGTCGCCGTGCGCGAAGGCTGTCTCACGACGAGAATTTCGCGCCGTGCGGATTGCTCAACGATGCCAGCCTCAAGCAAGACGTGAACGAAGTCGAGACTCGATCCATCCGCGCCGGGGGCTTCGCTGGCGTTGAGTTGCACGAGGCAGTTGTCGATCTGCAATCCGGCCAGTGCGGCCATGACGTGTTCGATCAGTTCGACCGTCGCGGCCCCGTTCGAGATCGCCGTGCGGCGTTGTCGCGGGACGACGTGTGCGAGTGTGGCGGGAATCGGCTTGGTTCCTAGCAGATCGACACGCTGGAAGCGGATGCCCGTTCCTTCGTCGGCGGGAAGAAATCGCAGCGCGACATCGGCTCCCGTCAGGAAGCCAAAGCCGTGGAACTCGGCCGGACGCGCGATGGTGCGTTGAAGTCGCGTGTGCAAAGGCCCCTCCCTCGTCTTGCCGCTGCCAATGGCGAGCGGCAGGAAAAAGCTTACCGATTGAAGCCTGACGCGCAAGCGAAGGACGCTTGGCAACGGATCCTTCGCTTGCGCGTCAGGCTTCAATCTGCGGCAGATCAATTCCTGCTGTTCGCTTCAGCGCGACCGGCGGTGTGAAGATGCAGCCGACTCCGGCGGTACACCGGGGTCGGCTGACAAACGATCCTCTGATGAGCGAGGCTCAGTTCTTTGAACCAGCTCCCGGCTTGTTCGTCGTGCGAGGAGCAGCAGCCGGAGCCGCCGAGGCCGCTGGCGTGTACTTGCGGTTCAGGTAGTCGAGCACTGAGACGGTAATGTCGTCTTCGGGCTTGTGGTAGACGACCTGACGGTTCATCCCTTGGAGCAAGTTCTGAGGATTCTCGGTGTCCAGCTCTTCGCGGTTGAAGCGAATGACGAGCGTGTACTTGTAGAAGTCGGCGTACCGCTTCACGGCATCCGAGGTCTCGTTGTAGACCTGCAAGTAAATCTGCGATTCCTTCTTGAGGAAGTCGCGCGATGCACTGCGGCGGAAGGTCTCGAACGCGGCGGCCTTGGCCACGATGGCCTGCTCGGCCTTCGTGAACTCAGGACCACCTTCTGCGAGGCCCTTCATCGTCTTCTGCATTTCGCCCAACTCAGCCTGCATGTTCTTGGCTTTTTCTTCGCTGGCGCTGATCTCTTCCTTCAGCTCCTCACGCAGGCTCTCGAACTTCTTGTAGTTCTTGAAGACGTGGGCCATGTCGATCAGTCCCACTTTGTGTGGTGCGTTGTTGGACGCAGCAGCAGCCGGGGCGGCTTCCTTGTTTTGGCTCCAAGCATTGCCACTCAGAGTCAGAACGCCTGCAAGCAGGGCGAGGGCGAATGCCCCAAAAATGGTTCTCTTCACGGCGAATGCACTCCTTTGCGTGGCCGAAGGGATGGAATCATGCTCAACGAGCAACGTGTCCGTTCGCGTCGAGTCCATCCAAGACTCTCGCAATCACAGACGCCCGCCGACGTTCGACAGTTTCAGCGGGGCGGCGGCATTTTGCACACGCCCGATTTCTCGTCAAGACGAAGCTGGCTCATGTTTTTGGAACGAGCCACGAATTCAAAAACAAACTCACGACGACCGGCAGCTTTCGCGCGAGAGACGCGGTCTGATTGCCGCTTCGCACTCTTCGTTCGAGACTCCATGTCGTCTTACGCAATTCAGCGCCAGACAATGAAACACGGCGATCAAGCCAGATGACCAACCACGGATAACACAGATGAAGAGAAGTGCGAAGTCCTTGGTCTTCGCCTGATGGGTCTTTGTCTTATTCTGTGGTATCCGTGAAATCTGTGCCATCCTTGGTTCCGCCTCTCCCTCTTGGTTGCGACTCGGAAGCTTCGTTTCACCTGTCATCCGTCGCTTCAGCAACATCCCGTTGGACCGCAGCAGTTCGAGTCCGTGGCGAGCGGCAACATCGCTCGTAAATCGGCACGGGTCTCGTTCTCGGACGCAGGGGCACAGCATGAAGTGCCTTCGCAACAGGAGCTGGCCTCGCTGACGAAGAGCATCTGACTGGCATACGGTTCGCGCCGTAGTGTGTCGGTCACTTGCTGGCAGACCGCGACGCGCTGGCCGCGCGAGAAGGATTGGCCGTCGTCGTTCTGCACCGATTTCCAAGGGCCTCGGTACACAACGTCCGTGGCGTTCGAGCCGTCCCAGTCGGCGCAGCAGTTCGGCGGCAGCTTATGAGCGCGCACGGTGAGACTCCGAAACTCGATCCCTTCCACGACCTGCCACGGCTCAGTTTGTCGTTCCAAAATCTCAAGGCCACTGAATCCAGCGTCTTCAAATGCGGTGAGGAATCGGTCATCGCGAAACGCACCGCTCAAGCATCCGCTCCACAGGGTCAAGTCATTTTGAAGTGCGGCCGGGATGTCGGCGTTCGACACGATGTCGCTGATGACCGCCCGGCCACCGACTTTCAATACGCGATGAATTTCGCCGAACAGTTGCCGTCGATCGTCGAAACGAACGAGATTCAAAACGCAGTTCGAGACGACAACATCGACCGATTCATCGGCCACGAGCGGCGTGGTTCGTCGCAACTCATCGGCTCGTTCGTGAGCACGCAGCCACGCTGAACTCGATCCAACCGGCTCCGCGCTCAACGTCACTTCGAGTTGCTCCAGATCGAGCTTCAAGTCTTGAATCTGCCCCTTGCGAAAGCTCACGTTGTCGAAGCCAATGCGCCGCGCGACCTCCGGCTGCGACCGACGGGCCAGCGCGAGCATGTCCTCGTTGCAGTCGATGCCGATCACGCGACCCGTCGGTCCCACGACTTGCGCGGCAATGAAGCAAATCTTTCCGCCGCCCGAACCGAGATCGAGGACCGTGTCGCCCGGTCGCACGTACTTCGACGGGTCACCGCAGCCGTAGTCTCGTTCGATGACCTCGCGCGGGATCGCATCCAGAAAACGAGGATCGTAAGAGACCGGGCAGCAGAGCGCGGCCTCCTGAGTCTTCGATGCCTCCGAGTACCGATCGCGCACAGCCGCAGAAACATTCCACGTCACAAGGTCAGTCACAGTGAGTTCCCTGAAAATCGGTCCAAGCGGAGGAAGCGAGTTCCCTAGAACGCATTTCAAAACCGGTTCGACTCGGGAAAAACTAGCCCGACGCGCGAGCGAGGGCTGGGCGTTCGATGACCGCGAAGCCCTCGCTCGCGCGTTGGGCTGGTTTTGAAATGTGCTCTCAGAATCGGAGCGTGTGCCACATCAATCTTCGCTGTACGTCGCGTAGGAATTGAAGGTCTCCCACAGCGAGACCTCTTTCACGGGCAGCCGATGCGACTTGGCGAAGTCATAGATCAGCTTCGCGATACTTTCCGCCGTGGGATTCTCTGAGACGAGGAACATCGGCTCACCCATGTCTTGCAGGATCGGCACGATGGGATCCGCTTCGTGCAGGATCATGCGATGATCGAGATTCGCGTCGATCCAACCGGCCACATGTTTCTTGATGTCCGAGAAATCGACGACCATTCCACGATGATCGAGCTGCATTCCTTCGAGGACAATCACCGCCTTGCCATTGTGTCCGTGCAGGTGCTTGCACTTGCCGTCGTAATTGAGCAACCGGTGTCCGTAGCAGAAGTCGATCTCTTTGGTCACGCGAAACATGGCGACATCCTGAGCAAGGGCAAATCGTATTGGCCGGATTCGAGGCCAATTCTAGGAGTGTCCCCACGCGCGAACAACCGGCTCGCCAAGGTAGCCCTGTCGCTCCGCGACAGGAAGCGCGATCGTCGGGAGACCTCGATCTGTCGAGCCACATCGAATCTCCGGCCAACGCCACTCGTGCGTTCTCGCTTCCTGTCGCGGAGCGACAGGGCTACCACCAAGGAACGACTGCACTCGGATTGTCGAGTGCGATGTTTTCCTCGCGACCGTCCGGCGGCTAAAGTCTGTTTGTTGGTTTGAGAACAAAGCCTCATCGCACCTTCCCTCCTCGACTTGCAGGATGTTGCTTCATGCTTACGACTCGTGACTCCTCGCGTTCCTACGCTTGCCCTCTGTTATGCCTCGGCTGGCTGATTGTGATTGGCGTGAGCCGTGTTGCCGCCGCCGATACACCAGTCGAATACAACCGCGACATCCGGCCAATCCTGGCCGAGAACTGCTTTGCCTGCCACGGCCCCGATAGCGCCTCTCGCAAGGGGGAGTTGAGGATCGACAAGCGCGAAGCGGCTGTCGAGAAAAAAGCGATCGTGCCAGGCAAGGTCGATGAAAGCGAGCTACTGCGTCGCATCATTTCGACCGACGCCGAAGAGGTCATGCCACCACCGGCGACCAAGAAAACGTTGACCGCTGCTCAAAAGGAGACGCTGCGAAAATGGATTGCCAGCGGGGCCGAGTATCAGCCGCACTGGTCCTTCATCGCACCGCAGCGCCCCGCGATGCCGACCGTGAAGAACGAGGGCTGGGTGAAGAACCCGATCGACCGGTTCGTGCTGGCGAAGCTTGAGGCGGCGGGGTTGAGTCCCGCGCCGGAGGCCGATCGGCGCACGCTGGCCCGGCGGCTGAGTCTCGATCTGATCGGGCTGCCGCCCACGCCGGTAGTGGTCGAGGCGTTTGTGGCCGATCCCGCGCCGAACGCTTACGAAAAACTCGTCGATCAATTGATGGAGTCGAAGCATTGGGGCGAGCATCGCGGGCGGTACTGGCTCGACGCCGCGCGCTTCGCCGACACGCACGGCATTCACTTCGACAACTACCGCGAGAACTGGGCCTACCGCGCGTGGGTGATCGAGGCCTTCAACAAGAACATGCCGTTCGATCAGTTCACCGTCGAGCAACTCGCGGGTGACCTGTTGCCGAACCGGACGCTGGACCAGCAGGTGGCGTCGGGCTTCAACCGCTGCAACATCACGTCGAGCGAAGGGGGAGCGATCGCCGAGGAGTATCTCGTCCTCTACAACCGCGACCGGACGGAGACCACATCGCAGGTGTGGCTCGGCATGACGGCGGGCTGCGCGGTCTGTCACGATCACAAATTCGACCCGCTCAGCCAGAAAGAGTTCTACGAACTGGCGGCCTTCTTCAACAATACGACCCAGGCGGCGATGGACGGCAACATCAAGGACACGCCGCCGGTGATCGTCGTCCCGCAACCGGAAGACCGTCCGAAGTGGGAGGCCGTTTCAAAGGACTTGGCTGACGCAAAGCAGCAGCTTGAGGCCCGCAAGCAAGCCGCTCGACCCGACTACGACGCTTGGCTGGCTGCAGCGACACCCGAACAGTTCGCGTCCTCCGTTCCGTCGGACAAGCTGGCCCTGCACGCGCCGTTCAACGAGGGAAAAGGTGAGGAACTGTCTGTCACTGTGGCCGGTCAAACGAGGACGATCGCCGCGCCGAAGGCCAATTGGATCGAAGGCCATGTCGCCGCGAAGGCCCTCAAGATTCAACCCGAGACGCTGCTCGAATGGCCCGAAGTCGGGGACTTCGACACCAACCAAGCCTTCTCGTGCGGCATGTGGGTGAAAATTCAGAAGCGGAACGTGACCGGGTCGCTCGTCGCCCGCATGGACGACACGGACAACTATCGCGGCTGGGACATCTGGCTCGAAGGGGGCCGCATCGGCATCCACGTCATCAACAAGTGGCAGGACGATGCCGCGAAGACCGTCGCCACCACGGAAGT
>JAYVDI010000333.1:0-5609 GCA_043749505.1 Schlesneria sp. | reverse complement strand
ACAGCCAACTTCAACAGCCGCGACAGACGGCAACAGTGAACCTAGTTCGCAAATCGCGAAGGGCAAGTTGAGATTCGGAATCATGTGGCAAAAGTCCTACGGCCCGGTGAGAAAGACTCCGACGACGGGGGGATTCAGGATTCCAGTTGAGCGGAAGAAGTCTGCGGTTTCAGCCCTTACGAGATGAAGACACGATTTCACGCGGCTCGCCTAACAGCCTGTTGAAAAAGGACCGTAGGGTGGGACCAGCGGCGCTTCGCCGCGCCGGCCCACCATCAAACACAGAGACTTTTCTTGGTGGGCCGGCGCTCGAAGCGAGCTTGTTCCACCCTACAGATGTTTTTCAACAGGCTGCTAAACCGTCTCACTCATGGCCGTGCGAGGTTTATTGGCGCGCCATCCGTCACGGTGAACACTCCTGCCGAACAGCACTTCGATCGGTTTGGGGGCATGGCACGAGTTGCGACGGTCGTAGAGCTAATTCGCGTTCCATCAGGCGCGACAACGCCAGGTACTGCGGTTGATCGGTGTCGTGCGGCTTGGAATCGCGCGGATTTGCCAAGTGGGAATTCTGGCCTAAGTTAAACGAATGTTGACCGAGGTTGAGATTGCGATCGGCTGGCCAGAGGCGGAGAGTCCGTCACCACGACCGCAACTTCGAGAGTCCCCTACCCGCGTTCCCCTGTTGGCCAATCAACTCACCATGTGGGCCTCTCCATG
Organism: Schlesneria sp.; assembly: GCA_043749505.1. GTDB lineage: Bacteria > Planctomycetota > Planctomycetia > Planctomycetales > Planctomycetaceae > Schlesneria. Next base: position 4,889 of record JAYVDI010000333.1, on the reverse strand, counting down.
AATTCAACCGCCTCTCCCTCGGTCGAAAGTTATGCCTCCGATCGCTGCGAAGCGTTGCTGGCCACACTGTCGTCCACAATGGGTTCTCCCTTTCGACTTTGGGCACTCCGCCCGGAGAAATGGTGTTCCGACGACACGACCGAGTCGAACGCAGTGTCGTCGAGACGCCAGTCAATACATGGTGCTGACGTGGCGGCGGCGATCGAGCGTGCTCGCAAGGACGGCTGTGGAAAACTCGATTTCGGAGACGGCACTCTGGGCGTGTGGATTCATCTACCCGGAACCGTTCGTCGGGAGTCACTCGCGTTCGGCACGGTGGCGAACGTCCATTTCATACAGACTCCGCTGCTGATCGACGCAGCCTGCAAACTGATCGCGCAACAGGCCGAACTATCGGACCAATCGGCCGACATGGACTCGTGCCTGGAGAACCTGACCTACGGACTGGAAGAACAGACGTGGTTGAGATCCCTGGCGAATCACCTGACACTCTGTTCGGCCCGCCGCAGTCTGCGTGAGGTGGCGGTCGAACTGCTGCCGTCGCTCAGGCAACTCGTGGGAGCGGAGTCGATTGCCATCCTGCTGACAGGAACGATCAACTCGCAGTGCGAAGAATCGACTCCCGTCCAAACCATCCTGACTTCGGTCCTGTGGGATGGCCCGCAGACCGTCAATGAACAGTCCTTGCAAACGTGGCTCGATAGCCAACCGACGACTCCGCAAAGTCGGCCTGTGGTTCAAAACGGGAATCGCGTCGATGCCCAGCTGCGCCGCTTCGACATTCGATCGCTGTGCGCTGTGCAGATTTGCCGGGGCGACACGGTCTTCGGCTGGGTGGTCGCGGTAAATCGTACTCCCTACCAACGTGATGCATTCGATGACCTGCCGCGCGGGATCAGTGAAGTCGAATTCGGCACGGTCGAAGCCGGGCTGGCCGAAGCGGCGGCGAAGATGCTCGCCACGCACGGGCACAACGTCGATTTGTTGCAAGACCGTGAAGACCTCGTGATTGGAGTCATCCGCGCGATGAGCCACGCGGTCGATGCCCGCGACCCGTACACGCGCGGTCACAGTGAACGGGTCGGCCGTTATGGTCGGCAGCTCGCCGAAGCCATCGGCATGGCGAGTCACGATTGCGATCGGATCTATCTCTCGGGACTGCTTCACGATGTCGGCAAGATTGGCATTCCCGACGATGTCCTGGGAAAACCGGGACGACTGACCGAAGAGGAATTCGCCATCGTGCGACGCCATCCCGAAATCGGCGCGCGCATCATTCAGACGCTGCCTCAATTGTCAGACCTGATGCCGGGAGTTCTCCATCACCATGAAAGCTTCGACGGAACCGGCTATCCGTACGGATTGAAGGGCGACGCGATTCCACTCATGGGTCGCATCCTCGCCGTGGCCGACGCCTACGATGCCATGACCAGTGACCGGCCCTATCGCCGGGGAATGCCCCGCGACAAGGCCGTGGAAATCTTGGAGAGTCGTGCCGGAATTCAATGGGATAGCGAGCTGGTCCGCGTCTTCTTAACCATCCCGGAATCGGCTTTGGTGCTCGATGCCGTCGATGGCGATCACGGTTGGAACACTGAAGAACACTGGCTGCGCAGCGGAGCCGAAAGCATGTTCGGTCAGCGGATGTCCACGACAGTTGCCAGTGAGGTACTCGATGACTCGCTCCCGCTGATCGTGCTGACTTCCTCCACTCATCTCGGTGGCAATGCAGTCTGACTGCGCGAACTCCCTCGGGCCAATTCATGAACCGTTGCGAACAGAACCGCCGATCGCTGTCTGCTGCGCGCCGCGCTGTCGTTCGGAATCGGCGCGGGTTCACGCTGGTCGATCTGACGCTGACGCTGCTCATTCTGGGAATCGTCACCGCGACGGCCGCCCCGAAACTCTCGACAACCGTGCTGCGATATCAGGTCGATGCGGCGGCGCGACGGGTTGAGGCCGACATCAACTACGTTCAGGGACACGCACGCTACACCAGCGCCCCATGCAGCCTGACGTTCACGGCCAGTCCCCCATCCTACACGACGACGGGTGTGGCGCAGATCAACAACTCGGGACAAGCCTACGCGGTCAATCTGACCACGCTCGGTTACTCGGTGGCACTCAGCGCCAGCATTAACGGAGGCGCGAGTCTCACTTACAACGCGAGCGGCGTTCCACAGGCAGGCTCACCGCTGGTGGCCCTCACATCGGGAACGATCACGATCACCAGTGGCAACCAGACGAAGACGGTGACGATCGACCCGGTGACTGGAAAGGCGCGGCGATCATGAACCGAAGCGTGGGATGGCCAACAGTGACTCATCGTTTAACCGCGTGGGCAACGCCCCGCGTGTCGTGTGACGTGGGAGTGCCTGTTTCCTCATCGGCGCGCGGGGCGTTGCCCACGCGGTTAAACGATAAGACCGCGCAGCGCGGCGGCTACTCGCTGCTGGAACTCGTCATCGGTCTATCCGCCTCGGTGATGCTCATGGGAGGGATGGCTTCCGCCGTCCTGGTCTCGACCCGCTCGTTGTCGCTGGCCGACACCGGTTCGGGAGCAAGGGCCATCTCGACCGATGTGCAGCGCGATTTCATGGCCGATCTTCAGAGAGCGACCGGCTTCACCGAACGGACGGCGGCGGCGATCACGTTCACGATTCCCGACCGCACCGGCGACGGGCGACCGGAAAAACTGCGTTATGCTTGGGCGGGAGTCGGTGCCCCGCTGACGTTGCAGATGAACGGCGGTGCCGTGCAGAACTTGGCCACCAACGTGCAGCAGTTTCAACTGAGCTACCGCACGCAATCGGTCACGGCTCCCGTGATTCCCGACGAGAGTCCGCCCAATTCCGGGCGACTGCTGTTCGTGTCGGGGGGCACCTACACGCCCCCCACCTTTATTGAGCAACTCAACGGTCAGCCGGGCACGGTGTCCATGCTGCCGAGCGAAGGCCCGAAAGTTTCGCTGTTTCAGTCGTGGGGCTTCAGTGTCTCGCTCATCGCCGCCACGCAATCCGGTTCCGAATTCGATGCCGCCTTCACCCAGAACGACGTGATCTTCGTATCGAGCGAGCCAGGGACATCGAGTGCGGAAAGCCGGTTGAAATCGGTCACGCTGGGAATCGTCAACGAGAACCCCGGTCTGACCGAATCCCAAGGCTTCTGCAAGGGGAGCGGCACCACCACGGGCACGGCTCTCAAAATCGGGGCCACAAACCACTACATCACGCAGGGATACACCGCGCTGCAACAGGTCTCGATCCTTAACACGACGACCACCCTGCAATCGTTTCCGTATCCCAAAGCCAGTTCCATGTCGATCCTGGGTCTGAACACGTCAGACAGCAAAGTCAACTTTGCGACTATCGCCGCCGGACGGTTGTCTGTGGAGGGAGTCACCGTTCCCGCGCGGCGAGTGCAGTTGCCGTGGTCTACGCCGTCGTTCGATATCAACAGCTTGACCGCCGACGGACAAAACTTGGTGAAAGCCTCGCTGATGTGGGCGGCGGGAAACGGTTCCGATGGCAATCCTTCGCTGGTCACCGTCGGGCCGACGACCACTTCGGGTCTAAAGGGATATTTCTACTTCATGAGTGCGGAGATGGTCGCCTCCCCCATCACCTTGACCGGGAAGAGTGAGATGCTGGAACTGTCGGCCTACGTCAAATCCAACGGTCTTCCCATTCGGCTGGCAATCTACTCGGACTTGGGCGGCAAACCGCAGACTCGCCTCGCACAAACGGGTTTGCTCGCGGGGACGGGCAGCACGACCTGGATCACAGGCCCCATCCCTGCCGTCGTACTCAACCCCGGCACCTATTGGCTGGCGGTCTCCCTCAGCAACGATGATCAGTACGTCTACTTCGCTGCACCCAACAACGTGACGACCTCGAATATCACGAAGACAACCTTCACCTCTGGCTTTCCCTCGCTGTGGGCACCAGGCTCGAAAGGAAGTACAGCCACGTATCCCAGCACTCAACTATTGACTTACGGCTCGTACATTGCGGTGCCGTAGTCATTCATCCCGCGGTGCCGAGAACGATCCGGGCCGCAGCGCTTACCATGACCTCTGACCCGAAAGCCGCGTCGATGAGCATCCTTCGATCGTTCCCTCGCAATCCCGCAACGCCGCGGTCGCGCGGTGGCCTGACTCTGGTGGAGGTCTCCATCTCGACTTTGATCGTCGGCATGTTGATGGTCGCGTCGCTGCAAGCTGTGGCGAACGTCGGCCGAACGTGGACCGCGACGAATCAGCTCGTCGATGGTCAAGGTTTGGCGCAGGAACTCATTCGCGAAATTCTCGCTCAGGGCTACACCGATCCGACCGATCCGAATGCGACAACGTGGGGACCGGAGACGGGCGAATCGACCCGCGCGACCTTCAATGACATCGACGACTACTCCGGCTGGACCGAATCACCCGTAAAGAACGCGGCGGGAACGGCACTGACTGGCTACACCGACTGGTCGAGATCGGTGGTCATCCAGAAGCTTAATAAGAGCGACTACTCCACGCTGAGCAACAACGCGACGGACCCGGGCTTGCGCGCGATCACGATCACTGTGACCTCACCGACGGGCCGGACGACTACCGCCAAAGTCTATCGCAGCAATGTTGGTGGAACACAGCAACCGCTGTCAGCAGACACCACCTTAGTGACCTGGGTCGGCTGTACGTTAAAGCTAGGTGCGAACGCCCCCGCCACGATTGGCGTCTCCCTGAGCAACCATGCCGAGGATCAGTGATGCGCCATCGACCACTCCCAACAACAACCCCGTGCCTGTCCTTAGCGAGGTCTTCAACCAGACGTTTTTCAAACGAAGATTCTGGTGAGCCGGATGGCGTCAGCCCCCGGACTTCAACGACGAAAAGTCCGGGGGCT
>JAYVDI010000332.1:0-3601 GCA_043749505.1 Schlesneria sp. | reverse complement strand
TCGTTCAGTTGGAGGCGGAATGTTTTTTCGTCGAGCGTCACCTTGTCGAGCGGCAGTGACTTGGCGGCGGCGGCGTCGAGCTTCCTCGCCAGGGGATCGGTCGATCCCGCGAGTTCGCCCAACAGCGCGGGGCTGATCGTGAGCAGGTCGCAGCCCGCCAGTTCGGTGATCTCACCCTTGTTGCGGAAGCTGGCTCCCATGACCTCGGTTTTGTGACCAAACTTTTTGTAGTAGTTGTAAATCTGAGTGACCGACACGACGCCGGGGTCTTCCGCGCCGACGTAGTCGCGCTTCATCGCGGCCTTGTACCAGTCGAGGATGCGTCCGACGAATGGCGAGATGAGTTGCACACCCGCCTCGGCACACGCCACGGCCTGGGCGAACGAAAACAGCAGCGTCAGGTTGCAGTGAATCCCCTCGCGTTCGAGGACTTCGGCGGCGCGAATCCCCTCCCACGTCGAGGCGATCTTGATGAGCACCCGCTCGCGGGAGAGCCCGTTCTTTTCGTAGAGGGCAATCAGTTGCTGTCCCTTGGCGATGCTTCCCTTCGTGTCGAACGACAACCGCGCGTCGGTCTCGGTCGAGACGCGACCGGGGACGATCTTCAGAATCTCCATCCCGAAATTGACGAGCACATGGTCGATGACATCCTCGACCCGCTTCGCCCCCGTCAGCCCCGAGTTCCTCCGATCCGCGACCGCCTTGTCGACGAGATACGCATACTCCGGCTTGGACGCCGCCGCGAGAATCAACGACGGATTCGTCGTCGCATCGCGCGGCTGATACTGCTTCATCGACTCAAAGTCCCCCGTGTCGGCGACCACGGTGGTGAACTGCTTCAATTGGTCAAGCTGTGTGATCGGCATATTTGGCTTCCTGCTTTGTAGGGTGGGACGAGTCTTCGACGGCCCACCACGATCCATACGTGACACTGAGGTGGGCCGTCGCTCGAACTGAGCTTGTCCCACCCTACGAAAACACGACGTTCAGTGCTGACCGTTCGAGTTGCCGTTGGTCGAGGGGCGATTCCAACCGTTGGCAGCGAGAGCGAACACTTCGTCCGGCGACACGATCCGCAGGTGGCCGTCGCGCGATTCGGCGACGGACCTTCCCGCCTGAGCATGAGCCAGCACAGCCGCGCGCGTCGCTCGTTGCACGGCGTCTGCGAATCGCTTCGAGCGGGGTGACATCACGGGTTTGGGATCAGTCATGTTGAACTTGCTCCTGCATCTGTTGCCAGCGTTCTGGATGGTGAACGATCATTAAGCCATCCGCCGCTCCTTCCGCGATCATCACGGTCTGTTCGGGAGACGAGTTGTCGTAAGCGTACCATTCATCGACACGCGGACGATACAACTCGAAAAAGTTGGAGACGCTGCGCCGATACCGTTGACGAATCGTGGCCTCGGGAATGTCGTGGCCTCCCGCTGCGACGCGGTGTCGGACACGCGAGATCGCCAAGTCGGCGGTCTCCAGCCAGACGTAGTTCAACACGCACCAATAACCGTTCTGGCGCAATTCATCGATCCAACCGGCATACGAACGGGCCGCGAGTGTGGTCTCAAAAGCAAAGTCCTCACGATCCGCCGCCAACTGGTGCAACCGGTCGAGCATGACCCGGCTGGCCTCCCATGCGGCGCTCTCCGGAGCGAATCCCGACAACCCCTGAGCGATCACGTCGGCGTTGACAAACGTTGTCACGCCGAACGTCTCGGCCAAGAGCATTCGCGCGACGCTGCTCTTACCCGCCCCATTCGGCCCACCGAGCACGATCACTCGCGGCGAGGATTGGTCGTGTGTCATTCGGTCTCCGAATCCCCTTCCACTTCCAACTCGAACTCGAACTCGAACTCGAACCCACATCGAGCGGGGAGCGAGCCTACTTGGGCAAGCGCCAGAGGATGATTTCTCCCGAATTGTCGCGTGAGACCGCGACCTTTTTGTCCGGTGAAATCATCACGGCCGCAACGGCTTTCGTGTGTCCGCGAAAGACGAGCAGTTCTTTCCCCGACTTCACGTCCCACAGCCAGACGGTTCCGTCCGAGAGCCCCGTCAGAAAGCGTGTTGTGTTGGATGACGTGGCAATCGCATAGATGTGACCTCCGGTGACCGTGCCCGACTTCAATTTGGCCTTGCGCCGGATGTCCCACAGATCCCAACTGAAGGCACCCGCCAACATCGCCTGCGTCCCGTCGTGAGTGAACTGCCCGCAGTAGTTGTGGTGGCCGTTGTCGATCTCAAGGGGAGCTCCGGTACTCAAATCCCAGATTTTGGTGTCGTTGCGGATGCCGTTCGACATCCCCCATCGACCGTCCAAGGTAACGCATCTCCAGACGACCTCGGCGTCTGTCAAACCGATTCGCTGGAGTTCACTCTCCTTCGTCATGTTCATCACGCGGAGCATTCGATTGTCTCCGGTTGAAAATGCGACGAGCTTGGCGTCCTTTGAAACTGTCAAAACCGAGCAGCGATCGGCCGTGTTGGCACTCAACTGCGAAATCTGCTTTTGGCTCTCGGTGTCCCAAACACGAATCGATTCGTCCTGTCCGATGGAGACGACACGCTTGTCATCACCCGAGAAACGAGCCAACCAAACGGGTTTCTCGTGCCCGGATAACTGAACCGCGTTTTCACCGGTCTCCGTATCAACGATGAATACATCGTTGTCTTTGGTGTAGACCAACCGGCTACCATCCTTTGAGAAGACGCCAAACTGGCTGAAACCTAAGTCGCCCTGCCACCTCCTGACAATGCGCGACTCCTGAGCCTCCGCGCTTTCCACGCAGACGCAGATAATGCAAGCGGCAAAGGCGAACCATCTCATTTCCACGTCTCCAATTCATCCCATGTGACAAACACGGATCACTTCCTCTTCGCAATTGCACGTTGCACGGCTGCGCCCATGTCGGCGGGACTCTTGGCGACTTCAACACCGGCCGCTTCGAGGGCGGCTTGTTTTTCGGCGGCGGTGCCGGTGCCGCCGGAGATGATGGCTCCTGCGTGTCCCATGCGTTTGCCGGGGGGAGCGGTCGCTCCCGCGATGAAGGCGGCGCACGGTTTGGTGACGTGGGCCTTGATGTACTCGGCGGCCTGGATTTCGGCGTTGCCTCCGATTTCTCCGATCAGCAGGATTGATTCGGTCTGCGGATCGGCCTGGAACATTTCGAGGAGGTCGATGTAGGTCGTGCCGATGATCGGGTCGCCGCCGATGCCGATGGCGGTCGATTGGCCGAGGTTCACGTTGCCCAACTGCCAGGCCGCTTCATACGTCAGCGTGCCGCTCTTACTGATGAGTCCCACGGGACCGGGCTGGTGGATGTAGCCGGGCATGATGCCGATCTTGGCCACGCCGGGGGTGATGATGCCGGGACAGTTCGGCCCGATCAGGCGGCTCTTGCTGCCGACCATCGCTCGATGGACGCGAGCCATGTCGAGGACCGGAATCCCCTCGGTGATACAGACGATCAACCCGATCCCCGCATCGTTCGCTTCGAGGATCGCATCGGCGGCGAACGGCGGCGGAACGAAGATCAGCGAGCAGTTGGCTCCCGTCTTCTTGACTGCCTCTTCGACCGTGTTGAAGACGGGGAAGCCATCGATC
>JAYVDI010000331.1:0-9971 GCA_043749505.1 Schlesneria sp. | reverse complement strand
TGCGACCGGCGACGGCCTCGTCGTCAACTTCATCGACCTCACCCCCGCCAAGCCAACGGGTTCGACAACCGTCTCCGTCGAGCAATGGCTCCCCAACGCCTCCGTCTCCGGCCTGATCTTCGAGCCAGCCAAGCAGTGATGGGGAAGAGAGTGGGCAGTGGGGCGCTGCCCGAATGGTGCTCGCATCACCCACCCGCCGCGTGAGCAAGGCCACCAACCCGCTGCGTGAGCGAGGGCGATGACAAGAGGCATCCCCCACGCCCGCCATTCTTGTTGCTTGGCTCTTGGTTCGCGTCCCCGCCTTCTGTCAATCAACCAACTCCAAAAACTTTGTCTCCGCTTCCAAAACTTTTTTCAACAATCGTGTTTGACTTTCAGAATCGAACACAGTGGAATCCCGCCCGCTCTTCATGAGCTTGCTTCACCAGCGCTTCTTTTCGATTCGGCAATCTGATGCCGACCCCCTTGGTGAAGAATCTTTTCTAAACAACTCAGCACGCAGTATTCAGCGACGCAGCTCTCTGCAACACCCGCGATCGACAATTTGCTCCGTCAGTAACTCGCTCTACCAACTCGTATCCCCCGATGAGGTGACTTGTGGACGACCTGAACCCTGCCCCGGTTCCTCCTGCGGCTGCGCGTGATGCCCAGCCCGCCGCCCCCGTTTCTCAGGCGAGCGAGTCGCTCGCCGACCCCGGCTCCCCGACCAGTCACTCCAATCCAACTCTTCTCGGCGAACCAATTCCCCGTCGCGGCGCGGCTCGCCGAGATTGGATCGTCATCGCCGCCTGCGTCGTGATACTCATGACGATGGGAATCTGGCTCTTCCGCTCAGGGCCACAGAACCAAGACGTGGCTCGGCCGGGACCGAAGCGTGTCACACGCGACCAGTTTGTCGAAGTGGGGGGCGTTCGTCGTCCGGCGACGGACGTTCGCGGCAAATCGTCCTTGATACCTGACAAGCTCAAGAGTGAGGAGCCGTTCTATGGAACGTATCCCAAGATTCCGAAGGACGCGAATCCGGCGGTGACCGCCGTGATGTCGGCGATCAAGACGGGGGAGAATCCCGAGCGGCTCTCGTCACTGATTGCTCCCAAGCCTTTCGATTCCGATTCGTTTGCGAAGAATCCCAAGGCGTATCTGGATGTTGTCGAACCGGGGCGTGTCTGGCAACCCGCCCAGCCCGGTCCCGGAGTGCGGCGTATTTCAGCCCTTTCCGAGCTTGCCTTTGATGCAGTTCAGGGCGAGCCGACTGTGATGAAGGTGAAAGTCACGCCGCACGCGCCAGTCACGTTCACCGCCTTTGATGGCGGGGCTTTCGAGAACCATTTGAACAGCATCACGGTTCAAGCCGATGGCGACGGATTGGCAAAGGCGACGTTCGTGGCAACGACCGGGGTGATCAACGATGTCAACCTTGTTGCGGCATCGCCGGTGACATCCGGCCAATTGAAGTACGTTGCTTCGATTTCCCTGCCACGCAAGACGCCACTGGCTTCGGTCAACAGACGTTAATTTCGCCCGTGACTTTTCAAAAAGCTCATCGAGATACATCCCTGTCGTCATTTCGCATTCAGACTTCTTTGCGAGGGAACCATCATGCCCCTGATCCCCAAAAACCGGCCGGTACTGTTTGCTGTCACTGCCATCCTACTGCTGGGAATGTTGGTGGCGTCTATTTGGTTTGGAGGCCAGCCACAACAGAGGGCGGTGATCGCTCAACAGGGAGGGGAACCATCATCGCCTCCGCCCGGCGGCTACATCCCAACGGAAGCCGAAGCGGCGGTAGCCGTCAGCCCGAGCGCCGCTGGAGCGTGTTCCAATGCCGAGTATGACCCTTGCGGGGGAGAATGCAGCGACGGCCCGTGTCTGAGGCCGATGGCCAGTCGTCCGGCCCCCGGCAGCAATAACAGTTCCTGCAACACTTGTTCGTCACCTGGGTCGTTTGGCGGCTCCGCAGCCGGTGTGGGGACTCCAAACATTGAACCCGAAGGGGAAGGATATCCAGCGACACCCAATTGGATGTGGTCGGGACAGGGGTCGGTGATCTACCACCATGTGATGAGTTACATCCATTATGCGGACGATCACACGATGTCTGCGCCGGGCGGTTTGTACCTGCGGCGGCTGCACCGGTACCGAGACATCACCGAGCATGGAAGTTTTGGATTGGCGGGCTTTTCCAATTTCGACACGCAGTTGCACGTCTATCCGTTCAACGACACCAACAACCCGATGAAAGCCAAGATTCGGTTGATTGACGTGTTGGCTTCCAAGCCCCGACGGTTTTATCCCAATCCCCAGAACACCCCATCGAGCGGCGGGGCATTCTTCGATTATTCACGGGCCACAATCGGAAATCTGGTCTTGAAGGATGCGTCGGGCAACTTGCTGACGCAGCTGGAAGGTGCGAACTGGACGGCCGCCAAGACGGCGGTGCTGACCTCGTTGAACGGAAATGTCTTTACGTTTGACCTCTTTTCCACCGACCCTGCGGCGTCCACTCCGGCACCGCTTGCGGGACGGCTGGCCAGCACACGGGATCGTCATGGACGCGGGTTGACCATTGCCTACAAGACCTGGACCGCCGCCGAACTGGAAGAATCGCCGGAGCGTCAGTGGCAGATCGACACCGTAACCGACCCTTTCGGGCACGTCGCGACGTTCACCTATCATCCTCAGCAGGTGGCGGGGCAATGGGTCGTCAGTCAGGTGACGTTTCCCGGCAACGTCACAACGCAGTACGAGTACACCGACGGCAAGCTGACGCACGTCAGTCATCCCGATGGTTCAGAATCGACCTTCGGTTTCTCGTTCAATCAAACGTCACAATCGACCGTCGTTGCCATCGACGATGCGACGGCGAAAACGACCCACCGCCGGAAGCGGGTGTACGTTGGCAATCACAACTATGCCGGGTGGGGCGACCTCTACAGTTCCGCATCGTTGCTGATCCGGATGGTTGTGAACGCCAACAGTGAAGTGGCCTACATGGCCGTGTCGGGGCAGCCCACGGAAGAGGGACGCGCGCTCAGCATTTACGAAGGGGGCGGCAAGATGAGGAAGTTGATCTCGTCACACTACGTCCAGGGCTACTGGTCGGACGGTTGGACGCTCGGGGGAGCCGGCACCGATCCAATTAGCGGGCAGCTCGATTCCACACAGGCCTACCAACAAAGTTACAACACAGACCCCTACAACCCGCAGGTGGGCTTCACTTCGTGGGACACCAGCGAGCAGGGAATCAGCACCGTTATGGACCGCGACAATTCGGGGTACATCCGCAGGACCACTTTCGGCGATCAGACCTATGAAACCCGCTGCTACAACGAATTCTTTCAGACACTGCGCTATCGGGACCGGTTGGGGCGGGTGACTCTCCACACCTACGACAGCCGGGGAAACATGTTGACGAGAACCGTGGGATTGGGCGATTCCATGTGGAGTGCCGGGTCATCGGGTGGCGGAGGCGAAAACTCGGGTGGTGAACATGGTGGAGGGAGCAGCGGAGGCGGCGAACACGGCGAAAACTCGGGTGGTGAACATGGTGGAGGGAGCAGCGGAGGCGGCGTGTCGGGACGGCCGACCGTGGTGACATCGGCCTGCGGAGCGACGGACTATCAGACCGCCGACTTCGCGGTCTCTTCGTGGGAATACTATCCCGAAGGCCATGTGAATCAGTTCCTGTTGAAAGCCGCCATTGATCCGCTGGGGAACCGAACCGACTACGAATACAACGCCAGCCTGCAACTGGTCAAAGTGATTCAACCGTCGGACTCGGCCGGTTCGCCACGAGCCGAAACCACCTACTCCCACGACGCTTTGGGGCGGTTGTCATCGATGACCGACAGTGAGGGACACGAGACATCGTATGTCTACGACTCGCTGAACCGGGTGATCCGGATTCATCATGCGGATGCTTCGACGGAACGGTTCTTTTACGGAGCGGGAGCGGATGCCAATCTGTTGGTCAAGTCGGTGGACCGGCGGAACGTTGTCACGAACTACGAATATGATGCCACGGGGCGGCGGGTGCGAACCGTTCAGGCCTCGGCCCTGATGGACTTGGCGGGAAACGAGACCGCCGTCACTGATCCGGCCGTCTGGAGCGAAGAAACGCTGGCCTATCTGCCGGGGACATCGCTCGTGAAAACCCGGTCGCGTCAGGGGGAGACGGTCGAGAACGTCTACAACTACATCCATCAGGTCGTCGAAACGAAGGTCAAACCCAACACCGGAACGGAACTGGTTTCCAAGGCGAAGTACATTGGCAACAAGCTCTTCTTGGCGACCGATCCACACGGACGCAGGACGTATCATGCCTATGATGTCTCGAATGGGCGGCTGATCCGAATGATTCAGGGAGCGACGCCCGACTTCGAGTTGACGGTGGTGAACTGGGATCCGTACGGCGGCGGCGAATACAGTGGCGGTGGCGAACACGGTGAGGGAAGTACACCGTTGGGGAGCGAGGACTACTATCACGCCGTTCTCGCCAAGCTGCGTGAGGCGGAGAATTCTCCGAACAGCAAATTCCTCATCACGGACTACCTGCTGGATGCGGAAGGCCAAGCTACGTCGGTCATTGATCCGCGTGGGATTGCGAGCACGACCAAGTACGATTCGCGCGGGCGGGCCATCGAACAGATTCAGTCGGCCAGCTTTATTGGCACCGGAACTTTGACCCCGGTTCCTGCGAAGACCGAGACGATCTACGACGCCGCCTCGCGGGTGATGGAAGTTCGTTCGCCGCGCTACTTCGATGCGAGCGACACGAATGGTGTCAATGCCGCAAAGACGGTGATGACCTATACGGGACGAGGCAGACCGGCGACTCGGACGGAAGCTCCGGGGACGCCTCAAGCCGCGACCGAGTCTTACTCCTATGACATCGCCGGGCACCAGATCAGCAAGACCGATGCACGCGGCCACGTCTGGCAGACGCTCCGTCCCCAATGCTGCGGTCGAGTCCAACTGAGCGTCGATCCGCTCGGCCACGGCACGATTACCCGCACTGACTGGAACGGCAACGTCGTTCATCAGGCCACTGTCGCCGATGTGCTGTCGCATGAGAACACGTCTGATCCGCTCAACGCGAAGACGCTGCAAGAGGTGACGACGAAGTATGACCTGCGCAACCGCCCTGTCGCACGGACGGTGTGGCTCACGCCGCGTGGCGCGGTGGTCTTTACCGATCCCCCGATCGCGGGAGACGAGGGCATCGCGGCGACGGAAGGGATCACGACGCGCTACCAGTACGACGACAACCTCACCGATGGCGTGGGCCTCGATCAACAGTTCGCGGCGCACATGGCGGGACTGAATCTCGGTACCGGCTGCAACGGCAGCGCGGCCCTCGTCACCAACCCCGAGGGAGAACGGACGCTCTCGATCAAGGATGGCCTCGGTCGCGCGGTGAGATCGGTCCAACTGGACGCCAACGGAGCGGCAGTCGTCAGCAGCACGACGACTCACGATGCCCTCGTCACGATCGCGGGGTATGGCAGCGTTGTGGAGACAACACAGTCCAACGCTCTCGGCCACACGAGTCGCACCCGAACCGACGGTGCGGGGCGAGTCATCGAGTCGGTCGATGCCGAGAACTTCGTCACGTCGTTCGAGTACGACGCCAACGGCAACCGCCTCAAGGTGCGCGACCCGAACGGCGTCGGTCAAGACTGTGTGTATGACGCGCTCAACCGCGATGTCTCGTGCAGCGATACTCAGGAACTGCTGAGTAATTTGGTTCGCACGAAGACGTACGACCTCGCGGGGAACACGACCAAGCAGACCGACGCGAAGGGGAATTCGACCTACTCGTACTTCGATGCCCGAGGCCGACGGTTTGAGACCAAGGACCGCAACAACGCCACGACCTCGTTCACGCATGATGCCGCAGGCAATGAACTCTCGATGACCGACGCCGAGAACCAGACGACCTCCTACGAATACGACCCACTCGGTCGCAGAACAAAGATCGTCTGGCCCGATCACGTCGCTGGCCAAAACCCCGGCGACGCGCACTGCGGGTTCACCACCGTTGCCTATGACGCTGCCGGTCGAGCCGTCCTCAAGCAGGACCAACTCGGCGAGACTATTTCGTTGGTCTACGACATGTCGAGCCGAATGCTCCGTCGCGAATACCGCACGCTCGCCAACAGCCCCGTAGATTGGGCCGCCAGCCCGATCTCTTCCGCCACCTCACCCGGCCCCATCACCGACCAAGACACGTTTACCTACGACAACGCAAGCCGCATCCTCGCCGCCACCAAGGGCCGCTACTCCAACACCGTCTCCTTCACCTACTCAAACGGCCGCAAGGCCACCGAGTCCCTCGCCATCTTCGGGCAGACATACACAGTGACGAGCGGCTACGATCAGGCCGGTCGCGAAACCTCACTCACCTACCCCGACGGCACTCAAGTGACACGTACTCACACAGCCCGAGGCCAACTCGCCTCAGTCAGCCTCGCCGAACCGAACGCCGCCGCGTCGTCCGTCGCCACGTTCACCTACGACAACGGCGGTCGCGAGACCTCGCGTCTCTACGGCAACGGCATCGAAACGACCCGCGCCTATCAGGCCGACAACATGCTCACCAGCATCGCGGCCGCGAACGTCGAAACCCTCATCTACACATACGACGCCAACAAGAACCCCACCTCAGAAACAAGGTCCGGCGTCATGGCCGCACACTCATGGTCCACCGGAACGGGTCCGTCCGGCAGCGGCGGCTTCGATCCGCAGAACCGCCTCACCAACTGGACCAAAGCCAACGGCGACAGCCAACAATGGCAACTCAGCCCCGTCAACGACTGGCAGTCCTTCACCAACAACGGCTCGACCCAAACCCGAACCCACGGCCCGACGCATGAACTGACCGCCATCACCAACGCGGGAGCCACAACCCCCGTCGCACTCCAACACGACCCCAAAGGCAACCTCACCCAAGACGACCGAGGCTGCCTCCTCACCTACGACGCCGACAACATGCTCAGCGCGTTCGGAGCCAACAACGTCGAAGGTCTCAAGAACGCAACCTACGTCTACGACGCCCTCGGTCGTCGAGTCTCCAAGACCGTCGCCGAGCCGTCAGGCTCCACCACCACAATCTACGCCCTCAGCGACCAGCAAGTGATCGCCGAGTATTCTTCCTCTGGCTCTGGACTCTCCACTCTCGTCTCTCGACTCGCCTACGGCACCTACATCGACGAACCATTGGTCCTGCTCTCAAATCTCGAATCTCAAATCTCCACCCTGTATTACCACGCCAACCGCCAATACAGCACCTACACCCTCACCGACGCCACCGGCACTCCCGCCGAACGCTACACCTACACCCCCTACGGAGCCGCCACCGCCCACAACCCCGCAGGCGCACCCACCGGCCCCACCCCGCAAACCTCCAACCGCACCCTCTTCACCGGGCGAACACTCGATATCGAATCGACTCTCAGTTTTTTCCGGGCGAGATACGTCAGCAAAACGCTTGGGCGTTTTTTGGCCCGTGATCCACTTGAGTACGAAGACGGCATTTCACTTTACGGAGCACTTCGGTCCAATCCACTTCGGTTCACTGATGCATCCGGACTGGCCGTCAATCTCTATGGGACATCTCCCGGGACGTTCCGAATAACAATGAATGACTGTGACTCGTATACAAAAACAACTAACCCTGGGGCGTGCTGCACAAAGTTCAATGTTCGATATGTCCCAACCGCACGGGACAAAAGTCGTTTTGTGGGCATGTACTTAAAACAATGGTCGCATGGCTCCCGGTGGTTTTACAATTGTCCATGGTCAAGCCCTCAGGTTGATGGGACATTCATTGACGACCCCGCAGACCCGGGTACTGGTGACTCAACAGACTGGTCAGCATCCGGAGGGACTTCGAGAGATGGAGGCGGCCCAACATCCCCTGCTTATGTTGAAAGAAATGATGCGCCAGGACTTGAGGACGATGGTGCTAAAACTCTGTGTGGTTGCCCGGGCTACTGTTCCACTCAGAAACTGAAGCAGAAGTTTAGAGGTTGTGTATACGGAGTAAAGGCGAACGGCAGAGTCTCTTGCGTGGCATGCATTGCGTGGTGGCATCAATGCGATTTCACTTATACTCTCGTTGGGGGAAGCTACTTCCCTTGGGGTGGCACCTGTGTGGTATCTGCGGCGATTACTCGGTCGCACGAGGGTGTAAACCCAGACCTTCCGTCGGACCCTAACGTAAACTAAGCTGTCCGCAAGTTCCCCAAACTTAGAAGTTGGCGTGATCGCGTTAGCCACAGCAAAGTGAAGTAGCGATAGGAATGACGGCAACGGCATACTCGCTGGCTATTAAATACATGAAATCCAAAATCACATACATCGCTGTTTGTACCCTACTGGCGGTCATGGTTTTTCGCTATTGTTTCGTAACTTTCCACCCAAGTGCCGAATTGCGTTCGCTTAGTATCGCAATTTGTGAATACCGTCAAGCACATGGAGTATGGCCGGAGTCACGAACCCATGCACGCGGAACTGTGCCACGTGATGTCGATGTAAGTAGGCAAGTGGACTCTCTTGCGCGTCACGGCATTGTCGTGAATTACCGACAGCCATCCCACGGTTGCGAGAAATTGCCGTATCGTGAAGTATTTCTGGTGGCCTCGAATTTATTGCGCAGGTTCACATTTATCGTGGCCACAGACTATACTGAAACTGTGGTTGACGCATCAGGTGTTGACAACACAATATATCTTAATGCGGTCGTGACCAGCGATGGCTTGTTGTTTCGTCGCGCCATAGATGCCGACAAATGGATATATACATTGTCAACTATTCGCGAATCGTACAACAGATCGCACATGAAGAGGAACGAAGCGATTGAGAACATGTGCATGCGAAAGCACTATCCACCTCATGTGACTACGGGTGTATGTAATGTGTTCTCCGACCCTGCTCAGTCCGATCTGATAGCAATTGTACGGTTTGATGAGTACGGCTTGGTCGATGATGTTCAATTGGTGAAAAGCGAAAAAGAAGAGAGAAAAGGGGATAAGTCCAATTAAATCTGGACAGCGGAATTGAACAATTGGACTTATCCCCTTTTCCGGGCATATCCCGATGGCGGGGGAGAGGAAAAGGGGGGGAGAGGAAAAGGGAGGAAAAGGGGACAGGTCCAACACTGTTCGGCACTCGTGTTGCTTTGGTTGTCGATTTTAGCGGTCGGGCGTGTTTGAGTCGCTGTCGGTGGGGTTGGACGGGGTTCGAGTGGCGCGGACCTACGATTGGGCGGGAGGGAAGCGGGGCTGCGGGTTGGGGAGTGCGCAGCGTGAAGGGACTCGGATTGCGTGCTGGCCATCGAGCGGCGGGGGCCGATCAGATTTTTTTCGCGGCCTGTTCGTCGGCGCGTTTGAGTTTCGCCAAGTGGGCGTCGAGTTCCTCGATGGTGGCCCAGCCCTGCATGACGTAGCAGAGCATTTCGTGCGTTCGTTTGGTGGGCTGGCGGCCGGTCCAGAGGGCGATCAGCTGGCAGGCGATGAGCGCGCAGTAGGTTTGAATTTCGATGCCGTTCTGGTTGTGGCTCAACAAGTGGCGGCAGCCGAGTAAATGCTTGAACTGCCGGAAGAAGATTTCGATGGTCCAACGGTAGGCATATAAGATCGCGATGATTTCAGCGGGGACCTCGAGCAGGTTGGTGGCGATCCGCAGGAAGCCGTCGCTATCGACGCCCGATGAGCCACCTTGATATTTCCCTTTCGAGACGTGCGGCTTGATTTTCACGATCACCAGTCGCAGCGGGTGAGTGATCGGATTGGTCGCGCCGTTGGTCGGCTTGCCGAACTTCACGATCTGGTCCGAGACCACGTTCTCGGCGCGATCGGCGTCGGTGAGCGGTCGGTCTTCCTCGCAGAGATAGACGCTGTTATCGCGCAGTCGGCAGACGTAACTCGACCCGACCGCCGCGATGTCGTTGAAGAGTTTGAACTTCGCAT
>JAYVDI010000330.1:0-4678 GCA_043749505.1 Schlesneria sp. | reverse complement strand
CGATCCCCTGGCGAGGAAGCTCGACGCCGCCGCCGCCAAGTCACTGCCGCTCGACAAGGTGACGCTCGACGAAAAAACATTCCGCCTCCAACTGAACGAAGATGCGATGGCGACCGAGAAGACGGCAGAAGGCATTCGCAAATTCTCCGCCGACATCGTGAAGCTCGAACAGTTGATTGCGGCGAAGATCGGATGAAATTGTTAGCTTGGAGCTGTCGATTTCAAAGACTTTTACGACGACTCCTAGAGTCCGGGGGCTGACGCCCAATGGCACTCACTTTGCCCGCAAAGTAGCAGGCACACTCCGTGTGCCGTCCGCAGATCGACGGTTACGGCACAGGGAATGTGCCTACTACTTTTCAAAGTGAGTGCCATTGGGCTGACGCCGCCCTGGTCACTTGATTTCGATTTTTGTTGGTCACGTCACATCGCTTTCAAGGAGACCGTTCATGCGCTACACGAACGCCGAATACGCTCTCATCTGGTCCGTGGTTGTCACCGCATCACTGTGCCTGTCCACGGTCGCTTACCTGCGCGGGCCGATGCGAGGCATCCTCACTCATCGTTGTCAGTCCGAAGACCGTGCCTCATTTTGGCTGGCCTTCTCGAACATCGTCGTGGTACTGCTGCCCATGATTTTTCTGCTGTCCGCCTATGTCTCCGGTGGAGCCGCAGAGAATCCGTTCGTGACGGAGTTGGCCATCCAAGTGAGATGGTCGCTGCTGGGATTGTTCTTGTCCGTGATCTGCTTGGCGATCGTGGTGGCCAGCATTCCGATGGAGTCGCGCCACCAGATCAGCGTCGATGACCACCAGGTCGAAGATCTGAAACGGCTGCTGGCCAAGGTCGAAGAGGTCCGCGCGCGAGATACCCTCAAGCACTCGAATGTCGGGTGATTCGTTTCGCCGCAACCATCATGAGGAACAAGAAGGTGATGGCAAGAAGATGAAAACCAAGCCAGAGTCCTTCCACTCCCATCTTCTTGTCCAACATGTTCTTGTTGATGTCTTCCAATGGTCGTTCGTTGACTGCAGAGTTCGGTGAATCATGCGACGCCTCGTGACCTGTCTGCTCGTGCTTGGTGCCGTCGTGTATGGCTCTGTGCTGTGGTATCAGCAGCGGCTGGAGATCGGCAGTCCAGATACGGCCATTGCGATTCCGCTGCCCGCCAGTTTCGAGCCGTTGCTCGCGCAGATCGAACTGATCCGGCCGCTGCATGAGAAGAAGAAACCGAACCAGCCGGGCGACTGGTTGGAGCGGCATCCCGAGGGAGGTCAATCCTTTGGACAGTACGTTCAAGCCCGAGGGCAAAAGCCGTTGAAGGACGAGTACCGGACGATCTATCTCCAGCCGCTTGGCGAGTTCGACGAGACTCAGCAGCGACTCGTCGAACAGACGGCCGAGTTCATGGGGCACTTCTTCGGAATGCCGGTCCAATTACGGGAAGCCCGGCCACTGGGTGACATCCCGGAAGCGGCTCGCCGGATGCGTGACGACGAAGAGCAGGTCTTATCGACATGGATCATGGACGACATCCTCAACCCGCAGCGGCCCGAGGATGCGGTCGCTGTGATCGGGCTGGTGACGTGTGACCTCTGGCCGGGAAACCTCAACTGGGTCTTCGGTCAGGCTTCAATGAAAGACCGCGTCGGCGTCTGGTCACTGCACCGCAACGGCGACCCGCGTGCGAGTGACGCGGCCTATCGACTCTGTCTGCGGCGCACGCTGAAGACCGCCGTTCACGAAACCGGCCACATGCTCGGCATCCCGCACTGTTCGGCCTACGAATGCTGCATGAACGGCTCCCGCAGTCGTGAGGAAAACGACCGGCAACCACTGGAGTTCTGCCCCGAATGCCAGCCCAAAATCTGGTGGACCTGCGGAGCCGATCCCTTGAAACGTGGCCTCGCACTGGAGCGATTCGCCAACGAGAACGGACTGACCACCGAAACCGCCGCTTGGAGGCGGCCGTTGGCGGCGCTGCAACATCAGCCGTGACGATCCCACTTCGTGGGTTGTCTCGATCGAGCCTGACAGTGTGAGAACGAACAGTTCCAGCGCATGCCTATGGTTTGAATCGTCCAAGCCCTCACTTGCCGGATGCCTTCTTCTGATGACTTCGATTGAGACCTCACGTGGTCATGAATGATCCATGTCACAGAAATCAGCCGCGCGGGGCTAGCGCCGGTTACACGACTTGAACCGGGGCTAGCCCCGCGCGGCTAATTTTCGGAATGCGGATGAGACGTTTCTTCCACCGTGTCATGGTGAGCCGGGCGGCGTCAGCCCAATGGCACTCACTTTGCCCACAAAGTAGCAGGCACACTCCGTGTGCCGTCCGCAGATCGACGGTTACGGCACATGGAATGTGCCTACTACTTTTCAAAGTGAGTGCCATTGGGCGTCAGCCCGTTTTGTGCATGAGAAAGCGGGGCTGACGCCCGAAGAACCAGGGGGCTGACGCCGTCCCGCTTAGAAGAACGATTGGCGCCCATCATTGAACGGCTCGTTAGAACAATCCCCGCGCGGCGGCTATTATCCCGCCCGCTCGATTCAGCGCTCACTGAAACAGAACGTCTTGCAGGAAAACCGATGAAGATTCACGAGTATCAAGCCAAACAACTGCTGGCCGCGGCCGGGGTGAAGGTGCCCCGCAACGTCGTGGCCAGGACACCCGATGAGGCGGCGGCCGGGTTCACTCAACTGGCCGGAGAACTGGCCGTGGTGAAGTCTCAGATTCACGCGGGCGGTCGCGGCAAGGGCCGCTTCAAGGAACAGCCGAATCAGCCGGGTGTCGTCCTCGTCAAATCCGCCGAGGCGGCGAAAGAGAACGCGGCCAAGATGCTCGGCAACACACTCGTCACGATCCAGACGGGTGCAGAAGGCAAGCAGGTCAGCGTCCTGCTCATCGAAGAGGGCCTGAAGATTGCGAAGGAGCTGTATCTCGGCGTCGTCGTCGATCGCGAATCGGGCGGACCGATGCTGATCGCATCGTCCGAGGGGGGCATGAACATCGAGGACGTGGCGCACAACACTCCCGAGAAGATCATCCACGAGGCATTCGATGTCGAAGCGGGGCTGCTCGGTTATCAAGCCCGCAACGTGGCGTATCGGCTCGGGCTGGATGGCGTCGCCGTCCGCAATGCCGAGAAGTTGCTGAAGCAACTCTGCCAGTTCTTCATCGACAAAGATTGCAGCATGGTCGAGATCAACCCGCTGGTCGTGACGGCCGAGGGCGATCTGGTCGTCGGCGATGCGAAGGTGACGTTCGACGACAACGCCATGTTCCGGCATCAAGACTTGCTGCCACTCCGCGATCTCAACGAAGAGGAACCGAACGAAGTGGCGGCTCAGAAATTTGGGCTGAGCTACGTGAAGCTCGAAGGGAATCTCGGCTGCCTCGTCAACGGAGCCGGTCTGGCGATGAGCACGATGGACATCATCAAGTACCACGGCGGCGCACCGGCCAACTTCCTCGATGTCGGCGGTGGCGCGAACGTCGAGCAGGTGACGGAAGCCTTCCGCATCATCCTCGCCGATCCGAACGTGAAGGGTGTCTTGGTCAACATCTTCGGCGGCATCATGAAGTGCGACACGATCGTCACCGCGCTGCTGTCGGCTTACGACACCATCGGCATCAAGGTGCCGCTCGTCGTCCGCCTGGAAGGGACCAACGTGGAACTCGCCCGCAAGATGCTGGCCGACAGCGGCAAGAAGATCACCATCGGCACCGACCTCACCGACGCCGCGAAGAAGGCCGTTGCGTCGCTGGGGGTGTGATCATTCGACTGGAGAGCGACCGTGTTACTTGATCACTTTCATCCGCCGCTCAAAGGGGCCCGACACTGGGAAGCCTTTCACTCTGGCTGGGCCTGCAACCTGGCCACAGAGTTGAATCGCATTCTGCCGCCAGATTGGTTTGCCGAGCCGACCGTGCATTACGGGATTCAAGTGGCACCGGATGTCGCAACGTGGGAGATGCCTGACGATGCCGCGTCTTCGATCCCACCAACGGCCACGACTTGGACCCCCGACGCCCCCACGATGACGTTGGATATTGTCCTGACCACGGACATCGTTCAAGTCGATGTCTACAACGGATCGGCGGGACCAGTCCTTGCCGGAGCCATCGAACTGGTCAGCCCGAGCAACAAGGACCGTCATGAATCTCGCGAAGCCTTTGTGAGCAAGTGCGCGTCGTTCCTTCACGAAGCCATCGGGTTGATTGTGGTCGATGTCGTGACCGATCGTCACGCCAATCTCCACGCGGAATTGCTGAGTCGTCTCGGTGACGCGGCCAACTCGGCACGGGGTCTGTCTGCCTGCGCGTACCGCTCAACCAGCCGGGACGATCACACGGTCCTCGACCTCTGGCATCATCGACTGGCCATCGGCGAAACTCTGCCGACGTTGCCGCTCTATCTGAAAGATGGTCCCTGCCTGCCGATTGACCTCGCCAAAACATACGCCCAAACCTGCGAACAACAACGTCTGAACGACGCTCGTTTTCTTCCCGCTAACCGCTAAAGGCTAACAGCTACTCATGAGCATCCTCGTCGACAAGCACACGAAAATCATCTGTCAGGGCATCACCGGCAAGTCCGGGTTGTTTCACTCTCAACAATGCCGCGCCTACGCGAAGGAGCATCGTCCCGGTGAGAACGTCTTCGTCGGCGGG
>JAYVDI010000329.1:0-22750 GCA_043749505.1 Schlesneria sp. | reverse complement strand
GCGCCGCTACCCCCGCCGTTGGAAGATCGAACGCACCCACAGTTGGCTGCAAAACTTCCGACGGTTGGTCGTCCGCTACGAAGATCACGCGGATCTGTTTCTGAGGTTTGTTCAACTCGCTTGCCTGATCATGACTCTGCGTAAGTTTTGAAATGCCCTCTAACTAGAAACCCCATTCTTACCAACAGCACCACCAATACCAGGTTCATTCAACAAATCGGCACGCGCAGCTAAAATACGATCTCTCTCTGCATAAATTTCAGCAAGTGCTTCTGGCCGTATCCGAACCTCTGATTGTTGATGAACATCAAACCCAGTCCCCGCAGGAATAAGATGGCCCAAAATAACATTCTCCTTCAAGCCCACCAAATTATCGATTTTTCCTGCAATCGCGGCCTCAGTTAAAACCTTAGTTGTCTCTTGAAAGCTCGCCGCAGAAATAAAGCTCTCACTTTGAACAGCTGCCTTCGTAATACCAAGCAGTTGAGTACTGCAAGTAGCTCTAGCAGGCTCGGAAACAACGACAATCTCTGCGCCCGATGAACTCAATTCACGATTAACATCATTTATGACTTCAGATGGAACTACATCTCCCTCCTGAAATTCCGAACCGCCGACATCGACCACTTTCACTTTACCTTCAAGCCCACGGTTGACGCGAGCAAAATCCAGCCGATCTACCAAGACACCAGGCAACAAGTGGGTATCACCAACACTATCGACTCGCACTTTTCGGAGCATCTGGGAGATCACAATTTCAATATGCTTGTCGTCAATAACCACTCGCTGCGAACGATACACTGTTTGAATCTCGTGGAGAAGGTACTGCTCCACCGCCTCTTCACCACTCACGCGAAGAATATCATGCGGCACCAATGGCCCCCGCACAAGCGCATCGCCGGATCGAACAAATTCTTTAGCATGTACAAGCAGCTGCTTTCCGTGAGGTATAGCGTGCTCTACCTCCACCCCCTCTGAATTCTTAACAACTATAATTCTTTTGCCTCGCTTCCTCTCAGCGACCAACTCAACTTCACCGTCGATCTCCGCAATAATTGCAGGTTCCTTAGGACGTCGGGCTTCAAACAATTCGGTAACCCTTGGCAACCCGCCGGTAATATCTTGAGTTCCTGATGACTCTCGGGGATTCTTCGCTAAAACACAACCGGCAGTAACCTGTTGACGCTCTATCACCTCAACACTAGCACGCTCGGGCAAATAATAAAAATCGAGAATCTTTCCGGTACTATCCTCAAGAATAATTTGCGGATGCAAATCACCTTTATGCTCAATGACTGTTCTTCGCAGATTACCGTTAGAGTCAGTTTCCGACCGAACTGACTGCCCTTCAACTAGATCCTCAAACCTTACCCTTCCACCGACCTCACACAAAATCGGAATCGAATGTGGATCCCAAGTACAGAGTACCTGGCCAGCCACCACCTCATCACGCTCCGAAACGGACAAAACCGCTCCGTTCGGAATTGAATATCGCTCCAACTCGCGATCTTTCATATCCACAATAGTGATCTCGCCACTACGCCCAAGAACAACATTTCGTCCCTCCGCATTCACTACGCTCCGCACGCGCGCCAAACGGATCTCTCCGGATCGACGTGCCTTGATCTCATTATCCTCGACCGCGTGAGATGCAGCTCCGCCAATATGAAACGTCCGCATCGTCAACTGAGTACCAGGTTCACCGATACTTTGTGCAGCGATGATCCCTACTGCCAACCCCTCTTCAACAAGGGAACCTGTCGATAAATCCATTCCATAACAAAGCCGACACATTCCCAACTCAGCCGAACACGTCATTGGACTGCGAACCTGCACACGTTCCAACCCCAACCCCTCGATACGACGCGCGACATCAACAGTAATCAATTCATTTTCGCCGACAATCACCTCGTCAGAAATTGGGTTCACTATACTCGACCTACTAACACGGCCGCGAATAGCATCAACCAACGCCACCTCTACCTTTTCACCACGAAACACAACCCCTCTAGTGATTGACTTCGTGGTGCCACAATCATGTATTGTAATTACGACATTCTGACAAACGTCCGCCAACTTCCGTGTCAAGTATCCGCTGTCTGCAGTCTTCAAAGCAGTATCAGCCAAACCCTTACGAGCACCGTGAGTTGAGCTAAAGTATTCCAAGACAGACAAACCCTCCCGAAAATTCGCCTTAATCGGCGTCTCGATAATCTCACCACTTGGCTTTGCCATCAAGCCTCGCATGCCTGCCAATTGCCTGATCTGCTCCTGCCCGCCACGTGCACCAGAATCCGCCATCAAGTAAATCGGATTAACATACGCACCTCCGTCTCGAACATCCGTCTTAAAAGCCTCCATCATCGCACCGCGAATCTCCTCGCTCGCGTGAGTCCATTGGTCCAGTATCTGATTGTATCGTTCTTGTGCCGTGATAACACCTTTTTGATACAGGCGATCACGCTTAACTACCTCAGCCTCAGCGGCGGCTATAACCGCCTCCTTATTCGCAGGCGTCTTCAAGTCGCTAGTGGCAAACGACAGACCACTACGAGTCGACTCTCTGAAACCACACTCCTTCATTCTGTCCAACAACTCAATAGTTCGTAGGCGCCCTAATTCCAAATAACAATCGGAAATAACATTAGCCAGATCTTTACTTTTCATCGTGTGATTGTAAAACGCCATACCTGTCGGCAAAATATCATTAAACACAATACGACCAACGCTAGTATCAACAAGAATCGAAGTAACGCCCTCAACTATGCCTCCGCCCTTCACTCGCCGATCATTGCAAATCCGTATGCGAACCGCAGTATGAAGACTAACTCGTGCCTGACCGAGAGCAGCATACATTTCATTCGTACTTGCAAAACAAATACCATCACCTAATCGATCAGCTTTTTTTAGAGTAAGATAGTAGCAACCCATAACGATGTCTTGAGATGGGCTAATGATCGGCGCGCCATTTGACGGACTAAATATATTATTAGTCGACATCATCAAAGTCGTAGCCTCAACTTGCGCTTCAATAGACAACGGCAAATGCACGGCCATCTGATCTCCATCGAAATCTGCATTGAAGCCTCTACACACGAGAGGATGCAATCGAATCGCATTCCCCTCCACCAGCGTCGGCTCAAAAGCCTGTATGCCCATTCGATGCAATGTCGGAGCCCTGTTCATCAGCACAGGATGATTCGCAATCACATCCTCTAAAATATCCCAAACCTCATCCTCACGCCGCTCAAGCATACGCTTAGCGCTTTTAATTGTATCTGCGTGCCCCAAATCCTTAAGCCGTCGAATAATGAACGGTTGATACAGCTCAAGCGCAATCTTCTTAGGCAAACCACACTGATTAAGGCGTAGATTCGGACCAACAACAATCACACTTCTTGCCGAATAATCGACACGCTTCCCAAGTAGATTCTCACGAAAGCGGCCCTGCTTACCCTTAATCATATCTGTCAGTGATTTTAGAGGCCGATTCGACGAACCGAGCACGGGACGCTTGCACCTATTATTGTCAAACAGCGCATCAACAGACTGCTGCAGCATGCGCTTTTCGTTACGAACAATGACTTCCGGCGCATTTAAGTCAACAAGTTTTTTAAGGCGGTTGTTGCGATTGATGATCCTACGGTATAAATCATTTAAGTCACTAGTTGCAAAGTTTCCAGAATCCAACAACACTAAGGGCCTCAAATCCGGAGGAATCACAGGAATACAATCAAGCACCATCCACTCCGGCCGATTATCACTATCTCTCAATGCCTCTGTAATCCGCAGGCGCTTAATCAATTCCTTTGTCTTCTGCTGGCTAGTGGCCACCTTCAATTCTACACGCATGCTTGCTGCCGCCGAGCGCAAATCGATCGACAAAAGCATGCGCTTAACTGCCTCCGCGCCCATTTCAACATCAAAAGTCCCATCTCCATACTTTACTTTAGCTTGCCTTGCCTCATCTTCTGACAATAGCTGCCCCCGTCGTAACGGCGTATCACCTGGATCAACGACGATGTAATCCTGAAAATAAACAACTCGCTCAAGCGCAGTCGTTTTCACGTTGAGAAGTGCGCCAAGCCGACTTGGCATTGTCTTAAAAAACCAGATATGCACAACTGGCGCTGCAAGCTCGATATGGCCCATCCTTCGACGCCGAACCCTACTATGAGTAACTTTGACGCCGCAGCGATCGCAAATCATTCCCTTGTATTTCATTCCGCGATATTTTCCGCAGGCGCACTCCCAGTCCTTTTCAGGGCCAAAAATACGCTCGCAAAACAACCCGTCGCGCTCCGGCTTATATGTGCGATAATTAATTGTCTCAGGTTTTTTCACCTCGCCGAACGACCAGCTACGAATGTCATGAGGACTTGCAAGTCCAATTCGAATAGCAGAATATTCATTCACACGATCGAATGTAGCCTCTGATGAACTCACGTATCGCTCCTCTTATCTGTCCGATTACCTAACAAACGTAGTATCTGCTGAGTACTTTTTATGATCCACACTAAACTGCGATAAATACTCGCTTTTTACAAAACGGTGTGATCGTAACCGTTCACACCCCGTTTCGCCTTGAAAACAAAGGTTTTTAGTAAGCAGTCACGGGGAAATGATGGTTCGCCATTTACTCTCTTGCTATATAAACACTGATGCTTGTCCACTAAGACGCAACGCATTCTAACTAAGAATTGGTATTGATCGTTCACCGTGGGTTTGTGGTATGGCCGGGGTGTGAACGGTTACGTGTGATCACTGCTAAATCATTCACTTCAACAGCAGGCAATCAGTGAACGCCAACCAGAAACACTTGACCAACCGTAGTTCCGGCCTAACCAAATCAATAAAGACCATTAATCATAAATCGCTTTACGACAACGGCTTGCGAACGCTAAATTGGCAACAAATCGTCACCAAATAACATGGCAAGCCGCTAAACACATAGTTGTCTATATTTTATAGCGCATTTCAAGCCTATTTGAACGCGACAACTAGCCCAGCAAGCAAGCAAATGTTGTACATTAAATATACGGCGATTGTTATCGGCCTAGAGGGCATTTCAAAATCTGTTTTTGTCTCAAAAAACTAGCCCAGCGCGCAAGCGAGGGCTTCACCGTCATCGAATGCTCAGCCCTCGCTTGCGCGACGGGCTGATTTTGAAATGCGCTCTAGTTTTGAAATAAGCGTAAAGCAAACAAGAGGAATGGCTTATTTAGAACACACCAACTGCAACCAAGTTCAACGTTGAGACTTTTCTAACTGCAAATTGAGGCAAAGGCCCCGTATTTCGTTATTCAAAACCTCAAAGCTGGCAGGAGTCCCCGCCTCAAGCGTATTCTCCCCTTTCACCATGGATTCATAAATTTTCGTACGCCCTTCAACGTCGTCACTTTTCACGGTCAACAACTCTTGAAGAATGAATGCCGCTCCGTATGCCTCCAATGCCCAAACTTCCATTTCACCGAATCGCTGGCCTCCAAACCGAGCCTTTCCACCGAGAGGTTGCTGAGTGATCAACGAGTACGGCCCAGTGGCACGTGCATGCACTTTATCTTCAACAAGATGATGCAGCTTCAACATATAAATAAAACCAACCGTTGTCTTTTGTTCGAATCGTTCTCCCGTTCGACCATCATACAACTGCGCCTTGCCGTCTTCGGGCAACCCAGCCTCCCTAAGCAACGCAACAACATAATCCTCACTAGGACTAGCAAACACCGGAAATCGTATTTTAAACCCGAGTTTAGCAGCCGCCCATCCTAGATGGGTTTCTAAAATTTGCCCCACGTTCATTCTACTCGGAACACCAAGTGGATTTAAAACAATATCAACAGAAGTACCGTCAGCCAAAAACGGCATATCCTCAATTGGCAATATCTTAGAAATGACTCCTTTATTTCCGTGTCGACCTGCCATTTTATCGCCGACTGAAATTTGTCTTTTTGAAGCCACGTACACTTTTACCATCTGCAACACACCACTAGGCAACTCATCGCCGCGCTTAAGCGAGTTTAATCGTTGCTCGCGCGCGTCGATTGCGCCTTCAACAGTCGGCCAATCCTCCTTGACAACACGCTTGCATTCGACCTGTTTTTGAGGACTAGCCACATCCATAGCGTCCAATCGACCTAAAAACGAAACAGCAAACGAAACCACTGAGGCATCATTTCTAAGCGAACGAACTTCTTGCCCAGATTCATCTTTAAATCGTTTTCCGATCACAGACTCGATAGATTCTAAAAAAGCCCGGAACACTTTCGCAACACCAGCGTTGCCTTCACTCTCTGCCTCCGCTAACACTCTCTCAAACTCAATGCGATCTGACTCGGACAAACTCATACGACGAGAAAATCTTTCGGCGTGTATGACTATCCCCTCAGTACCACTAGGAACCTCTAACGACTCGTTTTTTACATCTTCACCGGCCCTACCGAAAATCGCATGTAGCAGTTTCTCTTCGGGCGTTAATTCAGTCTTAACTTTCGGCGACACCTTACCAACAAGAATATCTCCCGGTCCTACGTGGGTACCGATAAACACAACGCCATTTTCATCTAAGTGGCTCAACGAACGTTCACTGACATTAGGAATGTCTTTAGTGAATTCTTCACGACCAAGCTTAGTCTCACGAACTTCAACGTCAAATTCGTCGATGTGAATAGAAGTGTAAACATCTTCTTTTACCAGTCGCTCGGAGAGGATGATGGCGTCTTCAAAATTAAAGCCCTCCCAAGACATAAATGCAACCAGCACATTTCGACCGAGAGCCAACTCACCTTGTGAGGTTGCGGCGCTGTCACACAACACCTCTCCACGCTTTACTTTTTGACCAAGCGCCACAATTGGACGATGATTCAAACACGTACGCTCATTCAATCCGGTAAACTTCCTTAACCGGTAAACTCTGTCATCAATTTCGATTTTACCGCTATCAACAGCAGTCACTCGCCCCGCCCTATCAGCCCTAACCGACATCCCGGAACTTTCGGCAACAGCAACTTCTAGTCCAGTTCCGACCAGCGGTGTTTCAGCGACCAACAACGGTACCCCTTGCCTTTGCATGTTTGATCCCATCAGCGCACGATTCGCATCATCGTGCTCTAAGAACGGGATCAATCCGGCTGAAACACCAACCATTTGGCAGGAAGAAACATCTGTCAAATTGACCGTAGATGCCATAACCCAAGCGACATCATTGTGATGCCGAGCCATGACGCGATCACTAACAAACAGACCTTCAGAAATCTCGGCATCAGCCGGAGCAATTAACACAGAAGACTCTTCGTCGGCTCGCAGCCACCGCACCTCATCGGTTACACGACGATTATCGACAACGCGATACGGCGTGACCAAAAAACCATAATCATCAATCCTAGCAAATATACTTAGACTTGAAATCAACCCGATATTTGTGCCTTCAGGGGTCTCGATCGGACAAATACGACCATAATGTGAAATATGAACATCGCGAACCTCGAAACCAGCTCGCTTTCTGTTCAATCCCCCAGGGCCCAAGGCACTCAATCGCCGCTCGTGAGTCAAAGTCGCCAACGGGTTTGTTTGATCCACAACCTGGGACAGTTCTCCCCTCCCAAAAAAATACTCAATCGCTGCAGAAACACTTTTAGGATTTACTAACGTCCGAGGCGCCAAATCCTCAGCATCTTTAACACTCATTCGCTCCTGCACCGTCCTGCGAAGTTTTAAAAAACCTTTACGTATCTCTTCGGTTGCGAGTTCATCAATCGTTCTTAGCCGACGATTTCCCAAATTATCTATATCATCAACATTAGCTGAATTTTGTCCGACGCCCAATTCAATAACATACTTAACAGCGTTTACCACATCCTCTGGTCGCAAGGTCATTTCGGCGTCAGGGACATTTTGGTTAAACTTACGGTTAACTCTAAACCGACCAACCCGTCCTAATCGGTAACGGTTGACATCAAAAAACTTTTCAAAAAATAATTCCGTTGCTTTTTCCAACTGGGGAGGATTACCAGGGCGAAGCCGCTGATAAATCCTTAACAACGCATCTTCATGAGATGATGTGGGGTCTTCCAGTACACTCTTCAAGGCTAACGGATCAAAATCACCCTCGATCACCTCAACCGAATGCACACAAGCCTCAATGATGGACGAAGCTACGGACTCAACAATCTGAGTACCGATGTCAACAAGAATCTCTCCAGCAAGTGGATGACTCGCAGGGAAGACAACATCCTCAACACAATAGCGACCCTGTAATCGCTCACACGCCTTTGCGGAGCTGCAGATAACACGTTCCGTACGATAGAACAGACGGAGCAACTTAGTACTTTCACCAAAATCAGGCGATAGCGCTCTCAAAAAAGTCATCGCAGGGAACTTACCACTTTGATCAATCCTAACACCTAAAGTACCACGCTTGCCAACAACAATCTCGATCCAACTACCTCGCTCCGGAATAATCCGACAAGAGAACTGCTTACGCTCACCGGGCTCAGAGTTAAGCACAAAATCGACACCAGGAGAGCGATGCAACTGACTAACAACAACTCGTTCCGAACCATTAATAATGAATTCACCGCCACCTATCATTATCGGGACATCGCCGAGATAAACCTCCTCCTCAATTGTTGCCTCTCCCACAAGTCGCATCCAAACGCGAAACGGCATTCCATAGGTGAGCCGAAGCTGCCGACATTCCAGCGAAGAATACCGCGGCTTACCTAGGTCATATCGCACATACTCCAAGCGATATCGCGAATCATAAGCCTCAACAGGAAACGTTTCGCGCAAGATTGCTTCTAATCCCCAGTCAGCTCTTTTACTTGGTTCGACCGCTTCTTGAAGAAATCTTGCGTAGGGCTTAGTCTGAATCTCAGTCAATTCCGAAATAGGAAAGCTATTTAAGGCGACACCAATGGTACGAACCTCACTAGTTGCAATGATTCGATCTGTTGGGATTGCCATTTATGGGAAACACCTTTCTTCAGAATAGCTAACACATTGCGATTAACTGACCAGCACAATCGTAATAACGCTTATATGCATTATTTTTTACACGCAAGGCCCATACTATCGACGCTAGTTTAAAATCGCGGGCAATACATTTTTATCATTTAATTTCTACAACACCACCCGCTTGCTCAAGCTCAGCCTTTAACTTGGATGCGTCATCTTTAGCCAACCCGGTCTTGATTGGCTTCGGGACTGCTTCAACCAAATCTTTTGCCTCTTTGAGCCCTAATCCGGTGGCTGCGCGAACCACTTTAATCACCGCGATCTTATTTTCACCGAATCCAGTGAGAACAACATCGAATTCGGTTTTTTCTTCAGCGACGACCACCGCGACAGCCGAATTCAAGCCAGAAGCTGCAGCAACCACAGCTCCAGCGGGCTCGATGCCATGAACTGTTCGCAAATAATCGACGAGCGACTTTGCTTGCAGCAGAGTCAGGCCCACAATTTGATCACCGAGCTGCTGAATAGACGCATCATATACCGCTTCAGACATTTCAAGTATCCCACTAAACTTGTTTAAAACAGAAGCGACGGCGACGCCATCGCACGCAAAACAGTTGCACTCATTCAAGTCGCGACGCAATTTGACCAGCAATCAAACGCGCTGGCGACAGCATTGCGGAAGAAATTGACGCACCGGGAGAAATCACTAATGCAGAAAGACTCGACAGCAACCCAGTACGCCCAAGGCTTCGACTCAACGCCGAAACACCCAAGCTATCGACTACTCGACCATCGATAACAGCACCTCGAATCACCACACTTTTATTTGCATCAGCGCAGGCAACAATCCGCTTAGACAACTCAACAACATCGACCTCGCCGAATACAATAGAACTGGGACCAACAAACATCCCACTCACCCCATTGATGCCAGATTCTTCCAAGGCTTTCACAGCTATTGCATTTTTCACTCCCAGCAGTCGAAGTTTCATATCGGAGAAGCTTAATCGAATTTGATTGACATCTACCCCTATGACCTTTGAAGAATCGATAACCATAAAATCATGATTATGTTTAAGTATATCACAAAATGTATCAAGCATCATCCGCTTAACGCACTTACTCACAAGAACCTCCCACGCACGCAGCCAAACTCTCACACAGTTCACACAGAAACACTAATACTCGGGGTCATTGTTGCAGCAACACCGACTCTCCGGAAATACTGCCCCTTACTAGTAGCAGGCTTTAATGATCTGAGAAATTTAATCAACGAATTGAAGTTTTCGAGCAACTGGTCTTCAGTAAAAGACATCCTGCCTATAACGCAATTGACATTTCCGCCTGAATCACACCGAAATTCAATTTTTCCAGCTTTGTACTCTCTGACAGCCGACGCAACATCCTGGGTAACTGTTCCTGTTTTCGCTGACGGCATCAAGCCCCTAGGCCCTAGCACCTTACCAAGAGGACCAACTACAGACATCATATCAACCGATGCGATCACCACATCGAAATCGAGCCAGCCAGCGCGAATACGTTCCGCCAAATCCTTACCGCCAACAACATCAGCTCCAGCTGCAAGGGCGATGACAGATACTTCTCCCTGCGCAAACACAACGACACGCTGAGACTTACCGATACCATTTGGAAGAACAATCGATCCGCGCACAATCTGATCTGCCTGCCTAGGATCAACACCAAGGTGAGCACAGACTACAACCGACTGATCGAACCGACAAGCTCTAACACCTTTAGGAAGATTACCCTCTAAATCAAGAAGCAATCCGATAGCGGACCTTGGTTCTAACTCGCCCACTTCGGACAAACGATGTGCCTGATGCTTAATTCTTTTAGACTGACTTCGCATGATTAATCGCCACTCCAATTCAAAAACCAAAAACTACTCCACGATTGCAATACCCATGCTACGAGCAGTACCAGCAATCATGCGAAACGCCTGGGAATAATCTCTCGTATTTAAGTCACTAAACTTAGCGACAACTATTTGGCGTACCTGCGCAGCACTCACGGTGCCGGAAACCGTCACTTTAGGATTAGCCGACCCTTTCGCAACAGATGCGGCATGCTTTAGTAGCACAGCGGCAGGGGGACTCTTAAGTATAAAAGTGAACGACCTGTCATCGAAAATAGACACGACGACCGGAACGATCATTCCATTAAGATCACGCGTACGCTCATTAAACTGAAGCACGAATTGACCAAGGTTAATACCGTGAGGCCCAAGAGCCGTGCCGACGGGGGGAGCTGGAGTAGCCTTCCCGCCTGCTATCTGCACCTTAACTTGAGCTTTTAATTTAGCCGCTTTTTTTGCCATTATGTAACCCTTACAACCACGTTCCCAAATCATCAGACCGACTCAACCTGCCAAAACTCCAAATCAACCGGGGTCGGCCGCCCGAAAATCTCAATCAACACCGACACACGCCCTGAAAGATTATCCACAGCGCCCACTACGCCAGTGAACCCTTCAAAACCACCGTCGCAAATCTTCACCTTATCGCCAAGACCAAAAATCGGCAAACTCCTTGCGGGTTCAGCAACAACATCGTGTTGTTGCTGAACAATCCTAGAAGCCTCTGCGTCACTTAACGGGGTAGGCTTTCCAGCGGTGCCGGTAAAATCTCCGACCCCGCTCACATTTCGAACTAGAAACCAAGACTCATCATTCAAAACCATCTGCACTAACAAATAGCCGGGAAATAGCTTTTGCTCCGTCACTTTGCGTTTCCCTTGTTTATTATCAACCACTCGCTCAACAGCGATGACGATGTCACCGAAAAACAACCCTAATTCATCTCTCTTGATTCTCCGAAGCATCGCTTCTCGAATCGATTTTTCACGATTACTCTGCACCTTTACAACATACCATCGCATTAAGACTTCAATTTCTTGATTTTGCTCACTCATAGCCCGCCTCATGTATCGATTCAACGCAAAACGCTTTGGCTGCCAACAACGCTAAGAAAACAGCAGAAATTATTAAAAGTTTAACACGAACGCCGAACGCAGCAAAAACTGCAACACCACATCACACAAAAACAAATAAACACTGAACGCAAACATCACAGACAGAACAACCATTGTCGAACGCTTAACGACATCAAATCGAGACCAACTTACCCTTCTCGATTCAACTTGCACATCAATCAAAAAATCGCACACGGCCGGGTATTGCGTAATCCTCCACGACAACCATAGAACAACAGTAAACAACACAATGGCATACACCAATGAAAAACCAACCAACCATCCATCCGGCGAAAATCTCGCGACATTTAGCGCCAAACCCAGCCCACACATCGCACAAACAAACTGAAACAGCCGGCGAATCAACACACCCTGCTTAGATTTATATGTTGAAACCCCAAAAAAGCATTGATAAAACGACATCAATCACCCGCCTAGCCTGCAATGCAAATTCGAATTATAAATCCCAAACAACCAACAGACACTGAATCACGGGCGGAGGGACTTGAACCCCCAACACCTGGATTTGGAATCCAGTGCTCTGCCAATTGAGCTACGCCCGTATCAGGAAGCACTGACCGCCGCTTGAGTAACACGCTACGTTATTTTTTCCGAATCTCCTTACACACTGTGTGCGACCTCGTTTTTCGATTATATTTTTTCAAATGAAGACGATCAGCGCCCTTCACTTCTTTACAAACTCGATACAGACGACGACCAGTTTCCACACACTCTAGCCAAACATATTCCCTAGCCATGAGCACCCCTCGTTGCGAAAGCTGCCCCGCATTTCATTTAGAAATGCGGGGCAGGGGCAAAAAAACAAACCACAATCACACTACTCTAGAATCTTAGTAACAACACCAGAACCGACCGTTTTCCCACCCTCACGAATAGCAAAACGCACATTCTCGGTCATCGCAATCGGCTTACCCAACGACACAACCACTTTAACATTGTCGCCAGGCATGCACATTTCAGCACCACCAAGCAAATTAGCTTCACCGGTCACGTCTGTCGTGCGAAAATAAAACTGAGGACGATAGCCGTTAAAAAACGGGGTATGACGACCGCCTTCATCCTTACTCAAAACATACACCTGAGCCTCAAATTTAGTATGAGGCTTAATCGAACCAGGCTTTGCAAGTACCTGACCTCGCTGAACATCCTCCTTACGAATCCCTCGTATCAAAACACCAACATTATCCCCCGCTTGACCTTCGTCAAGAGTCTTATTAAACATCTCAACGCCAGTACACACCGTCTCCTGCGGATCAGCTAACCCAAGAATTTGAACCTTATCACCAACCCTCAAAACCCCTTGCTCAATTCGGCCAGTAACAACCGTACCGCGACCTTCAATCGAAAACACATCCTCAACCGCCATCAACATCGGCTTGTCAGTCTCACGAGGAGGCTCAGCAACATCTTTATCCAACGCCGCAACAAGAGCAGTTATGCAATCACTGAACTTAGGATCAGCAGGGTTATCCAAAGCGCCCTTTGCATTTCCGCGAACAATCGTAATATCATCGCCCGGGAACTCATACTTATTCAGGAGATCACGAATCTCCATTTCAACCAACTCAAGCAACTCCTCATCATCCACCAGATCACACTTATTCAGAAACACAACCAAGGCAGGAACGTTAACCTGCTTAGCGAGCAAAATATGTTCGCGAGTTTGCGGCATCGGACCATCCGCAGCCGACACCACCAAGATCGCCCCATCCATCTGAGCCGCACCGGTGATCATATTTTTAATATAGTCAGCATGGCCCGGGCAGTCGATATGCGCATAATGCCGAGCAGGAGACTCATACTCAACATGACTAACGGCGATAGTAACAGTCTTAGTTTCATCCCGAACAGTCCCACCCTTGGCAATATCAGCATAACTCTTGAACTTCGCAAGCCCCTTTGCAGTCTGCACAGCCAAAATCGCCGCCGTGGTCGTAGTTTTACCATGATCAATATGACCGATCGTCCCAACATTGACGTGCGGCTTTGTCCTTTGAAATATTTCCTTAGCCATTTAACTAAAACCTTATTAGCGTTGTTACCTTGACATCCAGTTAACTTCGGAGATCTTCACAATCTCGCGAACACCGTAAGCTGTTGATGGGATTCGAACCCATGACCTCGTCCTTACCAAGGACGTACTCTACCAACTGAGCTACAACAGCGGCGACAAACAAGAATGAACAGAGACACTCCAATTGTCAACCGACACACACCAACTTGCAGAACCACTAACTTCACTCAACCGAGAAGGACGCCACGCGAGAAGAAACCGCTGCCAACGAAACACGACACCGAGCAACTGCCCCCCCCCAACGACCGTGGAGACACAAGTACCCCACACACCCTTTTCAATCTTCGCCGCCTATCCGCAACTAAAGAGCGGGTGATGGGAATCGAACCCACGTGGCCAGCTTGGAAGGCTGGAACTCTACCATTGAGCTACACCCGCGACTTTAAGCCACACTTACACACACGACCGATGGCGGGAGCAGGATTCGAACCTGCGAAGGCATTGCCACCAGATTTACAGTCTGGCCCCTTTGGCCGCTCGGGTATCCCGCCGATCACACTTTTTTGGCCACCTTGCTTTAACCAGCACGCATTCAATCGCCAAACCACCTCAATTCAATCTTAAATCCAGCAATCGGCAAGCCTATCGTTGCATTACCATAATTTTATCAGAGCGACAGCTAGCGGTGGGACTTGAACCCGCAACCGCCGGTTTACAAAACCGGTGCTCTACCGTTGAGCTACGCTAGCACGCTTGTGACTGCACATTCATCTTATGCTATCGCAACCTGTTGTGGCTCTGCAAGCCAATGACGCGTCTTGTTAGAGGCTATCCGGAAAGAAACGGCTTGCTCTCAGCGTGTCACGGCCATCGGTATCTACACAACTCGCGTCTTCTGTTAGAAGCGGCTGAATGGTATCGAGCTTCCGGTGCTGGATGGTCGTCTGTACAAGCGTTATCTGCAATTGGTGGCCGGGCAGATGAATGCGGCGCAGCAGGTTGCGGCGGGGATCAAGGCACTGCCCGGGCCGAGTCGGGCGTTTGCGGCCACTCAGGGGGGCGTGGCGGTTCTTTGCCAATCCGCACGTGACGCTGCCGAAGCTGGTCGAGCTGGCGCGGGAGGCCGTGGCCGAGAGTCGTTCCGCGTATGTGCTCTTGGTGCATGACTGGTCGAAGCTGGACTACGCCGCGCACACGTCCAAAGCCAACATCGCCCAGTTGTCGTACCAGAACGACTGGGGCTATGAACTGCGAGCGGCGCTGTTGATCGACGCTCACGACGGCGCGCCGCTGGCTCCAATGGAACTGAAATTGAAGGCGGCCGACGGCGTGCATTCCACGCGGTACGCTCGGGTCCGGAAGACCGTGACGCAACTGCTGCCGACGATGCAGGCGTCCTCCCAATGGAACTTGCCGAAGACCCTCGTGCATGTGATCGATCGCGAGGCCGATTCGGCGGCTCACTACGGAGAGTGGCAGGCGCGTGGGTACCTCTTTCTGGTGCGAGCCGACTTCACGCGCAAGATCCTCTTCCGCGAAGCATCGCCCGGCTTGCCCGAGGTCACTGCGGGCCTGCCTGGCATCGCCGCCGGGCTGTGAGACGAAGGCGCGTTTCGTGCCGCGCGAGAAGTCACGATCCGCGGCCAAATCGGGATGCAGTTCGTCGCCGGGGCCGCCGTGAAGCTGAATCGTCCGGCCCGCACACGTCCGCCAACTTCGGCTTCGGCCCCGTCTTCCCCGCGCGCGGCTGCAGCGCCCCCCCCCGTCTCGTGCCGCAACGCCTTCCAGTGATAATCGTTCGAGCCGACACGGAGTATTTCTCCGCCGACATCCCCGCATCCGCAAATCACCCGCCAACGCCGTCGTCGAAGGCGCAACCCGCTGCGCAACGCGATCGTGGGAACTCCTGCGAGGATGCTCAAGGTGGCGGTGACGCAGGCCCCCGACAAAGGGAAGGCGAATGAAGCCGTTGCCGACGTGATGGCCAATCAATTGGAGTTGCATCGAAGCCAGTTGCAGTTGATTTCCGGAGCGACTTCGCGACAGAAGCGGTTCCTCGTGACGGGCGTCTCACTGGACGAATTGCAACAGCGGATCGAGCAGTTGTTGGGTGAGGAGAAGTCGAATCAACTTCCGTTCGAGCCTGCGGCGTGACGCTCGGTTGAAGAATGCGGAACGACCGAATTTCGCTTCAGCGCGGCTTGCACGAGCGACAGGGAAAGGCCGATGAAACTGAGTACGACGTAGAGCGGATCGACCAGATAATCCCAAGCGTTCTCGGATTCGAGGCACCCGACCTGCCATGCGACTCCCGCCGCGAGCAGGACCAGCCCGAATGAGTTCTCGCGCCAGATCAGGAGCGCCGCAAGGACCGCTGCTCCGCAAGCCACCCCCGGCCACTGCCAGCCGAGCAAATAAGGGTCGAAATGACCAAACCCCAACGCGAACGGATAGAGCGGCAGCCCGGCTGCACATCCGAACCAGCAACTCGTGCGTTCAGCCTGTTCGTTGAGCAGCGGTCGTTTGAGCCAGGGTTTGAGAATCACGCTCAACAAAACCGCGACGAGCGGAATGCTGAAGTTCGCGTTGTAGCCGTGCAACCAGCGTCCCAGCGGCAGTCCTTGAACAGGCATGACGGCTGCGGCACCTACCAGCAGCGGCAACCAACGTGGGCCGATGCCTCGCAACAGAACTTGCACGCCGCGCGTGGCCGCTCCGAAAATCAATGCCCAGACGAACAATGGATAGTACCAGTCGATCACGGTTGCGGCCCCTCCAGCACGCCGTGCTTGTCGCTCAGTCTGCGTTCGATCCAAACTTCGTTGAAGGCGACGTGGCGAATCTTTTTCATCTTCCACACATAGGCCAAGTGGATCAGACCATCGGTCGCTTGGATCAAGTACGGGTACGCGAACAGTTCCTTCGGCTGCTGATCCAACACGGCGATCCGCTTCCAATCGTTCACTCCGTCGAGCGAGACTGCCAGCGTGAGGTTCTCACGGGAACTTGCAGAATCGTTGAAGGCCATCACCACAGAACCGGATGACAGACGGAGGGCGGCGACGCTGGAGTTCGGATTGGGAAGATCGAGGTGTCGCGGTGGACTCCACGTGAAGCCTCCGTCTTGTGACTCTTGAAAGTCGATCCGTCGTGTGGAGGACGCATTGCGCAGGTAAGCGACGGCCCGACGTGGCCCAAGTGGAACGATGGCCGGTTGGAGAAATTCGCGGCCACCCGTCAGCCGCGTCTTCGTCACCACCAGCCGATCACTGGTCGGACGGAGCC
This sequence comes from Schlesneria sp., assembly GCA_043749505.1. Taxonomy (GTDB): domain Bacteria; phylum Planctomycetota; class Planctomycetia; order Planctomycetales; family Planctomycetaceae; genus Schlesneria. The sequence goes on along the minus strand of JAYVDI010000329.1, from coordinate 5,481 downwards.
AGAGCATCTCCGGAAACTGGCCAACACATTCGTGATAGATCGGCAGACCGATTTCACCCGATTCAAACCTGACGGGAGCGGCACGAACCAACTCACTGACGTTGAGGAACGGGCTGAGAGTGAGCCGCTGACTCGGTTGCCAAGTCGCACCTCCGTCGAGCGAGCAGCACGCATTGAGTGAACTCCCCGACCAGCCTCCCAACGCAATCGTCACGTAAACCAACCACAGCCGCTGCTCTGCATCGACAAACACGACGGAATTGCCGACCTTACGGAGATACCGATCCAGTTCATCTCGGGCTTGATCGCCATTCATAACCACGCGTGGAGAACTCCACATTCCAAAGTTCGATTCAGACGAGTCCGCTTCAACAGCGTGCATTCGAGTGAAGTCTGACATCCAAATCGCCACGTCTTTGGCTCCCTCGCGCGAGCCTGCGTACCACGCGCAGACGATCTTGCCGCCAACGGTCTCGCTCAGCGACGGGCAGTGCGCGTAAGCCAACGGCGGGTAATGCTCGATGAAGTGACTGAAGAACCGAGGGACTTCGTTGCTCGGAACACTTCCGGTTGCAGACAACTTAAACGAAGAACTCGGGAACGCCGCCCGATCACCGCGTGGCCAACACCACAACGCAGTGGCGGCGGTCATCAACAGGGATCGTCGAGTCAGGGGTGTCATCGGAGTTCCACGCGGGACAGACACACTGAAGAGCGGACACGTTGGGGAGCGAGACAACGATCGCGTCGAGTCAGACTGTGGAGATCACCCATTGATAAGCGTAGGACGGGCACTCTTGCCCGTCGGCTTTCTTGGGGCAAAACGGGCAAGAGTGCCCGTCCTGCATGCTCTTTCAATCGGCGGTCAGATGCTGAAGTCGGTCGTGCGACCGAGCAGACGATCGATCAATTCTTGAGGAATATCGATCGCGAGTGACGTTCCGCCGACATCGGTCGGGTTGATGCCGCAGTAGACCGACCACGGTCCCAAGTGACGCCAACGACCGGCTCGCTTCGGTTCGTTCGGCAGGACGGGTGTCGTGCAGCGGTTGCAGCCGATCGTGGTGAAGCCCTGCTGATGGAGCGGGTTGACGATCACGTTGTACTCGGCGATGTACGCGTCCATTTCGTCGTTCGTGAAATTGGCGAGTGGATTCACTCGGACGCAATTCATCGCAGGATCAACCGACAGAATCGGGCAGCCGCCTCGCGCTCCCCCCTCGGCGCGACGCAGGCTGCCGATGAGACAGTCGAATTGCCCGCGCGTGGCCAAGAGCGGCTCCGTCTTCCGCAGATCACAGCATTGTCGCTGTCCTTCGGGCGTTAGGTAGAGAACCCCGAGTTCCTTGGTCTGCTCTTCCATCGACTGCTTCGGTTGCAGTGTGATGATGTCGAGACCGTACTCGCGTGCAAGCCGATCGCGCGTGTCCAGCGTCTCCTGAAAGTTCACTCCCGTATCGACGAATACGACCTTCATGCCCAGCTTCAAAACGCTGACCATGTGACAGACGACACTTCCGGCCATTTGCATGGCGGTCAGCGCGGCGACTCGCTCGCCGAAGACGACCTTCGTCCAACGGAGCAACTCGACCGGCGAACGGTCTTCAAAGGACTTGTTAAGTTCAATCAGATCGGCCTGCGTAAATCGAGCCATGTCAGTCCATGCTTATGAGAGGATCAGCGGTTCTGCCGGAATCTAGCAGATGCTTTGGAAACGGAGCAACGCCGTGTGGAAGCTCGCAGGCTGAAGCCCGGCTTAGCTTTGTCAGCCGGACTTCCCGACGCGACAGAAAGTCCGGCTTTCAGAGAAGCCGGACTTTTGCGATGGCCGTCACGGCGTGAAGTCACTCGACGCATCGACCGACAGGCAGAACCGGGCAATCAGTTCTGCCGCTTGATCGAGATCGTTCAGTGAGACCACTTCGACCGGGCTGTGCATGTACCGGTTCGGGATGCAGACGAGTCCCGTCGCCACGCCGCCTCGTGTCAGTTGAAGCTGAGCCGCATCGTTGCTGGCCGCCGTGGCGAGACCGTTGATTTGAACGGGGATTTCGGCCGAGGCCGCTCGTTCCACGAGTCGCTCGAACACGACCGGGTTCACGTTCGGACCGCGGTACAACACCGGCCCTTTGCCGACCTTGATCCGTCCATACTGAGTCTCGTCAATCGTCGGGCAGTCCGTCGCGTGAGTGACATCGACGACGATCCCGAGTTGCGGGTCGATCTGGAACGCACTGGTCTGCACGCCACGCAGACCGATCTCCTCTTGAACGGTTGAGGCCGCGAACACGGCCGCTTTCGGGTTACCGCGTGCGACTCGTTCGGCCGCCGTCATCACGGTCCATGCGCCGACCTTGTTATCCATTCCAGGTGCCGATGCAAAACCGTTCCGCAACTCGCGAAAACCGAGCGTGACCGTGATTGGATCGCCGATCGCCACTAGCTCGCGAGCTTCATGCCCGTCCTGCGCGGCGATATCGACCCACAGGTTCTTGATCTCGGGGACCACTTTGCGGTCTTCCGGCGATTGCAGGTGAATGGGCTTCCGCGCGATGACTCCCGCCACGGAACCGGCCTTCGTCCAGACCTGCACGTTCTGACCAATCAGAACCTGCGGATCCCAGCCGCCAATCGCGTGAACCCACAAGTAACCCTTGTCGTCGATGTGCTTGACCAGCAAGCCAATCTGATCGCAATGTCCGGCAAGCATGATGCGTGGGAAGCCAGTCGGATTGACCGCCGCCACCACGTTGCCATGCCAGTCGGTCTTCACATCGTCCGTGAAGCCCTTCGCAAACCGACGCACCACATCTTGCACGGGTCGTTCGTAACCAGAGGGACTCGGAGCGTGCAACAAGTCTTTAAGAAATTGAAGTGAGTCGTCTTGCATGAAGGTGATCCTCGTTGAGCAGGTTTGATTGACGCCGTCTTATCCAGACCGCCTCGTCAGGTCGGACTGTTTTTGTGATCGGACAATCTCTAACAAACTTCCCCGTTCACGAAAATTTGTTTTGACGGTCTGGACCGGAGATCGGTACTTTGTGGCCGCATTGAGGGGCAGTGAGTGTAACAGGGACGTTCAGAGCAGTGCAGGGATGCCGATTTGCAAGGGACGGTTCATCTCAAGAGGTCTTTCTTCAAGCCGTCTGCCTTTGCTCTGCTGGCTATTCACTGTTCGCTCTCAGTTGCCGTTCCAGCCTGCGTTTCAAGTTCGGACTTCGATCTCGAACCGAACCGTTTCCAGCCTCGCTGTACCACGAGAAGGCTTAGCCATCTCATGCGAGGTCGCTTCATTTCAAGGAGGATGTTCATGAGTGCCACGTTGCTCGCCCCCGGTTCCGATTTCTTGGTGGAACAGGTTGAACAGGCGATCCTGTCTCGCACTGGCGGTCGCGTTCGAGGTCTGCGGATTCACTACGTGGATGGCTGCGTCATCATCTCGGGACGCACCTCGACCTACTACAACAAGCAACTCGTCACGCACGCGGCGATGGAAGTTGCCGATGATGCGCTAGTGATGAACGAGGTCGAAGTCTGCTGACGGCGCGACGGTCAGTTTGCGTTTGGCGGCGATGTTTCCCGCTTGGAACTGAAGCGTGGCTCCTCGCCCTTGAGCAACCGGCGCAGGTTGGCCCGATGTTGAAGTACGATCAGCAGTGGGACCGCGATCGCGAACAGCCCTAGGCTCCACAAGTTGGCTGCGAACGGTGACGGCTTCAGTGTCGCCATTTGATAAGCACTGAAGGTCACTGCGGCGAGCATCGAACTCAGCGACACAATGCGCCACAGTGCGAAACTTCCCAAGAACGTCATCGCCGCCACAAGCATTCCGAACGGACTAAGCATCGAGACCACGCCGAGCGAAGTCGCCACTCCCTTACCACCTCGAAAGCCGAGCCAGCACGAAAACATGTGACCGACGATGGTTGAGACTCCTGCCAGCACAGCCCAATGTGACAGAGAGGGGTCGGTCGCATCAAACAGCAGCCTCGGAAGCAGCCACACCGGGAGCAGCCCTTTCAGTGCATCCAAGCCGAGGCAGATCAAGCCCCACTTCTTACCGAGAACTCGCCCGGCATTGGTCGCTCCAATGTTGCCGCTGCCATGCTGACGCAGATCGACTCCCTTGACGGCCAAACCGATCAGCAGCCCAAATGGGATCGAACCGGCAAGATAGCTGGCTAGCACCAACAGAAAAGGCATCATCGGCATCGCTTGTTGTTTCCAGACATTTTTGAGGCACCGAGAAAACGCCTGACGCTCGATGAAGACCAATTCGAGAATCACCAAACGGTGAGGCAACCTCGTCGTCCGCCCCCTTGGCCGTCAAAACAACCCTGCCTCGGAATAGTGCTGGCGCAAGACGGTTCTTCGGAGCCAGAACAAAGCCGTGAGGATGGCTCCCTTCCACCAGAGCAACCACGAGGTGAGCCGCCACGCCTCGATCAAGTCTGAGACTCCGAACAGCACAAACGCGAGGGCATAAACCAGCTCAAGTCTCGACCGTCGGTGATACCACCAACGCCGTGCAACCAGTCCCGCGAAGACGAACCACGCTGCGGCCTCGACAAAATTGAAGCCACGACACGCAAGGTCGGTCCACATGTACGACTCATTACCCGACCGTGACCACGACCACCACGTCTCAAACCACAGGACGCGAACGATCTCGTTCATCAACCGGTACGCTCCAAAACATCGAAGTAATCACTATCCACTTCAAGGTGTTTATACCTCTCGTGGCCAAGAGTGAGACATTTCCGAGCGGGACGGCGTCAGCCGCCTAGTTCTTGGGCGTCAGCTCGCTTTTAAAAGAACGGGGAGACTGACACCACCCCGCTCAGATGTCTCATTAACCACCGCGTGCGGTATATCACAAATCCGTTGGAGTGAGCCATCGTGAGCGCCGTTCTCGCGGTAATGTCTGCACCAAGAATGAAGCCGGATCCAAGGAATGGCCTGTGGTCGATGCTTTGTTCAGTGCGTGGCAAGCTGTCGGGTGGGTGGGATAGAACCCGGAGCGTCTCTTGCAGCCTTGGGGTTTCGTGAACCTTTGACGTTGAGTACTCCACTTTGGGTCATCCCCTATCTTGCGAAGCCGTTTTTGAAGTTAGCGCCGGTTACGTTCTCACGCCCATCCGGGCATCTCTCGAAACGACACGGTGACCGAAATTATGAGGAACGGTTTCAGTGAGATTAACACTGAGCGGCGCGAACGGACCCACGCCTCGTTTCCGAGTCACGATTTCGGTACTGTCGGCCGTTGACAACGTCACTCAGTTCGTAAACCGCAAGATCGACCTCGACTGCCCGATCAGGGATGCCCGTCTGCCTAACGGTTCGCGCGAACAGTAATCGTTGACAGGCCGGATTGAGTTGTTGAAGGAATTGGTCTTCGCGCGGGTCGTGAAATTGGCGACATCCGGCGTATGTCGTCGCCGAATGCCCCGCCGATTTCCACCGAGCAGAGGGCGGCATTGC
>JAYVDI010000328.1:0-5002 GCA_043749505.1 Schlesneria sp. | reverse complement strand
AATCTAGGTGATTGGAGAGCCCGCGATGAGAACGATCTTCACTACTGGTCAGGTAGCAAAGATCTGCAAGGTTGCGCCCCGCACTGTCAGCAAATGGTTCGACTCCGGTCGGCTGCGCGGTTACCGCATCCCCGGATCACAGGACCGACGCATCCCCCGAGAGCACTTAATCCGGTTCCTTAAGGAACACGGAATGCCTTTGGGGGAACTCGAAGATGAGGCGATGGGTAAGCTTTTGCTTGTTGGCGTTGACGTCAACGTGCGAAGCCAGCTCATGGATCTCATGCCGACCGGAGACTACAAAACTGAGTCTGCGGCCAGTGGCTTCGAGGCAGGGATACAGGCCGAGTCCCTGCATCCCGATTGCATCGTGATCGACTTCGGAATGGGTCGGCACGAGGCTTCGATGATTGCGACAAACTTGCGGAAAAATACCGACTATGCAGACGCCGTGTTGGTCGCGCTGTTGAGCGACGACGATACGGCCAGCGGTTTCGACCGCACCCCGTTCAACGAAACGTTCCGGAAGCCATTCGACGCAGCTCTGCTCGCCGAACGCATCCGCACGCTGGTTGGCCGGAAAAAGCAGCTTGCTTGAAAACTGAGCGAACTCGTCGAGCGAACCGGCTCCATGACGGAGGCGACGCTCAACCACGAACGCTCAGTCCAGACGGCCGATCTGCCGCGCAACCATGAGGGAATCGCGTCGGTGCCAGCCGTCTCCACATTCCGAACGAGGCGTCGATTCTCGACGCCTCGTTTCATTCTTTGGTGCTGCGGCAGAAGTGACGGAAGAAAGTGGCATGGCAGAAGACAATTCTCACGCGACCGAATCTGAGACACTGGCGAGGCGCATGCCGTCAGGCTGCGGCTGCTAACAGCGTGGGATCGCACGGAGGTTCTTCCGATTCGAGCGTAATGAGTTCGGGGCTGACTCGGTTCGACGTAACTGCTAGATGTCCGTGAACCACCCGCACGCTCATACCACTGAGAAGCCTCCGTGTCATGGACGAACTGTCTGCGAACACCGCACTCACGAACACTGCCACCGCGCCGCGGCGGGTTCGTGTTTGGCCGTTCCTCAAGTGGGTACTGTTTATCGTCGTCATGTCCTTCGTGGGGAAGCGGGCTGTCGATCTGTGGCGAAACAGTCCGCAGACGGAGTTGCACGTCGATGTGCGCTGGCTGGTTCCCGCAGCCGCGCTGTACCTCGTCGGTTGGATGCCGTCCGTCTGGTTCTGGAGAGCCATGTTGAAGCGGATGCAACAGAAGGTCGGTTGGTTTGAAGCGACGCGCGCGTATTACGTCGGTCATGTTGGAAAGTACCTGCCGGGCAAGGCCCTCGTACTGGTGATGCGCGGCACGATGTTGAAAGAGGCGGGAGCGAACCCCGTCTTCGCGGGAGTGACCGCCGCTTATGAAACGCTGATGTTCATGTGGTCCGGCGCGGCGCTCGCTGTCGCGCTGGCTCCCGTCGCGATGCCGGTTGCCTATTGGCAGCAGTTGCCACTTGTCGTGCAGGGCCTGCGTCAACAAGTCTGGTTGCTACCGGTGACCGTGCTGGTCGCCACCGTCGGCGTTACGCCCTTCAGCGCATGGCTGTTTACGTTTGTCGGGCGGAAAGCCCTGCCGCGCGATCCGGCCAGCGTCGTTCCACCACCGTTCACTGCAAGCCTCATGGTACAGGGGGCGTTCATCACGTCGCTCGGTTGGCTGTGTCATGCGGCTAGCTTGGGTTGCACGTTGCAGGCCGTCTCGAACCGGCCGTTCGATGTCACGCTCTTCCCGATCTGGTTGGCGAGCGTCTGCGTCTCGACGGTTGGCGGGTTCGTGATCCTCATCGCGCCGGGTGGACTCGGCGTGCGTGAATGGCTGCTCGTCGAGATGCTCAAGGACCAGCAGGCAATTGGCGCGACTCAAGCCGTCGTCGCGGCGGGTCTGCTGCGCATCGTCTGGTTCGCGTCCGAGTTGGTCTCCGCCGGAGTCCTCTACGTGACCAAGCGGCCACGCGGTTAAACAATCTGTTGCTACCTTGCCAAGCTTCGTCGTGAGTTCAAAACTCGGCTTTGTCGGAAAACGATCAGCCGCTGGGCGCTAGCCCACGGTTTCCCACAGAAACCGGACGCTAGCGCTTTCCGGCTGATCGTTTTCCGGCAAAGCCGAGTCCTGCGAGCAGTATGAACGCGATCGCGCAGGCTGCGCCAGCGAGCGGCGATATCAGCCAAGCCCACGTAGTTGCTGCGATGGCGAGCAACAGGCTGAGCAGAATGGCTCCTGTGATGAAGTGCCAGGCCATGAGCAGCTCGACGGTGAGGAGGCAGAATGCGGTGAGCAACAGGGCCCGCGAGAAACCACTACCGGTTGAGACCACGCGGACGGTTTGAGACTCATCGGCGGGTGAAGCCGCAGCCCATTCGGTCAGATACGAGAACTCCACCCCCGGCAGGATGTCGGACTTCAAGTCGTCGGCGCGCAGTGTGGCGAGGTCGCTTTCCTGCGGATCGACATTCACCGCGAACCACTCGACGCGGCCGACCGGTGCGCCAAGTGTGAGCTTGTAAAAACCGGACTTCGTCGTTGGCTCGGAGACCACGCTACGACCATCGCCGGTTGTATTGGGGGCTTGAGATTCTCCACCGGGAAGTTGCAGGACGGCCGTCACGTCGGTCGCACGCACGGGGAGATGACTCACCAGCGGTTGGCCGACCAGCATATCACGGTCGGTCCACCGTCCCGACACGGCGTAATACACGGTCTCGTGCATGAGTGGGATCAGGCTGTGTCCCCACACGGCCCAGGTACTCCATTCGCGATCGACCGACGTGGTGATGAGGATCACGCGGCCTCGCCCATACGGTGCGTCGATGATCGCCGGATCGCCGTTACTGAACCGCAGCGCGACTCGCGCACCGCGCTCTTCGGGGACTTCCGTTTTGAAGTAGGCGAACGTTTTTGTCAGTTCGAGTCCCGCGCCGGGGTTGCCTTGAAACGGCCGGATGATCGGGTGCGAGAAGTCTCCCGCATCGAACTCGAATGCGACCTCTTTCTTCTTCGCATCACCGACTCGTTCGATCAGTTTTGCGGGGAGGAGCGACTGAATTCCAGTGACCCGGATGCTCGGAGCGTCCGGGTCACTGCGCGAGTTCGGATTGTTCTTGAAGAGCGTTTCGTTGTAGTTGTCGGCCCGTACCTGATCGCCCAGACAGAACACGACACCACCGCCCGCTTCGAGATAGTTGCGCAGAACCTCGGCCTCGCGCGCGGTCAGCAGTGCGACGTTGCAGACGAAGACACAGTCGAATCGCGCGAGATCGGTCCCCAGCAATTCGCCCTCGCGGATGACGGTTGGCCGGATCGGACTGGCCAGCACGCGGTTGGGTAGTTCGGGGGCGAGAGCCAACTTCAAAAAGTCGGTCGCATTCCCCATCACTTCGCCGGAAGGCTTGCCGTTGACGAGCAGCACCTGCAACTCGTCACGCACGGGAACGACCAGCCGCTGTGAGTCATCGACACGCAGGCCGTCCGGTTTGAGACGCACTTCGACGCGATGCTCGCCGTTGGCGAAGGCCGGTGCAAAATCGACACGCACATCGGTTGCGGCGGGAAGATCGACACGCTTGGTGTCGGTGAGGCGATCATCGATGAACAGCTCGACCAGTTGGCTGATCGCACCGCTCGATGAAAAATTGCGGAGCGTCGCGACCGTCTGCACGCTGCGTCCCGACAGCACAAAACCATCATTGGTACGAAGGCTCGTCACGGCGACGTTCGCGGCCCCCGGTTCGCCGACATCCAGGAACGTCAGTTTTGCACGGTCGGAAAGTTTCTTAAGTGCCGCTCGCACGCGCGTCGCTTCAGTCGAGTCGCCGGGCGACCATGCTGCCGCCTGCAAGTCTGTGATGAAGACGATCTCCTTACGAGTGATCTCCGGCGCGAGCGACAACAGCTCGTCGATCTCCTTTAGCACGACAGAAACATCGACTCGTTCATCGAGCAGTTGGAGTTGCTCGATCTCTTCCAGCATGGCACCCGGTTGATAGGCCGGTCGTCGTACGATGATGCGCGGCGACGAGTCACTCAGCCGGACGAGATTGGTCGCGTCACCTTGTTTTGTGCCATTGACGACCTGCCGCGCCAAGTCCTTCGCCCGGTCGAAATGACTCCGTTCAGCCGAGGCATAGCCCATACTCAGCGTCGCATCGACGACGACAATCCGATGCTTCGGTCCTTCGGCGCGAAAGTACTCGCCGAGCGTCTCGGCCGACGGGCGAGCCAAAGCCACCGCGATCAACAGCAGAATCAGCGTTCGCACGATCAGCAGCAGAATCTGTTCGAGCCTCATCCTGCGCGACTGCTTCTTCGTCGCCGCGATCAGAAACCGCATCGCCGCCCACGGCAACTCAATGTAGCGCCGCTTGTGCAGCAGATGAATGAGTACGGGAATGCCGCCCAATGCCAGCCCCCACAACAGCAAGGGGCTGCCGAAACCAAAGGCGAGTAGGAAAGCAACGGCTGGCATGGAATCTCGTCAGATGGCCATCGAGTGTTGGAAGGTTTCAATAGACTTCATCGTGCGTCCCGATCTTACGAATGCGTTTGATTGCAGGAGCCGTCGATTCATGATCGCAACTCTGCCATCAGGTCCGCGACCGTCGTCGGCTGGCACTCACCACGCCGAAACTCCTCTTCCCCCTCACGAGCATCCTCGACGATTTGCTGACGGCGCTGTTCCGCCGTGCGATGTCGCAGTACCTCGACGAGTGCTTCCTGCTCGTCGAGCGTCAGTTGATCCGCTTCTTCGAGGACACTTCCAAATGTGGCAGTCTGTGGCATGGATGGTCCTGTTCTCTCAAACAAAGCTGAAGGCCATGACTCAAGTACGTTTGCGACCATAACACGGCATTGAGGAACCGGGCAAGCCGTTGAACTTCTTCGCGAGCGAGTCGGGTGTGTGGAGTCTTTGGAACGCACCACCGCCGGAACGGCCGATCTTAAGCTGGTG
>JAYVDI010000327.1:0-22172 GCA_043749505.1 Schlesneria sp. | reverse complement strand
AGCCCGCTTTGGAAGAACCGGGGGGCTGACGCCGCCCCGCTCGGAAACCGCTCACTTTGTGCCGCGTGAGGGATATCGACGAGTGTGCGGCCCAATTCGAGTCGCCGATCGCTCGATCGCGACCACTCAATTACCGCATCGCGGTTCGTTCGACCTGATCGATCTTCAACGCGTGTTGCAGGCGGATGAACTTGTCCGGCTGAGATTTGAACTGCTTGCGACGCTCGTCGGTCTTGAAGAGGTAAAGCTCGCCGTCGAAGAAGGCTCCGTACTGAATGTCACCCGCAACAGCTCGATCTGTTTCCCACAGGATCACTGGATCGCAGCCGAGCAATTTCGGCGCGAACGCGTCCGGGTCGTTGCGAAATTCGAGCAGCTCTTCCCGCGAGGAGAAGTGGTACATCACGTCCTTGTGGTCCCAGGCGAAACGGGCCGAGCCGCGTGTCCATTTGCGGTGCTTGGCCAGCGCGACGGGACTGAAACCGTCGAGGCCGACGACCGGTTGCGGATCGCCCAACTCGACTTCGCCAGCCTTGGCCGTTTGAGGCACCACGGGCTTCTTTGCCGTCTCGCCTGTCGTAGAGGCACCCGGCTTTGAGCCGTCTGTCGCAGCGACCTCCGTCCCGTTGTCCGGCCTCAAATCAGCCGCATGAACTTGAATGAACCGAGCCTCCGCCTGGCTGGCCAGAGACAGGTAACGCGTGGTGTCGAGAAAATCCGAGTGCAGGACGAGAACCTTGCCGGTGAGTGAGTCGATCACGAGGTCACTGGGAAGCGTCTCGACTCCATATCGGCGAACAATGTCTTGGTGGTTGTCTGAGTTGAGTTTGACCGCAACGAAGTGCGTGCCGAGAAACTCTTTCACTTTGGGCGCGGTGAAAACGTCGCGTTCCATCCGCTGGCACGGCATGCACCAGTCGGCATAGAAGTGGACGAGCAGCGGCAGTCGGCGTTGTTCGGCTTCGAGCAGCGCGGCCTTGAAGTCTGTTCGCCAGACGGGAGACGGTTCAGCTCCGACGACGGTTCGTGTCGCCATCGCCATCAGCGCGATCCACGCCAAGAACCAAAGCCCTCGCCCCATCCATCGCGTCGTTGAGAGACCGCTGTTGCGGTCATCCAGTTGTCGCATCATGGCCGCACCCTCGATCCTTCAGTCGCCGCGCCCCGTCTCGTCCTTTTGTTATCGGGCGGACTTTTGGGAATTTCTCACGCTGGATGCGAGTCGCGGTGAGAAACAGACTCCTGCTGAATCGGAACTGACGAATTTGCCGGTGGGCCCCTGCTGACGGGAGGTTGGTGTTGGCGGAGCCGTGCGTTCGTTTCCGAACAGGCCCTCACCACGACACGAGCGGGAACTGCTGAGCATCTTCACTCGCATCATCCGCAGGTTCGGTCCAGTCCTCGCACGCTGCATGCTTTGGTGACAGCCCGCTCAGCTTGAGGAAGTTGCTCAACAGCAAGCGACCTTGCTGGGTGAGAACAGACTCCGGATGAAACTGCACGCCGAACAGCGGCCAGCGTTCGTGTTCGAGTGCCATCGGCACTCCGTCTTCCGTGCGAGCTGTCACAATCAGATCACTCGGCAAGGTCACTTCATCGACGATGAGCGAGTGATACCGCGTCGCGCGGAGTGGGTTCGGCAGGTTCGCAAACAGTCGCCGTTCGTCGTGACGAATCCAAGAGGTGCGGCCGTGGACCGGCTCATCGGCGCGAATGACTTGTCCGCCAAGTGCCACTGCGATCGCCTGATGTCCTAGACAGACTCCAAGGATCGGCACCGAAGGAGCCAGTTCGCGAATGATCGGCACCGACACTCCCGCCTCGCGCGGCGTACACGGTCCCGGCGAGATCACGATCGCCGACGGAGCCAGCTCGCGCACTTCGGCCACCGTCACGGCATCGTTCCGGACGACGCGCGCCTCAAACCCCAGCTCGACGAAGTACCGAGCAAGGTTGTGGACGAAGCTGTCGTAGTTGTCGATGAGCAGCAGCACGGAAGGGACGCTCCAAAACTCAAGCTGTGGGGTGGGCACCGCCCATCGATGGACTGTCGGCACTTGATCGCAACGCCCGCACCATTCCGGCCGCCTTCGTCAGCGTCTCTTCGTACTCGTCGGCGGGATTCGATTGCGCCACGATGCCGCCGCCGACTCCCAACTGCAACCAGCCGTGACGCTCAACAAAGGTGCGGATCAAGAGATTGCTGTCCGACTGGCCGTTCGCGCCGACATAGAACAGGCTGCCGCAGTAGGGGCCGCGTGCGGTCGGCTCCCGTTCCGCGATGATCTCCATCGCGCGGACCTTCGGCGCGCCGCTGATTGAGCCGCCGGGCAGCGTGACGCGGAACAAGTCCCACACGCTGGCGTCGTCTCGCAACCTGCCCCGCACTTCGGACACGAGATGCTGCACGGTCTCGTAGGTTTCCACGCCGCACAGTTGAGGCACGCGGATCGAACCGGCTTCGCAGACGCGCGACAGGTCGTTGCGAAGCAGGTCCACGATCATCACGTTCTCGGCCTGATCTTTTTCACTTTCGCGCAGCTCATCGCGCGTGAAGAGGTCTGCTTCGGGGCCGCGTTTTCTTCGTCGAGTCCCTTTGATCGGCCGTGTCTCCACGTCGCGACCATCGACTCGCAGAAAGCGTTCGGGCGACGCACTGACGACGGCCCAGTCGTCCCACCGCATCAGTCCCGCGAACGGCGCGGGATTCACTCGCCGCAGTCGCTCGTACAAATCGAGCGAGTCTTCCACCATCGGAGCCAACAATCGCTGAGTCAGATTCGCTTGAAAGATGTCTCCCGCCCGGATGTACTCGATGACTTGAGCCACCGAGTTGAGGTAGTCGTCGCGGGAAAAGTTGCTCAACAAACCGGGCAGGCCCTCAACCAAGAACTGAGGGACGAGGTTTCGGTATCGCTTTCGCTTCGAGCGCGGCCACATTGATTTACCGTGAGTCGCGTTTGACGCTGCGGCAGCGGTCTTTGCCTGGTCCCCTCGCCCCCGTTTTCGGGGGTGAGGGTGAGGGGGGCTTTCGAGGGCGGGTTGAGGGTTGAGGGTTGAGAGTTGAGGGCCAGCAGAAGAGGTCGGTGAACTTGGTTGAGTCGGATCACAATCCTGCCCCCTCACCCTAGCCCTCTCCCCCGAAGACGGGGGCGAGGGGAGGGCGGCTTGCTGCGCAAGCCTGTCGCGGACGAGTCGCATCCGTTCTGCCGCCCGCTCGATGCGCGAGGCTTCGTCGCGTTCGGGCCAGCCGTGCGAGATCACCCACGCTCGGCCCGACTGGTGGTCCCACGCCAGCACCCAGTCGTAGAGGCCCGCCGCCAACACGGGCAGTTCAAACTCGTCGTGGCTCGTAGCGGGGACTCGTTCAAAACAGCGGCCGAGTTCATAGCCCATCAACCCCGCGATCCCACCTTGAAACGGCGGCAAGTCGGGAACTGAATCACAGCGCCATCGCTCCAGAACGGGCTTCATCGCGACAAACGGATCGTCGCCCAACGTCGGTGCATCGAGCGCCCACGTCTCGATCGGATCGGCCATCAGAAACGAAAACCGTCCCACCGGCGCACGCTGCAACGCGCTATCGAGCAGCAGTAGATGCGGCCAGCCGCTCACCGCCCGCACCGCCGCCATCACGTCCGGCGCGGGAACGAGTTCTTCGACGAGCGGTAAGTTGGAGCAGTCGTTCATCGGTAAACAAAACTACAGAAGGATTGAACAGAAGGAAACAAAGGTAACGAAGACGCTTCCGACAGAAGGTGAGCCGGGCGGCGTCAGCCCCCGGACTCTTGAGATTGCAGCTATGAATCCGAGGGCTGACGCCGCCCGGCTCACCTCATTCGGACTTCTGTCGGTTACGGTAACGAAGCCGGAGGCTGATTACGGTGCATTCATTTCTGCTTCAAATTGACAGCCATTCCTTCCGCCATTTCTTGCCTTCGTTCCCTTCGTTTGCTTCTGTTCAATCAAGTCTTCTTACATTGACTCAGAAGTCGAGCCGGGCGGTGAGGTGCGATGCTTGCGACGCTGGATCGCACTGGCTTCATCGACCGTGAGGAAACCCCAGCGCAGAGCTTCGTCCTGCGAGTACTGCTTGCCAAGCGTCAACGCTGTGCGGGCCTTGCAGAGTTCCATGCCGAGATAGAAGGCGTGTTCGGCCGTCAGCGTTCCAACACTGGCGGACATGCGGTCGAAGACTTCATACGGATCGTCGCCGTGCCAGTAGCCGTCGCGGTTCATCATGTGGATCTCGCCCCGTTCGGCAAAAATGCGGAAGTTGGGATCGGTCAGCCTCCCGGCCAGTTGGCGAAGCCCGTCGTCACCGAGTTGCTTCAGTTTCGGATCGCGCAGCATCACGAGTTGTCCGCCGAGATGTTTGGGCAGAACGTGATTGGCAACACTGTGGCGAACGAGTTTTCGGGCGAGATCGAACTCGCGCACCGCCGTCCGCCCCCAGTTGATGACTTCCGTCGTGAGGACGCTGCGAATTTGGAGTTCCTCGCAAATCGCGGCGCAGAGGAAATTGATCCCCGCGCTATCGACTTCGGTCAACTCGGTCAGGTTGCCGATCCCCATCATCAGCTCGGCCTGCGGATGCTGTTGCCGTGTCGCGTAGTACCGCGCGAGAGATGCCGTGAACCCGAAGCCGATCGGTTCGAGAATTGGATCGAGCCGAAATTTTCTGTTGTTCGCCGTCAGCAGTGTCTGCGTCGCGTTCCAGGACGCGAGGTCGCTCGGTTCATCGGGCAACACGACTGACTCGACGTTGAGTTGCGATAGCCACTCGCGGTTTGTGACGTTGCAGCTCAACACCAGTTCCGCCCCCGCTTCGACCGCCGCTTCGACTTCGACTCGATCAAAGCTGTCGATCGACAGCCGAAAGCCCTCACACTTGAGCTGCCGCACAATGTCACCCGCATTCGGCCACGTCTCGCCCGGCACGCAACCGAGATCGATTATGTCGGCTCCCGAGTCGCGGTAGCTGTTGGCCTGACGCAACAGCACATCGAACGAGAGCCTCGGCGCGTGATTGATCTCGGCGAGGATCTCGATGCTGTACTCATCGAGCGGCGGCTTTGGTCGGCCTCCGCGTCCGAAGAATTCAGGAAGATCGAACAAGTCTTTCGGGCCACGCTCAAACGGGACGCCGAAGTGTTCGGTGAGTGACTCCATTTCACCGCCGCACCAGCCGGGAACGATTACGCGCGAGGTGTCGCTTGGCACTGTCAGCTTGCGCCGCACCCAATCGACTCGCATCAGAGCGGCGACAGAAATGCCAAGCACCACCACTTCGTACTCGAACCCCGCGCGAACGGCCAACGGCGCGAGAATCTCGCGCAACGAAGGCTCTGCCAATCGACCGGTCACGAAAAGTATGCGTTCACTCGGCATGAATGGTTGTCGCCGTTATCGCACTGCGCCGCCGTTGCAGTTGATGACCTGCCCCGTGATGTACCCCGCATCGTCACTGACGAGGAACCGAGCCAGTTTTGCGATGTCCTTTGAGGCTCCCCATCTTTTGAGGGGCGTTTCGTTAAGGACACGCTGTTGCCACGACTCGCTTGCCGATTCACCCCACGCTGTCTTAATCCAGCCGGGCGCGATGCAATTGACTCGCACTTGGGGGGCAAGGCTCATTGCCAGCGAACGGCTGAATCCCATGATCGCGTTCTTCGCCGCCGAAAACAGTTCGCCACTGTCTCCAGCCATCCCTCGATCCGACTGATCCCAACCGATTGTGAGGATTGAACCACCTCGCCCTGATCGGACCATTCGCTCACCGGCGTGCTTCGTCAGCAGCATTCCTGCTCGAACATCCACGTCGAACAACCGTTCCAGCTTGGTCGCGTAATCCAATTTGGTCGCGTCACCAGTCAGAAGATCGGCCCCCGCGTTTTGTACCCAGATGTCGAGACCGTTCCAGACAGCGAAGGCTCGATCCACAAACGGCTCGATCCCGCTGCCGTCAGAAAAGTCAGCCGCCAGCGTTTCCGAGCGAACCCCCAATACTCGAACTTTCTCCGATACGACATGAGCCGCAGCGTGCGACTTCGCGAAATGGACGATGACATCAGCCCCGGCTCGTGCGAACTCAATGGCGATCGCCTCTCCGATGCCGCTCGAACCGCCCGTCACAATTGCACGTTTGCCTGTCAAATTGCCAAACCCCGACACAGGTCACCTCGGTTCGTTGAGTCGCGAATCTCAGAAACTTCAGTCGTTTCCGATGGTTACAGAATGTCATAGGAATGTTTTGGGTGGAGGCTCGATGTTTGCTCTGCGGTGATCAGTCATGCCAATTACTGTGTGATCGGCAGCCGCGACGAAGCCGCTTGATGGTCGCTGACAACTCAGTAAGTTTTGATGTCTGCATTCGCCCGATGTTGAATTTCACTGACTACCAACGAGTTATGCCGATTGTGAGAAAGAAATGAAATCTCAAATGGGTCGTTGACGGACAACCTAGACCCACCCATAATGCCGCCCACTTAATGAACCAAAGAAAGAATTGGCTAGCAACTGGCCACTCGAAAGCTGAAATGACTCACCTGCAAATGTCCCGTCTTGCTGATCATGATTCTCAATTCTCGCTCGTTCTGAAGCGAGTCTGTTGCGTGAAAGTTGCCGTGGTCTGAGGCTTACAGTCTCAACCAAGCACCCAACAGTCCTGATGTTCACCGTTCAAAATTTGTGACCGACCTGAGGAAAGGCTCCGAGCGTATCCGGCGCTCAGTGTCTAACTCTGTTCGGTCTTCATTGCTCCTGCCAAAGGATGGTTCCGTTGTCCGATCCCAATAAGGATCCTGATCGAGTCTCGAAAAATGCGGCTCGGTCACCAGTAGAGAAAGAGATGCAAATGATTTCGACGATTGATTCCCCGTTTACCGAACAGATGGGCACCGAACAAGCTGGCGCTAATCTCGCCAGTTCTCCGTTCCCCGAGTTGTCTCAGCAGTTGGAGAAGGACTTGGTCCAAGTCTTCAAGCTGTTAGCCGACGAAACCCGTCTGAAGATTCTGATGGGTTTGCTCCGCGAAGGTGAGATGCACGTCAGCGCGATGTGCGACATGCTCAATCAAAGCCAGCCCGCTGTCAGCCATCACCTCGCGCTGCTGCGAGTGGCTGGCATTATCGAGCCACGCCGCGATGGCAAGCACAATTTCTACTCGGTCTGTCAGGACCGCTTCCATCTGCTGATGGGTGAATTGTTTTCAACGATCAGCGATCCGAAGCGCGACGAGTTCCGGTTCAAGAGCTTCGTTGTGACCAAGGACGAATAGTTTAGAATGTGCCTTCGGCGTTATTGATGACCACGAGAGACCGCTCGGCACCGAGCGGTCTGTTCTTTTTCCGGTCCTTCAAATTCGCTGAGTCCTGTGTTACAAACCTCGCGATTTTCGGGCGGCTTGAACGCCGCTTAATGACTCGACTCTTGTTCTCTCACCCGAGTTTTGTGGGGAGGGAAATTAGGGTCGATGGTCTGCCGGTTGTTTTTGATAAACAACGTCGCCGTTTTCACTCCCTCGCAAGGTCCAACATGCCCCAGCCCGCGAAGCTTGCACTGGCCGATGGAACTGTCTACTCGGGAATCGGCTTCGGAGCCGTTGGCGAAGTGTTTGGAGAGGTCTGCTTTAACACGAGCATGACCGGCTACCAAGAGATTCTGACCGATCCGTCCTACTGCGGTCAGATCGTCACAATGACGTACCCGCTCATCGGGAACTACGGGATCAGCCCTGAGGATGTGGAGAGCGACAAGCTTTCGATTCGAGGCTTCGTCATCCGCGAACTGTGTCGCGTACCGAGCAACTTCCGTTCAACGATGTCACTCGACGAGTACCTTCGCCAAGCGAACGTGCTCGGGATCGAAGGAATCGACACGCGGGCACTCGTGCGACGCTTGAGAACGCGCGGCGCGATGACTGGTGTCCTCTCGACTATGGATTTGAACGACGCCTCGTTGGTCAAGAAGGCGCAAACCAGCCCCACATTGGTCGGCCGCGATCTTGTTCGCGAAGTCATGCCCGCCAAGTCGTTTGAGTGGACCGAAGGTCTTTCCGCACTGAGTCACTTTAGCCCCACGAAGCCTGCTCGCGACGAGCGCGAATTCCACGTCGTCGCGATCGACTACGGCATGAAATGGAACATCCTGCGACACCTCCGCGACCTCGGGTGCCGCGTTACCGTCGTCCCCGGAAACGTAACGGCGGACGAAGTGAAGGCTCTCAAACCCGATGGCGTTTTCTTGTCGAATGGACCCGGCGATCCCGAGCCGCTCACGTATGCGGTCGAGACGATTCGGGGACTGCTCGGTCAGGTGCCCATGTTTGGGATCTGTCTCGGTCACCAATTGATGGGCCTCGCGTGCGGGGCTTCAACGTACAAGTTGAAGTTCGGCCATCGAGGCAGCAACCAACCGGTCCTTAATCAGGACAATGGCCGCGTCGAAATCACTTCACAGAATCACGGCTTCGCGATCGCGACGGAGACGCTGCCAAGCTGCCTCGAAGTGACGCATATCAATCTCAATGACCAAACAGTCGAGGGACTGCGGCACAAAGAGTTCCCGGCCTTTTGCGTCCAATACCACCCCGAAGCGTCAGCCGGTCCCCACGACAGCAGCTACCTGTTTGAGTCGTTCCGCGAACTGATGACTACTGCATGAGGAACGCTCTGCTTGGGCGTTAGCCCGCTTTCTCTTTCCGAGCGGGGTGGCTTCAGCCCCTTGGCTCTTTACGCTCGATCATCCACGCAGAACCGGGGGACTCACGTTCCCTGCTCCGAAGCTCACGCTAGAAACCAAGGGATTCAGAATGCCAGTCGAACGTACCTTTGTCCTCCTCAAGCCCGATGCCGTCGCCCGCAAGTTGACCGGAGAAATCTTGGGCCGCTTTGAGCAGAAGGGCCTCAAGACCGTTGCCATGAAGCTGCTGAAGGTCACGCCCGAACTCTCCAAGCGACACTATGCCGAGCACGTCTCGAAGTCGTTCTACCCGATGCTCGAAGAGTTCATCACGTCCGGCCCCGTGGTGGCTCTGGTGCTGGAAGGCCCCGGCGCGATTGGCGTCGTTCGCACGATGCTCGGCCCTACGAACGGACGCGATGCCGCGCCGGGCACGATTCGTGGTGATCTCGGACTCAGCCGCCAAATGAACATGGTCCACGGCAGCGACGGCCCCGAGGCGGCCACGCGCGAGATCCCGATCTACTTCCAGCCCGAAGAGATCATCAGTCACTCCGCATCACTCGACCCGTGGTCATACGCCGATGATGAGAAGTAAGGGGAGTTCGAGAACGGAATGACATGCCGCTGCTGCCTTCATGATTCTGTGAACCCTGATGTTTTCTGTGATCGTTGCTGCGTGGTGTCACCGAGTTCGCAGGCGACGAATCATCCGGCGTAACCAGGCCGACTTCGCGTGCGATTCGTAGCGGCCCTTTTGAATGTGCTCGATGCGGAAGAGGTTGGGGATGTCGATCGGCATTCCTTGGCTACCGATCAGCCAACGGAAGGCGCGGTCCTCGAACGTCTTCTTCCAGCGATCGACCGGCCGTTGATAGAACGGGATGCTGTGGCAATAGCCGAGCTGGCGGACGACATCCCCGTGCGCGATTTGCAGGGCACCGACCGCCTTCTCGTGTGTGACCGGTTCAAACCGAGTCGGATCGATTTCGACAAGGCCCGGTGGGTGCGAGCCTGCTTGTAACAACGCGTCGTTCTGTTCGAGCAGCGGTGTGCAACTGACGCGCGTCGGAAAGACCAGCGGGTCGTTGCGTCCTTCCAACGTCTCCGCCAGCGCGTCGAGGCAGCCTCGCTGAAACAACTGGTCGCAGTCTGAGAACCACATCCAATCCGCTTCGGTGGCGAGGCCCGCCAAGTTACGACCGATCCCGCGCCGGAAAAGCATTGACCTGTCCAGCGGCCACCATTTCCATGTGACGTTGGGAGCCGACTGCGTACGGAAGAACTCCAACAGATCGACGGTCTGCTGATCCTCGGGGCAGTGAAAGACGGTCATCTGCACGGAGAGCCGCGTCGGTGGATTCAGCACGAGCGAGCTGAGTTGATATGCCAGCAGGTGCGAGTACTTCCAACAGTGGCTGACGATCTCCAATTTGAGCGGCCCGGTTCGTGCGGGAAGTTGATCGGCGCGAGGTGGCTCAGGGCCGAACGCACCGCGCGGCAACCAGCCACTCGCCGCGAGTCGATAAAAATTCTCAGACCACGACTCGGGCCAACCCGCCATGTTGCTTCCTCTCGTGACGTGAGCATCGCTCACGCGCACCGCTGCGACAGTGATGACTCGGCTTCGATTCCTTGCGGGAAGTCTCGCATGAGTTTTACTGCCGCTTGCCAGATCGCTTCGCAGCCGACGAGATCGCTCGACCGCACGAATCGTCGGTGGCGAGTTCCCTCGTTTTGAATCAAGTCCAGCCAGCGATCTTTTGCTCCGTTCAACAACTGTCGGAAGACATCGCCAACGGATCGTCGTCGCCGCCAACTGGTGAGGCTTGGCTCACGGAAGTAGCCGTACCAATCGTCGATGAAATGTTCCGCTTCCGCTTGCTCGATACCCGTCCGAACGAACTGCTGGACGAGTCCCGCTTTGAATCGCTGATAAAGTTCTTCCGCTTGTGGGCGTTCCCCACTGCGCTGGCCTCGCCCCGCGTTGGCACTGTGACGCTCTCGCAGTGAGTACATCACCGGGAGCAATTTGGCTTGCCCTCGCAGCACGCTCAGTTGCGACAGCATCATCTCGGGGACGTGATAGGTCAGCCGTGCGTCGGTGCAGGCGGCTGTGATGCGGAAGTTGTCGAGCAGTGTTCGAGTCCGATAGACCGCGTAGTAGTTGGACATCCAGTTGGCAGCCATTTGGCGACAGCGGTCGAGCGGCTCCTCGTTGTCGATGGTGTAGCCCTTCAACACGCGGCACGGCCAACTGGCGTGATCGACATTCAGCACGGCGGTGCGTCCCATCGCGGTGATGAAGTCCGGAGATCGTTCCAAAAATTCAACGCAGGTCGAGACTGCATCGGGGAATAAAAGGTCATCGTCCGCACAGCAGGCGACGAATGGTGTCTCGATCTGTTCAAACCGCCGCACGCACTTGCTGATGAGGTCCAAATCGAAGTGCTGGTAATCGACGGACAATTTGGGCGATGCGGCTTGAATGGCGGCCACGTTCTCTGCGGCAGCGGCCGGACGACTCGAATCGACCACCGCGAGCGCGAAGTCGGGAGGGAATTGTCCGTAGAACTGCAGCAACCGTCGCAGAAACTGCGGCCGGTTATGAGTGGGGACGAGGCAGGTGATGGCGGAAGTCGTCATGGAGCAGTTCCGGTGTTGGCCGAAAGGGATGTCTTGCGTTGCCCACGCGGTTAAACGAGGCGTTTGCAGGCGATCAGACTCGTTTCAAATAGCAATTCGGCCAGTAGGTCACGCGGTCGGTCACGATTCCTTCGTTGAACGGGAACGGCGGTTCTTCGAGGACGAATTCGGGGTGCTTCGTGAGGAACTCGCGCACGGCGGTTTGAGGATTGTTCGTAGTCCAGTCGGGAGAAGTTCGCGGTGCGCCGACGACATCCTGCATGATGCCGTCCATGGCCACGATGTAAGAACCGGGCGTGATCATCGGGCCGTAGGCTTCGAGTTCTGCGAGGACATGGTCGCGCGTGTGGCAACTGTCGAGCAGCACGATCGTGGTCTCATTCGGCCGAATCTGGTCTCGCACTTTTTGAACGGTCTCCGGTGCGGTTGAGCTGCCCTCGAACATCGTGATGTACGACGCGAGTGGATGTGCTTCCACCGCCTGACGGTTCTGCGGGCGGATCTCGATATCGACGCCGATCACACGCCCTTTACCGATCATCTGGCAGAGACTGGCGGAGTAAATCAACGACCCGCCGTGAGCGATCCCGGTCTCAATGATGACATCCGGCTTCAGCGAATAGATCACTTCTTGTAGCCGAATCATGTCGTCGGGGAGTTGAATGATCGGGCGACCGAGCCATGTAAAACCGTAAACGTACTTCGTGTCCCAGCCGACGCGCAGCCACGCCTTGGTTACTTCGCGGAAGGCCTCGGCGCTGGCGAAGGGGAGCGAGCGGGTCTGTCCGTTGGCATCGGTCACGTCCACAGTGGCGTTGTCGAAATCAATCTTCATGAAGTGTCCTAACGGGGTTGTCGTTGAAGGTGTGTGCGAAGCCCTGACACGAGCGAGGGGAGCAACTCCTCTAGGTGTCGAGGCGAGAAGTTCAGTTCAGTCACGGCGCGGCGAATGTCGATTCGGGGAAACGTCATCGTCGGTGAGGCATCGGCCACCGTGACTGTTGCTCCAGTGAGACTCGCCAGTTCGCGAACGATCTCGCCGTGAGTTGTATTCACTCCCGAAGCGACGTTGTAGACCGAGTGCGAACCGGCGGGACCAAGTTGCAGCAAGAGTGCGGCCACGTCCTCCACAGCCACGTAATCTTTGGCAGAGTCGAGCGCGGTTTTCAGTTCCACTCGGCCGTTGCGAACGCAGTCGCGAATCACGCTGAGAATGAAGTTGTCGGAATCGAAGTCTGGCCCGACGACGTTCGAGAGGCGGGCGACTCGCACGCCGGGACTGCTGGCCAGTGCGATGCTTTCCCCCATCAACTTGGACAGGTTGTAGAGGTCGCTGAAATCGGTTGGCAGCACGGGGATCGTGGCCGCTTCGGAGACTCCCGGCCAGGAGCTTGCTCGTTCTGAGAGTTCATCGGGACTCGCACACCGAGCGTAGACGCGCGTCGAGGAGAGATACACGAGCGAGTCGAACGACGTGCGAGTGAGGATCTCCTGAAGCTTCGTGACGTGAGCCGTCACCGTGTCGTGCGGACGGCGACGGAAGTCCGCGGTGATGCCAATGGAATAGATCGCGTGCCCCAAGTCCTGACCGTCCAGGTTCTCATCTCGAGCGGGACACCAGACTTCATGGCCGAGGCTCCGCGCCAACGCGGCAACGTGCGATCCGATGAAACCAGTGGCACCCAAAACCGTGTATCTCATGGAAGCGGAGCTGTCTTGTTCTTGTGACCTGTTCTATTGCTCGCGACCATGTGCGATGCCCGATGGAGTCTTCTCGTCAGTTCAGCGGTGCGTACAGCGACGGATCGCGGTCTCGCAGTAGTTTGGGGCTGACTCGTTCGACGACCTTGATCCCGCAGCGTTCGATCAGTGAGGCCTCTTTTGTGGCCAGCATGTTAAAGCCGTGCGGCGGGCCTTCCAAATAGACGCTCGCTGCCGGAATGATCTCGACCGGTCGTCCGTGCATCGGCACGTTGTCGTGATAGTCGCGCACGGCGTAGCAGGTGTAGCCGCAGCCCGTCAGCAGCCGCAGGATGCGCGTGTTCTCCAGCCCGTCGGACCAATCCACGAAGCTGCGGTGAACTTCAAACACGACGTTCGGTGAGTACGTGGCTAGGACGTGGGCCGCTCCCGCGATGGCTCGTTCTTCCCCGCCTTCGGTGTCGAGCATGATGAGGCCGACGGAGGCGAGGCGTTCGCGTTGCACGTAATCGTCAATGGTCAGCGATTCGACATCCCCGTTGGGCGAGGTCTCTGACGAGGCGAGTGCCATGTCGCCATCGAGCTTCAGGAGTTCACCACTCTTGTCCCACAGACCGATCCGATGTGGTCGGACGTTGTTGGCCGCGTTGAGTTGGATGTTTCGCAGCAGCCGTTCGTGAGCTTGCAGCATCGGCTCGAAGGCGTGGACTTGTTCGGCGATCTGAGCCATCGGAATGACGTGATCGCCGATATAGGCTCCGCCGACGATGACGTTGTGGCAACCGCGTGCGAGCGTCGTCAGCAGCTTCGTTGTCTGCGGCTCCCAAACGTGATTGGGCCGGTCTTCCAAACTGAGCAGCAACGCCATTTCGATGCGGCTGGCGGGAGAGACTTCAAATTTGAGTCCCGTGGACAACTCGACCGTGTGCGTGCCGACTTGCTGGAGCAAAGCCGCGATAAGCGGCGTGCGAACCTTGTCGCGAAAGCCGCGCGGATCGCCGGCACGTCGCTGGGCATCGCGCAGCAAATCCAACAGGGCATAGCGCAGGATGTCGTCTGTCCCCGCTGCGGCCAGCGCACTGACGAGGTTCGGTTCGGTGGAGGTCATCGTCGCAGGTCTCTCAAGAAATCGGATGTGGTTCAGGAGGTGGAAGCCTGACGCGCAAGCGAAGAACGCTTGGCGACAGATCCTTCGCTTGCGCGTCAGGCTTTGCTGAGATTCAGATCGGGCCAGGCTTGGTCTCGTTGCGAGATCAACGCGATTTCGCGAGGCCACTCGACCGCGATGGCCAGGTCGTTCCAGCGGACGCCGGTTGAGCTTGCGGAGTGATATTCGCGAGACATTTGATAGACGATTTCGGAATCATCGGTAAGTGTTTGAAATCCGTGAGCGAACCGTTCGGGGATATAGAGTTGTTTGTAGTTGGTCGCGGAAAGTTCAAAGCCCCGCCAGCAGAGGAACGTCGGAGATTCACATCGGAGATCAACGATCACGTCGTAGATCGCGCCGCGTGTGCAGCGGACCAGCTTGGCTTCCGCGTGCGGCTCGCGTTGGTAGTGCATTCCTCGCACTGTCCCTTGGAGGCGGTTGATCGAAATGTTGCATTGGACCAAACGTGGGTTGAAGCCCCGTTCCTCGAATTCTCTCGCGCACCACGTTCGCGCGAATGCACCTCGCTCGTCAGAGACAAGTTCAGGCTCGATGAGCCATGCGCCAGCGAGGTCGGTCGGGTGAAAGATCATGGGGCGAGGTGTGATGGGATGTTGTGAATTGTGGAGTTCTCTCGTTTAACCGCGCGGGCAACGCCCCGCGCGTTGAGTGGCGTGAAAAGCTGTTTCAGCACGCGACGCGCGGGGCGTTGCCCACGTGGTTAAACGATGTGTCAGGCCACGCGGACGTTAGGAATGGGGATGATGAACTTGCCGCCGTTGTCTCGGTACTGCTTCTGTTGAGCGAGGATTTCGTCGGCGAAGTTCCATGTCAGCAGCAGGCAATAGTCGGGGCGATCGGAGAGGAGCTTCTCCGGGTCATGGATCTTGAGTCGTGTTCCCGGCGTGTAGTGACCCTGCTTGACGGTGCTGCGATCGACGACGTAGTCCAGCGTGTCGCTCCCGATACCGAAGTAGTTCAACAGCGTGCTACCCTTGGCGGAGGCTCCGTAGACAGCGATTCGTTTGCCATCGGCCTTGAGCGACGCCAGCAATCCCGCCAACTCGCGACGCAGTGCTTCAACGCGCAGGCCGAAGTCGTGGTAGGAAGACTGGGAATCGACCCAGCCGGATTCTTCCGCCAGCAGATTTCGCACGGACTCGCCTACGGGGCGCGTTCCCGCGTGACGAGCGAAGATGCGGAGTGAGCCGCCGTGAATCGGCAGCCGCTCGACTTCGATGATCTCCAAACTGTGTCGTCGGAACAGGCGGTCGAGGGCTGTCAGGGAGAAGTAGCTGAAGTGCTCGTGATAGATCGTGTCGAACTCAACGTGGTCGATCAGTTCCTTGAGATACGGAGCTTCAACCACCACGACGCCGTTCGATTTGAGCAGCGTTTTGAAACCCGCGACGACTCCGTTCAGATCGGGGACGTGGGCGAGGACGTTGTTCGCATGAATGACATCCGCGAGTTCGCCGTTGTTCGCGAGTTGCTTCGCCAGATCGCGGCCGAAGAACTCCGTGACGGTGCGAATCCCTTTCTCGGACTCAGCGACGCGCGCGATGTTGCGAGCCGGTTCGATGCCGAGGACAGGAACGCCCGCTTGCTTGTACCACTGGAGCAGATAGCCATCGTTGCTGGCGACTTCGACGACGAGACTGCCCGTGCCGAGGTGTTCGGCGTCCGTCAACCGATCCGCGATCCGTTTGGCGTGCTGGACCATCGTGTCCGAGAATGACGAGAAGTACGCGTAGTCGCGGAACATCATCTCGGGCGGCACGGCCTCGGTGATCTGCACGAGCGCGCAGTTCGGGCACCAAGCGAGTTCGAGTGGCCACGTCGGTTCGGGTTGATCGAGTTGTGCTTCGGTCAACAGCGCGTTCGCCAGCGGAGTCCGTCCGAGTGAGAGGACGCTGCTCAGGCCGCTTCGGCCGCAGGAACGACACTCAATTGCGGGGTTGCCAGTTGCTGAAAGTGGTTCGTGTACCATGCGATTGTCCTGCTTAGCCCTTCGTCCAGGGTGAAGAGTGGCTCCCAGTCCAGCATGCGCCGGGCCTTGGCCGCGTTCAGTGATTGATGTTTGATCTCGTGACTGGCCTCGCCGAGGACTTGGGGAGTGAGCGGCGATTTCATGAGTTGCATGACTCGCTCGACCAGCTCCAAGACCGTGACCTGCGTTTCGTTCGACAGATTGAACGCCTCGCCCGCCAACTCGGGGTTGAGCGCGAGTTGTTCGGCGAGGTGCATGTATGCCGCCGCACCGTCCTCGACGTAGAAATAGTCCCGCACGAACGAGCCGTCGGATCGAATGACCGGTCTTTGGCCTCGCATCACCGAGCGAACGGTGCCCGGCACAATGCGGTTCCAGTTGAGATCACCGCCGCCATAGAAGTTGCCGCAGCGTGTAATGACCACCGGCAAGCCATACGTGTTCGCATACGTTTGAGCGATGAGATCACTGCACGACTTGCTGACATCGTAGGGATGCTTTCCCGCGAGTGGAGTCTCTTCGGTGTAAGGCAACACGGGAGCGTCGCCATACGCCTTGTCAGACGATGCGACGACGATCTGCTTTACCTTCGGACTGCGGCGGCAGGCTTCGAGCAGCTTCCACGTTCCGCCGATATTGGTCTCAAACGTGGAAAGCGGATTGCGATTGGCAATGCCGACGATGGCCTGAGCGGCGAGATGGATCACCGACTCAACTTCGTATTCACCGAGCGATCGTTCGAGTGTGTCGTAGTCGTTGAGGTCGCCGCGCACGACGGTGACTCGATCCAACAGGCCGCTCTTCAGCAGTTCGGCTTGCGGAGTCCAATCACGCACGAGGCAGACGACATCGGCTTGAGCTGCCAGCAACCGCTTGACGAGCCAACCGCCGACGAGACCCGTTGCCCCCGTGACGAAGACGCGGCGATCACGCCAGAAACTGAGATGGAAGGTGTCGTGCATGGTTCGTCTTTGAAGCGTGTCTGGGAATGAGCGAGTTGGAATCACTAACCCGAAGCGTGAGCGAGGGCGAAGTCAAAGCGAGGTTGAAGTCAGAGAGTGACGCTCCGCGATGGACCTTCATCGTCCTTGCTCACGCTTCGGGTTGGTGTTTAAGCGGCCTTCGGCCGGAGTTGCAGTCGCGGCATCACGGCGTCGGCGTCCCAAGTGCGCCACGGGGCATCACCACTTTGCCATAACTTTTCGAGGTAGGTCTTGTCGCGCAACGTGTCCATGCACTGCCAGAAGTCGCCGTGTTGGTACGCTGCCAATTGGCCGTCAGCCGCGACTCGCTCCAACGCGTTGGCTTCGAGGCTATCTGCGTCATTGCTCAAGTAGTCGAAGATCGCTGGCTCAAAGACGAGGAAGCCGCCGTTGATCCAGCCTTCGCCCGAGACCGGTTTCTCGGTGAAATTCTCGACCAAGCCGTCATTGATGACCAAGCCGCCGAAGCGGGCAGGGGGGCGAACGGCCGTCACTGTGGCGAGCTTGCCGTGTGATTTGTGGTACGCCAGCAGTTCGGTCAGATCGACGTTACTCACCCCGTCGCCGTAGGTGAGCATGAAGGTCTCGCCGTCGAGCCAGTCCTTGAGCCGCAACAATCGACCGCCGGTGTTGGTGGCCGCGCCGGTGTCGAACAGATTGACTTTCCAGTCTTCGGCTTCTCGTGCTTCACGGTGGACCATGCCGCGCGCGAAGTCGATCGACAGATTGCCGCTGAGATTGTAGCGGTCAAGAAAGTAGCTCTTGATGAAGTCGCCCATGTAGCCGAGCGCGACGAAGAACTCGTCGCAGCCGTGATGAGCGAAATGCTTCATGATGTGCCAGAGAATCGGCTTGCCACCGATTTCAACCATCGGCTTGGGACGGGCAACGGTCTCCTCTTGGAGCCGCGTTCCCATTCCCCCCGCGAGCAAGACCACGCGCATGTTGCCCTCCCTGGCAGACTCAATGAGCAGCGTTGGCAATTGTTTGTTTCGAGCTTCCAAGTTCTGGTTTGAGGAGACTCGCTCCACGAGTGCGATGAGGCTGTGGCCTCGGAACCTCAATCAGAGTTGGAACAACGGCGTTTCGACGGCGAGCTTGTAGTTGTCGTTTATCGTCAATGCAACAGCAGTTTTGGACGCGAAACGACAAAGTGGACGCGACACTCCGTGGCTCGAATTCGAGTCACGGAGTGCCGCGTCTCCTTTCGACGCGATCTCTGTTCAACTTGCCACCGGCTCCGTTCTGTAGCCGAGCTTTTCCATCGTGGAGCCAGCGATGCGGTAGAAACTACGAATGTCGGCCTCTGGCCAATCGGCCTTGTCAGGGAAGCCGAACGATTGAGAGTGGTTGTATTTTTGAGTCAGCCACTGTGGATCGCCTTTGATCCCAAGGAACTCTTCCAGCCGTTGAAGCTCTGCTCGACCTCGCTCGGATTCGCCGCTGAGGTCTTCGAGGCGAACGATCGTCCATTGGTCTCGCGGGACGGATTGAAGGCGGGTCAGAGCTTTCTCATTCCGGTTCTGCCAGAGCCACGCCATCTTTTCGACGGGAGTCATCGTCGGCCATTGGTCGAACCACGGGTCGGTTCCTTCGGGCTGCAATCCGAACCCCGAATAACGTCCGGGAAGGTGATGTCCGAATAAGCGGCAGACGGCGCGCGCCACCGGTTTCAGGCCACCCAAACTGACGTGACCATCGGGGAAGTGATAGCCGCGTGTGATGCCACTGCGGGCGAAGTCGCGGCCGTCACGGACTCCCAGCACGATGCGGACGCTGGGGTCGATCTCGTGCATCACGTCGAGGAAGTGAACGTAGGGATTGCTCGAATCGCGAAAGGCCGCGAGATCGACTCCCGCGAGATGAGTCTTCATCATCGCCCGGCGGAGCCTGATGTCGGCGAGGAGATCCGACGGCGCGTTGTAGTAGCCGGGCAAGGCTCTCAACTGACCGACCAAGCCTCGCACGTTGTACTCGTGATGAGCATTGAAAATTTTGGAGTACAGCCCGGTTCCGCTTCGGCCACTCCCTGTAAACACGATCATCGGCGAATCCTTCCACCTGTCTCTGTGCAATGTTCCCGTCACGACCTTGTGGCGGGTGATTTTTGTTTAACCGCGTGGGCAACGCCCCGCGCGTCGATGGCGTGTCCCGCGTCCAATGCGCGGGCCGTTGCTGACGCGGTTAAACGAAGCAATTCTGACCGTGCGAGGTAAAGCATCACTCGTCGAGCCGAGTGTAGTTTTTGCTCTCATGAGCGCACACCCCTGTTTTCCCGGTCCGCCCACGCTGCCAGTTGGAGTGATGTTGACCGCAGGCTGAGTGGAGACATTGGCGAGCCGCATGCCGTAAGGCTGCGGGTTCTTGATCGTCGGATGAAGCCCACCGCCTTACGGCGTGCGGCTCGCCAAGAGCCCTTCAATTCGTGGTCGCATGAGGTTGGAGCAAGTCTGTTCCAACCATCCTTTCGCATTACTTCGACGAAGCTGCATCGCTCGGTCGGTATTTGCGGATGAGCGGCTCGACGATTTCGGGGGGCACGAAGTCGCGCAGCTTCTCCATCGTGCTGCGTTGGCTCAGTTGAGCGATCTGCTTGATGAGGCTGCTGGAAATGTGCGTGTAACGTTCGCTGGCCATCAGGAAGACCGTATCAATCTCGGGATCGAGTGCCCGGTTGGCCAGAGTCATCGTGAACTCGGTCTCGATGTCTGACAGTGTTCTCACACCGCGAACGAGGACGCGGGCACCGCATTGTCGGATGAACTCGACCGTCAGCCCTTCAAAGCACCGGACCTGAACGTTGGCAAATGGCTTGAGAACTTGAGTCGTTAGCTCCAACCGCTCTTCCGGTGAGAAGAGCGGCCGCTTGTCGGGGTTGATCCCAATCCCCACGGTCAGCGTGTCGAAGATCGTCGCCGCGCGGCGGATGATGTCGAGGTGCCCAAGCGTCAGCGGGTCAAAGCTGCCGACGTAGACCGCGTGATGGGAATTGAGAGGGGTCATGGTTGGGCAGGCTCCATCATTGGGGAGAGTCTGGTCGTTGGTCATCGTGGGGCGAAGTCTGCACGAACAGCCCCGAACATCCAAGGGAACTGTTTCCAGATCAACTGCTGTCACATTGGCAGGGGCTTGTCTGTCGAGTTGCCGTTTGCGACGAAGTGATTGGTGGCGGCTCCCCGGCCCTTCCTCGCTCATTAAGATCGTCGCCGTATGGAAAATAGTTCGGTTCTGTGGCGGACGGCGGGTGAGATTGATTGAGTGCGACATGCTGACCGGTGCCGGTATGTTGTTTGCGGTCGAGCGGGTTGTATTGTGAGCGGCGAGCGGAAAGGAAAACCCGTGCTGACGATTGAAGCCTGACGCGCAAGCGAAGGGTTCCGTGTTGCCGGGCATCCTTCGCTTGCGCGTCAGGCTTCAATGAGCCGCGTCGGTGAATGCTTCGAGGAGTTGTGAGTCATGGCGATCTTTCGTTGGGGACAGGCTTGGGATCCCTTTCGCGATCTCGAACGGGAAGTGGATCGGTTGCTGGCCAGCGTCTCGCTGTCGTTTCAGGGGCTTCGATTCGGGAGGCAGTACCCGCCCGTCAACGTCTACGAAGTCGATGACGAACTCCTGCTGACCGCCGAGCTACCGGGGACGCGCGCCGAGGACTTGGAAGTTCTCGTCGCTGACGGTGTGCTGACTCTCAAGGGGAAGCGGACTGGCGCGGAGGGCATCACCGACGATCACTACCGCCGACAAGAACGACCGCAGGGAAGTTGGCAGCGTTCGCTGACTCTTCCCACGCTGATTCAAGAAGACAAGCTGAGCGCCGAGTTCACCAACGGTGTCTTGAAGGTGCGGCTCCCCAAAGCACCGGCCTCCATTCCCAGGCAGATTCAAGTCTCCGACGGCAACGCGGAATGAGATGCATTTCACGCTTCCCTTCAAGGCCCTGACCATGTCCAACGAGATCGTCAAAACAAGTTCTCCCGAACCGAACCGCAATGCGGAGCTGCCCGTTGATCCGGTCGTTTTCACTCCACCGATCGACATTTTTGAAACGCCTGATGGACTCGTTCTTCAAGCTGATCTGCCGGGTGTCACTCTCGGTACGCTGGAGCTTCAGGTTCAGGACAACAAGCTCACGCTGTTCGGCCGGGTGAATCATGTGTTGCCACCGAATGCCCGGTTGATTCACCAAGAGTACGCCCTCGGCCATTTTTTGCGTTCGTTCATCCTCAGCGATGAAGTCGATCACGAGCGAGTGACCGCCAAGCTGAATCAGGGTGTGCTGGAGGTCGTCCTGCCCCGCGTTCCGAAGGCGGAACCGCGACGCATTCAGGTCACCACCAGCTAGTCTTTGTCGGAAAACTATCAGCCGCTGGGCGCTAGCCCACGGTTTCCCGCAGAAACCGGCCGCTAGCGCGTTCCGGCTGATAGTTTTCCGACAAAGACTCCACGCACCCTACTGCTGCGAAGCTCACACCTAGTCAGGAACCCGCCATGTCAGACAGCTCCGCCGAATCGAATCGTCCTGCTGAGAACGTTCCGCCCCCATTGGACCGGATGCGTCACGAGATGGACCGCTGGATTGATGCGGCCAAATCGACGGGTGAGCGCGCGTTGGAAACACTGGGTCTGTTGGGGGCCTCGCGACCGACCGTCCCCGCCATTGACGTGATTGAATTGGCGGAAGAAGTTCTTGTACTGATCGACCTCCCCGGCGTTGTGGCCGAGGCGGTCGAGTTGTCTCTCACGGGCAACATGCTCGCGGTGAAGGCAGCTCGCGCGGGCCACGGTCTTCCCGAGGAAGCCTGTCCCCGCGTGCATCTCTCCGAACGGACGAGCCTGCGCTTCGAGCGAGCCATCCCGCTTCCCGCCGCCGTCAACGCCGATGCTATTCGCGCCGAGACTCGTGACGGACTGCTCACGGTCTCGCTCCTCAAAGCCGTCGCGGCCCCGAGTCGTTCCATCCCCGTCGCCCGCAGCGCCACCGAAGCGAAGTAGCGAGCGAGGCGCTTAGAGGGCATTTCAAAAC